>NZ_JBSFRB010000016.1:0-152555 GCF_053589015.1 Streptomyces sp. NPDC003393 | reverse complement strand
GACCGCGGCCAACTCCCCACCCAGCACACCCCGTCAACGACACACCCGATCAAACGGACACGCCACCGGCGAGTGAACCTGACCAAGCCCTACTACCCCTCCGCTCTCGCACCCCAGACCGTGTTCGGCTCGGCGCCTTGCCGACTCGACATATACTCAGAGGTCACGAGCGCTCGAACGTCAAAATGACTTCCTCCTTCATCCTCCCGTCGAGGGCACCAGTAGCTTCCCTGGGCGGTGGCAAGTAGCGTCGACTTTCAGGCAACGGACGGGAAACGCGCCCTGTTCTCGATAGTCCGTTCCGACTAGCAACACGCAGCAGTATTTCCTCGATCGAAATATCCACGCCATTCATTCGTGCGTTAGCCATCACCAATGAAACCGGGCTGCCAGGCTTAACGACCCTCGCAATTTCAGCCATCACCTCATCCATGTCACGAACATAGCGCCCGAGAATGCGACGGCTACGCTCAGAAAGATCTCCAGCGTACGAGGCTCGGGCTACCTCCTGGAGGTCTGGGTCCACCAAAAGCCCAGCTTCAGAGCCGATGTTGCCGGAGCGTAGGGCGCGCAAATATGAGATCGAATACCCCATCCAGACCAAACTCATCCGATGCCCACGAAGGTAGTCGATGGCGATAAGGTAAGGGGGGCTAGTCATTACTGCGTCTACGGAACCCGATGCTAGGGGCAGTCTGCGAGCATCAGCACGCACTATCGTTGGTGACAGCGAGCCATCAATGGTCCCATTCTCAAGTCGGGAAGCAGAAACGCGTTTGGCGACAGCATTGGCAGACGCGGCAAACTTCTCGATGGGATCGAACGATGCAGACTCACGGACCCTATGAGGGCGAGAGTGTGATACATCCCGGGCCCGAGAAGCCCCAGCATCTTTCGCAATAATCAAACGCGAGAATGCACACCAAAGTGGCGCAATCAGATGTCTAGGGCGACTTTCGATGGACACCGCCAGCGCAGCAAGACTCAAGCGTGCCTCAGCATCGAACCAGAAATCAATGAACTTGGACGTCTCCGAGTCAACGCGAATATCGATGCCGCGAACTCGTTGGGCTTGGCTGACAACGGATGCGGCAGCAGAGAGGAACTCGGCGAGGTCGTAGTCGTCAGCGAGAGTGTGCGCAATTACGAGAGCCAGAGGGTCCGTGTCGCATCCAATGGCGCTGTGTCCAGCCCTAGCAGCAGTAAGTGGGAAGGTTCCAGACCCCATCATCGGGTCCAGGACGACCGCCCTGCCCTTCAGATGAGATACCTTGGCGGCAGCCAGCTCTGGGGCCATCCGGGCAGGAAACGGATGCACAGCCGCCCGAGTAACGATCACGATCCTTCTCCTTCTCGCTGCCTCGGAACAGGCACCGCGCTCCTATAGGTATCAGTCAGGCGACTCGGGTATTCGCTTAGAGTTTGTGCAAGCTCACCCAGCAGCCCTTGTGGTGTGGCATTGAGTGCAACCAACTGACCATCGAAGTACATGGTTACCGGCGCCAAGGCAGCAAGCCCCCGGACGATCGCAGTCGCTTCCTCACGATCCAGATCGATCCCGCGACGCTCGTAGACGGCCGTCATAAGCGTATCGATCGTGACAGGCGTACGCCGTTCGGAGTATTGCACTAGGAGGTCAATGACTTCGGCCACAGGAGGGGCTGCGGGAGCTGCTTGGCCTGCGATCTTGTTGACGTATTCCCTGACCGTATCCGGAGTGTGCAACTGGAACATTTCCCTCAACTTCAGTGGGGAAAGCCTACGGAGAGGAAAGAGTTCAACCAGCCGTGCAAAGTCTTCAACGGTGATGGGCGTGATTCCGTCATTGCGGCAAATTTCGCCGATAAGCGCCCTACTGTCGCCGTCACCTTGGAATCCAGGGGCAACGAGCAGCGTGTAGGTTGGCGCGATCTCAAGCTTGAACTGTTCCGCAGCCCTCTCGCGATGAACCCGTAGTACAGACGTACGTGCGGTCCCAGCCTGGATGCGCGGTGTTTTGGCTGCCGATTGTTTGGTATTCGGATCAAGCATGCGCTGCGCATCCGACCCGCTTGACTTGGCATCGTACGTGAGAGCATAGCTCTCGCTTTTCTCTCCGTCACGACGCCCCAGACGTACCGTGGCAATGCCGTCCGGTGTCCCGCTCCCTCCTACACGCTGGACGTGATATCCCATCACGGAGAGAGCGTCGGCAACGGCGTCTTCGAGCAGCTTCTCGTCATTGCTGGCATCACGAAGGTTCTTAGCAATCACTGGAGCTGTGCGGGGGTGGTAGCTCACGAGATCACGAAGGAAAGCATCGCGCCGTTTCATGATGCGGTTAACAGTTACCGCGTCAATATTTTCGTCCAGCATGTAGGCCTGCGTCAGCAGCTCGGTAAGGCCGAGTAGTTGCAGTGCTTCCTGGGTACCCTTGTAGTCGACGTAATTACTAATGAAGGGGTGCGACTGGTTAATTACCGCGGCTCGACGTCGAGGATCATAGGAAATCAGGCGACTCTCTTCACTGGACGGTTCGACTAGAATCTGGGCGAGAACTTCGTTCTCACCTTGGTCGAAGATCTCAGGAACTATCGCGTCATCCGGCTTGATTCCCAGCGAGTCGCGTACTGCCGCATCTCCCTGAGAGGCTCTTTTCAGCATGCGCCTGAGTGGGCCCTGGGTGAGGCCTGGAGGCGGATTGGAGATTCGTCCTTGCTGCGTCAGGACGCTCATGTGGTCTTTTGCGTCGATCGCCGAGAGGGTAGAGCGAGCTCTGTTGAAAACCGCCAGCATGTAGTCTTTTAGCTCACGAACTTCCGGCGAGTCTCGGATACTCTCACGCGGGCTAGCAACTAGCTCATCGAGGTCATCGGCGTTGATGACCATATTGAACCTTGTGAGAGTTCCATGCCTGAGTTCAGGCCCGACGTTGAAGGTGGGATCGTCAAGATTAATGAGTCGATTGCGGACTCTGACAAAGAAGCCGTGGCTTCGGCCGAGCTTTTCGCTGTTTCCCTTCTGCAAGGAATCTGCGAAGAGCTGAGCGTTACCCCACACCCTCCCTGCTAGAGGAAGGGTGTACGTGGGAACTTCGGTACCGTCCAACGTCGCTCGACCGGCCTTACCGACCCTCTTTTCAGGCGGGAGGCTTTCTTCTGACTCGCCAATGGTGAATCGCCAGATGACCTCACCTTGAGCCTTAGATGCCTCGATTGGGTCACCGTTGTAGTACAGGTTGAACGACGGATTGAGTGGAATGGCGCTCGACAGTACCCACTTGAGTCTGCCTTGCTGGATCTGCTGTGCCGGCTTTTTCAGACGGGTCATAACAGCGGCGGTCCAGTTTTCTGGTCCACATCCTTGATCCGGGAAGAAGTTTTCCATAACCATCTTCATCCGGATGCCATAGTCGCGCAGGTTCGAGAGGAGAGTCTCTTTGGCCTCATCCTTCGTCAGCTCAACGACCTCGAGAGTGAGCGTGTGAGGGTCACTCATGTCACCCTGAACCATCTGATAATCCATGGTGACAGCGCGGTAGGTTCCGTCCTTAAATACGAGGTAAGTCAGCTCTTCGGCGAGCACATAGGTTGCCAGCTTACCGATGCCGAACTTGCCAATCGGCTCTCTTTTACCCCGCCGTCCCTCTTCACGCTTTCGTGACTTCCCGATTCGCCAGAGGTCTTGCAACCCCTCGACGTCCATTGACTCGCCGTCATCCATGACCAGGATCGACGCGCTTGGGGTAGCGAGGTCACTCGGCATGAAGACCCAAACGTTTTCCGCGCCCGCGTCGTATGAGTTGGATACAAGCTCTTCGAAGGTCTTATTAGGAGAGCTGTAGAGACCCTCAGAGAATCGCTCAATAATGGCCAAGGAGATTCGTACGGGAACGAGATCCGTCGCGTCACGCGAGGTGGCTACAAACGGCGCAGGGCTGATGCTCACCGCCTCACCAAAGGACAGCTGCTCCGCCTCGCCGCTCACGACGTCTGCCATCGTCTCCCCGCCCCCCTGCCGACTCACTGTCATGACACCTAGGCACCATGATTGTCTATGCTCGACGCAGCGCAGTCTACGAGGCGTCAGCTGACAGTCTTCGGAAGGGTCCAGGCAGTCGGTCAAGTTGACGATCGGTCATGGCTCTGCGGAGCCCTCGCTTACTTCCTGCGGGTCACGCCGACCCGCTCCAGCCACCTTGCGTACCGCCACTCCAGGGCCTCGCGGTGCGGCCCCCGCTCAAGGTCCCGGAGGTGGGGTGTCGCTATGTGGAGGTCCTCGAGGGTGGGACCTCCGGGCTGTGTGACAACCTCCAAGGTGTCAGGGTCAATGGCGAAGAGGTGAGCGTCAAAGGCCCGGTGCAGGCCCGCGCTAAGGGGAAGGCCGTTCCGCGGGTCATCGGTACCGTCGTCCTGCACAGGGCGCAAGTGAGCAGCTTCGATCATCTGGGGAACCGCAATGCCGGTGAGGGGACATCGAGGCCCGTAGCGCTGGAAAACACGCAACTTGAATCGGGCCTGGTCAGGGCGCTCTTGCACATCGCGCTGCCGCCTGCGCCGGCGGTTCCCCACAAGGTCGAAGGGCTCCTGGTCCGACTCATCTCTCTTCAAAACTTCCTGGGGAGCTGCCTCGCCGTACGTGATGAGGAACTGCTCGCTCTTGTCCTCCCAGCCCTCTACCCAGGCAAGGCGCACGACCCGTACTGGCGAGCTCGGGGTTGGCTTAGCCATGACGAAGATCGGCAACTTCAGGTCAGCCGCGGACTTGGTGGCCGCGATCTCGGACTCGTCGCGCCCCGGCTGGCGGCCTGTCTTCGGATAGTGGTAGAGGGCTGATCCTTCCCCAAGAACGTCGGCGTAATGGGCTCCTGTGTGGAGCACACCCACCGTGACACCGCCTCCCCGGATGTGACGCGTGCGGCTGACATCCACCCAGATGCCCTGTCCTCCGCCGTAGGCTCCAAGAGCTCGAAGAACGTTGGGGGCAACTTGCTGAACGTTCTGTGTCGTCCGCAGGTGCTCCCAGATGGCCAGGCGCCAGGCGAGTTCACCCTCTACTGTCACGGGGCGGCCATCGACGACCGAAAATCCAAGTTGTTCCAACAGCCTGTTGCTGTGCGCGAGGCCTCCGCTGATGGTTCGACGTGCTTCCGCACCGTGCTGGTGGCGGTACGCAACGTTTGCGATCGCCTTCGCGTCGTACAGTGCGCCTTCGAACTGGACGTAGTACTGGTTAGCCTCGTCGAACCCGTGCTCCTGGAGGAATGTGCTCCGGCCACGCTCCCGATACTGCTTCATGGCGAACAGCACAGCTTCACGGTCCGTCAGCTTTGGGTGGGTCATCGCTCGCTCCCCCGGCTCATCGTCAGTGATGCGGAAGATACGCCACACCACTGACAGTCGTTCCCGGACCATGTGTGGACGGCAGGAGCGAGTTCCGCCGCTGACAGCCCTGTGACCAGGCCAGAAGCGGGCCTATGAAAGGGCCTCCGGAGCCGTGTGCGCAGGTTCGAATCCTGCCGGGGGCACTCGCCAACCAGGCAGCGTGAATCATCCGCTGACCAGCGCGAATGCCGACATGAGAAAGCGGGAGTCAGTCTCACTGGCTCCCGCTCTTTCTTGTTGTCTCTCACTGTCCGCGCACCATCTGCGATACACGCGAACGCACGTGTGGACGTCACGCGGCGGCAGCAGGAAGCGGATATGCCCAAGCCGACACTGTGTGGGGGGCGGGACCCACAAGGTTCCACCCGCTCGGCGCGTCCGCGCCCAAGCGGTCGCGGCCGACACCGCCCGAGCGCTGCCAGACACCGGGGAAAGCGCCATGGCCAGCGCCTGCGCACGGCACCGAGCCCTTTGCCACCGGTCCGCCGCAAGGTTGGCTATATGTGGACAAACCGGCAGGCTTGGCAGTGTTGCCGGTTACCAGCGCAGTAGTGGCAGGAGACGAGCGGTGACACAGCCAGGGTCAAGCGCGGACGGACACCGCAAGGTGGACGGGCCCGACGGTCGCGTGCCCACGGGCGATGGCTGGCTCTCGAGTGCCCGACGCGCCTCCGGCACTTCCAGGCCGTCCGGTGCCTTCGGGCCGTCCAGGGGCCGTGCGGAGGAACCCCCGCGCGGCGGTGGCCGGCCAGAGCATGCGTCGCGCGCCGACCCTGGCCACCGCTACAGGGCCGGGGGCGGGGCCGCGGGGTCCGCCTGGTACAAGCAGGTGCCGGGCAGCGTTCTCCTGGCTCAGGCTGTCCCCTCTGCTCACTCCCGTCCGACCCGCGGGCGACCAACTCCTCGCACCCGGCGGCAGCAGGTGGACCCGCGTGGCGCGCGTCCTAGTCTGGCTGGCACCGTGGGTGCTCCTCGCGGGCGCCCTGTGCCTCGAGGCGATCGTGCCGGCACGCTACAGCGGCCTCCTGGCGATCTTCGTGGTGGCACCGCTGATCGCCGCGCCGTTCTACCGGATGCCGTACGTGATGATCGTCAACGCGATCGCGCTCATCGGCGTCGTGGCGCGCAACGCCGATCGCATGTCGGTCGGCTCCTCCAACGGCATCACCCAGATCAGTACCTCCTTCGCGGTGGCCCTCCTCACCGTGCTCATCAACCGCGTCGTGGACCGGGGCTACACCCTGCTCGTCTCCGCGCGCGAGATCGCCTTCGCCGCCCAGCGCGCGATGCTGCCCCAACCGGCCGAACGTATCGCCGGGCTGGAGGTGGCGGCGCACTACGAGGCGGCGCAGGCGGGCGCGCACATCGGCGGCGACCTGTACGCCGTACAGGACACCCCGTGGGGCGTACGGGTCCTGGTCGGCGACGTAAGGGGCAAGGGGATGGGCGCGGTGGCCGCCGTCGCCGCGCTGATCGGCGCCTTCCGGGAGGCCGCCGACGAGGCGTCCTCGCTGGAGACAGTGGCGCAGCGGCTCGACCGCGCACTGGCGAGAGAGGCCGCGACGCGACGTGGCGAGGAGGTCTTCGAGGAGTTCGCCACCGCTGTCTTCGCCGAGATCCCGCACGACGACGGCACCGTCCGGATCGTCAACCGCGGTCACCCTGGCCCTGGATCGTATACGCGGACGGAGCTCTACAGGAGGTGGCAACCGAGGAGGGCTCGCTGCCGCTCGGCATGTCCGAATTGGGTGTTTGGTCGCCGCAGTCCCAGAGCCTCGCTTTCCCCCAGGGAGCGATCCTGCTCATGTTCACCGACGGGGTCACCGAGGCCCGCGACGCACAGGGCATCTTCTTCGACCCCGTCGCAAACCTGAGCGGGAGGGCGTTCAACGCGCCGGGCAGGCTGCTGAGCGTCGTCGTGGAGGAGGTCCGCCGGCACACCGCCGGCGTCGGCGCGGACGACCTCGCGCTGCTGGCGGTGCGCCGGCCGTGAGGTGGGGGCTGCCGTGCCGGAGTGCGGGGCGGGTGAGGCCGGCACGTGCGCGGGCGTTCACGCGGCGGGCTCGTAGGCGCGGTTGAACACGTAGAGCGGACACGCGCCGCTGTGCTCGGGAATGCTGACTGCCCCTGGTGGCGGCCCTGCCCCTTGTCCGTCCAGCAGGTGATGCCAGCCCGCCCGTCCACACAGGACGCGACGCTACCGGAACGGAGATGACATCTGGGCCGCCGCATCCGCCGCCAGCAGTACGCGACTAATATCACCAATGAATGTAACTTGTGAGCGTATGGCCAGTTATGGTGTCGAATGCCCGGTACCCAAGATCCATGGCGTGGGCCGGTCATGACGCTCGGTTGCTACATGAGGGAGAGGCGAACATGATCTCCGCGGCATTTCCGTACCAGAAGCAGCGCCGACGGGTTCTCGGTCTTGAGATGGCCTACGTGGAGATTGGAGAGGGCGACCCCATCGTGCTGCTGCACGGCAATCCCACCTCGTCATATCTCTGGCGTAACGTGCTGCCGTATCTACAGCCGCGGGGCCGCTGCATCGCCCCCGACCTGATCGGCATGGGTGATTCTGACAAGCTGCCTGACAGTGGCCCCGACTCGTATCGCTTCATCGAGCACCGCCACTACCTCGACGCCTTGCTGGAGGATCTGGACGTGCGTGAGCGTGTCACGCTCGTCGTCCATGACTGGGGCTCGGGTCTCGGCTTCGACTGGGCCAACCGTCACCGCGAGGCGGTGAAGGGCATCGCGTATATGGAGGCGATCGTGCGGCCGCAGGCCTGGGACCACTGGGACAAGATGGGACAGCGCTCGCTCTTGCAGGCGCTGCGTTCTGAGGCCGGCGAGGCGATGGTTCTGCAGGACAACGTCTTCGTGGAGGAATTGCTGCCGCAGGCCGTCTTGCGCACGCTCTCCGTCGAGGAAATGGAGGCGTACAGAAGGCCGTTCGCTGAGCCCGGGGAGGGGCGGCGGCCGACGCTGTCATGGCCTCGGCAGATCCCCATCGAGGGCGAGCCCGCCGACGTGGATGGGATCGCGGCTTCATACGCAGATTGGCTGGCTACGAGCGATGTGCCCAAGCTGTTCCTGAAAGCCGAGCCCGGTGCGATCCTCGCCAGCGACTGGTTGCTCGACTTCGTCCGTGGGTGGCCGGCGCAGACCGAGGTGACGGTGGCAGGCATCCATTTCGTCCAGGAAGATTCGCCGGACGAGATCGGGCAGGCCATCGCCGAGTGGATGGGCTCGTTGGAGTGACGGAGCCGGACAGGCCATGATGGCGCGACGCCGTGCCACAGATGCAGCGAGGTCACGCGCAGTTGCTTCATCCCGCGAGGCGAACACGGCGGGCGGATCATGCGGGCTGTCGGCGGGGGCTGGCCAGTACCGAGGCGCCGTCAGACGCTCGCCGGGCGGCACCAACCACTCCTCTGCCGCGCGCCCACCAGCAAGAGTCTGGTGTCCCGGCCTTCGCAGCGGCAGCCTCCGAGAAGGCCACGCAGAACTCATCGCTGGTCAAGAAGGGGATGCGGAGGAGGTGCGGCGCTGGCGTCACGGGCGGCCTGCAAAGCGGCCGTTAGCCTGAGCTGTGGACGGCAGCATCTTGGGGTGACGTCCTGAGACCCGGAATGCGAGCCTCGAGGCGCCCCCCACAGCCTCCTCCGGAACGGGGCCACCGGCCCTGACTTTCCTTGTGGCGGGGCGCCCTGTCCCCCACTCCTCGTCAGCTCCGCCCTCCTGTATATGGTTCGGACATACGGCCCGAGGTTGTCCGGTCCCGGCCTGTCGGGCGGCCGATCATGGCGGCCATGAGGGCCACCAGCAGGCCTATGACACCGACGATGATGTTGTTTGTGATGGTCTTGGTTGTGGCGACGTCACCGGACACGACCCACGGTGCAATGATCGTCCACACGCTCAGCGCACAAGCTGCCCACGCCATGCTGTGCACACGGTCATAAGCCCGGCCGAAGCCACCGCTCATGATGAGCGCGTAGGCGATGCCGACGATCAGGTTGTTGACCGTCAGGGTGGAAAAGCCGTTGAAGCCCGTGATCCACGGTGACGCAGCGAGGTAAAGTCCGGTGAGGAGGGCCAGCGTGTCGATGGCTTGTGCCCTCGGAGTGCTCGTGCTGCGCTCGGCCATCTCGTGGCGTTCGCGCATGGCGAGGATGTCAGGATGGGTCGCCATGTCCGACCGAGGAGTGGTCGCCATGCCAATCACCTCCAAAGCTATCGATTTCGCATAGTTCGGTGTGCGGGTACCCAAAAGGGGCGCGCCAACCGCAGCAGATCAAGCGCCATCACGCTGCCACCGGAGTCACGCTGCCGGCTCGGATGAGTCGACCCGCGCCGGTACCACGCTCACTCGTGGTCGTAGAGCAGGTTTTCGATACCGCGATCAGCAACTCGTGTCACCGCACAAACACTGTGCGTAGCGGGTCAGCGATACCTCGGCCCCTGCTGCCGGCGCGCTCGCCCACCTGGGTACGGCTAAAGCCCGCGTCGCGTTGAGCCACGTCCAGAGCGCCCCATAACGAAGGTCGTACGGACACCTCGCGAGAGGAGACCACCACGACTGGCGGCAGTGGCGACAACCGGCCGGACCTCCTGCCACACGCGGTAGTGGGAACGCTGGGACGCCCCGGCTCAGGCCGATTCCACGCCTGGCGAGGCTGGCGATGTCGTACACGCGTTCGATCTGGCCGGTCGTCGGCACCCGAGAGAGCAGTGCCGAAGGATGGCTGGGCGGGACAGGGACGGCGGAGCCGCCTTGGACGCGTCCCAGCCCGGCGTGCCGGCCCCGCTCCAGATCGCCTGTGTCACATACGCTGCGAACAGGTCCGACCCGAAGGCCCGACAACGCGTATGCGCGGAGATGCCACTGCCGGCGGCTCTTCACGTGGGTCGGGACGGTGCGGCTGCCGGCTGCGGAAGGGGTGTGGCGTGAGACCCCCCAGCGTTCTCCTACGGGAGATCACCGGCGACAACCGGGATGCCGTCCGTGCCCTTCGCGTCCGACGGGACCAGAAGCAGTTCGTCGCCTCCGTTTCCCACTCCCTCAAGGAGGCGGCGAAGAAACCGGAGGCCAATCCCGGGTACCGCGCCGTGTACCGCGGTGATGAGCCGGTCGGCTTCGTGATGCTGTCGTGGAGACCCCCGGCCGGTCCTTACACAGGGCGTCACTTCATCTGGCGCCTCCTCGTCGACGAGCGGTACCAGGGGCGAGGGATCGGCCGGGAGGCGCTCAGGCAGGTCGCCGCCCTGGTGCGCGCGGACGGCGCCACCGAGCTGCTGACCAGCTACGAGCCTGGCGACGGGGAGCCGTGGCCCTTCTATCGGAAGTTCGGGTTCGAGCCCACCGGGGAGATCGACGACGGCGAGATCGTTCTGCGACTCATCTTCTGATCGCACTGCGACGGCGACGATGTCCGGCGTCCGTCTGGTCGATGTGGTCGGTGAGGCAGCGGTGCCGCACCCGAGCCCGGCCCAACGCGGTCGCATCCTCGGCGTTTCTCGAACTGGTTGACTCGTGGAGCAGTGGGAGCCCGCTCCGCTGTCGTTCCGGGTCCGTACGCTCCGGGCCCGGGGCCGCGTGGGTCAGCCGCCGGGCGGCAGAGTCGTCGCAGGCGTCGGCGGTGCCGTCTCGGCGAGCTTGGAGGCGTATTCGTCCGCGGTCACGTACAGGGACTCCGCGACCTGGCGCAGGTAGGAGATGAGCCGTTCGGTCTCCTGGGGGCCGTCGTCGGTCGCCTGGGTGTGCTTCTCCCAGGTCTGTTGCAGGATCGACTCCGCCTGGGCCCGCGCGGCGCGCACCATGTTGCGGGCCTGTTCGCGGGCGACGCTGACGGTCTGTTCGGCCGCCTGCTGGGCGCGAGCCTGTTGGAGGACGGCGTCCACGGTCGGTACCCCGGTCAGGCTGGTGGTGTCGCCGATGTTGTTGGCGCGGATCCAGTCCCGGTGGCGCTGCATGTCCGTTCGCAGGCGGTCGTTCTCCTCCTGCAGTTCGATCAGGGCCACCGCGCAGCGGCGCAGGGCGTCGTGCACCGCTTCCTCGCTGTAGCCGCGCCGGGTCAGGGAGGCCCGGGGGAAGGTCATCGACCGCAGTGCCTCCGGGGTCACCCGGTGCTCCCTCGGATGGTGCGCTCCTGTCCTGTTCACGTGTCTCCGATCACTGACCGTCTTCGTAGTGCAGCAGCTCGCGGGGAATGCCCGCGCCCGCGAGATCGCGTACCGTCGCGGAGACCATGGCCGGCGAGCCGCAGACATAGATGGAGCGCCCGCGCCACGGGGCGGCGCGCAGAACGGGGCCGGCCAGGCTGCGGTTGTCGAAGGTGCCGGCGTCCGCGCCGATGAGCGGGGTGACCCGGAACCACGGGTGGACCTCGGTCAACCGGTGCAGCGCGGGCTGGTCGTACAGGCCCTGCGGGTCGCGTACGCCCACGAACAGGTCGACCTGCCGTTGCGGTCCGTGCCGGGCGATCTCTTCCACCAGGGCGCGCATCGGGGCCAGGCCGGTGCCTCCGGCAACCAGCACCAGATCCCGGCCGCCGGACGGCTGGAGCCTGAGCCGGTCGCCGACCGGGGCGCCCAGCCGCAGCGTGTCACCGCGTCGCAGCCCGTAGACCAGGGCCGGGCTGACCATGCCGCCGTCGATGGCGCGTACGTGCAGTTCGACCGTCCCGTCGGCGCGCGGCGGGTTCGCGGGGGTGAACGACCGCCAGGTGCTGGGCAGTGCCGGGGTCTCCAACATGACGGACTGGCCCGCCAGATACGCCATCGGCCGGTCCAGGCGCAGGGTCAGGACCGCCAGGTCGAAGCCGCGTTGTTCGTGCCGTACCACCTCGGCGTTCCACCAGGGTGGGTTGACTCTGCTGTCGGCGTCGGCGGCTTCCACCATGGTGCGGGCCACCAGGGTGTATGCCTCGGTCCAGCCGCGTTGCAGTTCCGGTGTCCACGCCTCACCCAGGAAGTAGGCCAGTGTGGCCAGCAGCGCCTGCCCCACCGCCTCGTAGTGCTGCGCCACGACCTGGAACTTCCGGTGGTCGCGGCCCAGCTGCTGGACGTAGGGCACGAGTTGGTCCGGGTTGTCCGCGTCCGCGACGATCCGGCCCAGGGCGGCGACGAGCCGGTCCCGCTGCAGTCCCATGGAGACCGGGAACATCGGCCGGACCTCCGGGGCGATGAGGAACAGGTACGAGTAGAAGTACCGGGGCACCTCGTCCCCCGACTTGCCCACCAGGGCGAAGCTGTCTCTCAGTGCCTGGGAATCGCTCATGCCTGCCCTTCGATGCGTGGTGTCAGGGGTGACCCGCGAACGATGGGGTACCGGGCGTTGGTCCCCGTGCCAGCCTTTGGGGAGGGGTCAGCGCGCGACGGCCTCGCCGGCCTCGACCATGGTGCTGCTGATCACGCCGTAGACCGAGGTCCAGGACTCCTCGACGGCGGGCGTCCAGGCATCGCCCGCGAAGTGCCGCAGGGCGGCTATCAGGCTGTCGCCCACGGCGGGGTAGTGCTCCGCCAGTGCGCCGTAACCGGCGTGGCGGCGCCCGAGGTTCTGCAGCATGCCCACGAGCGTCTCGGTGTTCTCCAGGTTGGCGACCAGAGCTCCCAGCGCGGCCCACAGGCGGTCGCGCTGCTCGTCGAGGTGGGCGGCGAACAGCGGGCGCACGCCGGGGTGGTGGGCGAACAGGTGGTCGTAGAAGTACGCGGTCAGCTCCGGCCCGTGGGGCTGGACGGCCGCGAAGCTGCTTCGGATGAGCGAGGGGTCTGCGGTCATGCTGGCCGACTGTAGTCAGGCGATCACTGATCGAACAAGCTTGGCTCAAGGTTGCCGCCGAGCGGTGGAGTGCCCCCTGCCGGCGGGGCGACCAGGGCTGTCGGCGCGCGGGCCAGTGGCTTCAACTGGCGTGCCGAGGCGTCTCCTTGAGTCCGAGGGCCATGCTGTGACCTTCGCCACTTTGGGGCACGTACCTCTTCTCGGCTAGGCTGCCGAGGATGTCGCCTGGTGGGGATCGCCGGGTGACCCGTCCTTCCGGTACAGCGACCCTGACCGACGGGCGAGTGGGGAGTCATGGCGGGCAGGCGACGGCCTCCCCGCATGGAGTTCCGTGCCCCTATCGGCGCCGTCCGCACTGTCCTCACCTCCGGCCCGGAGAGCCCGATCGTCCTGTGCGGCGACGATGCCGCCGGGGGCGAGGTCTGACCGGAGCCCTGCTCGTCTCGGGCGGGTGCGCGGTGTCGGGCTCGCCTCGGAGGGTGTCAGGTCACGGCCCGTCAGCCGCCGACGAGAGCCACGAGCTTGATGAAGACCAGGTCGGGACCGGCGGTGAGGTCCACGGCCTCGTCGAGGTCCTCGACCTGGCGATCGCCGGCCAGCATGAAGAAGCCGTTGGCCAGGAAGGCTCGTTCGGCGATCTCGGCCTGGCGTTGCCAGTCGATGCGGCGTACTTCGTGGAGTCGGTAGCCGTTCAGCTCCGTCTCGGCGTCGTCGGGGCGGACGAGGCCGTGGAAGCGGTCGGTGGGGCTGGTGTTGTGCTGTGCCACCTCCTCGCGGACGCGCAGTCTGATGAGCTCCCGCACGGTCATCCGGTCGGGCAGGCCGGTTACCTCCCACTCGGCGAGTGTTCTGCCCGTCGCCGTCTCGTCGCGGAAGGTCACGGTGGTCATCAGGCGCCTCGCTTGATCTGGATGAGGATGGACTCGTCGGTGATCTTGGTGTCGGCCGCCAGGAGGAACGCCTTGCTGAGGATGAGGGAGAGCCGGTCGTCCTCGAACGGCAGGAAGACCTTGCCGTGCGACGAGCGCCGTGCCGGGACGATGCACAGATAGCTGTCGTCCGGTTCCATCAGGATGTTGGACGAGCCGAGATGGATCTTGTACGTGCGCAGATCGCCGCGGACGGTCAGGAAGCGGCCGTCGAGCGAGCAGCGGTCGGCGATCTTCAGGCGCGGCAGGATCCGCGCCAGGGCGTCGCGGCGCGCCTCGGCGCTCGCCGTCAGCGCGCCGAACGTGGCCGTCCGCCAGTACACGGCGTAGCGGTCCTCGCCGCGGTCGGTCCAGTCGGGGTCGGCGGCGATCGAGGTGACGCCGACGAACAGGTCGACGTCGCGCATCGCCTCACTGAACACCAGCGGGGGCACCTCGGCGAGCGGGACCTCCCGCCAGCGCCGGCCGTGCCGCCGCTCGAAACGGACCTGGTCGGTCGCGGCGTGCTCGGGTGCGTAGCCACCGTCGTCGTCCGCGGCGGGCTCGTGGTGGAAGCAGGCACGCCACTGGCCGTCGGCGAACCCGGCCCGGGCCGTGCCCTCGTAGCCGCCGTCGTATCGGCCGAGGAAGTTGGCTTGCCAGTCACGCTCCTTGAACAGGGCGTAGAGCTGCCGGTAGTGGACGATGTGGGCGGCGAACCGGTTGGAGTACACGCCCGACGCCTCCTCCGCCGGGGTGAGCAGATAGATCTCCCGGAAGGCCTGTTTGAACGGCTGCCGCAGCCGCTGTGCGACGAGCCGTTCCCGCCACGCCCTGATGTCGTCCTTCGACGCCCGGATCGGGTGCCACAGCCGGACCCGGTTCGGCCGGCCGGGCGGGTCGGCGGCCGGCGCGACCGCACGCCACTCGCCGCCCGCGTCCTGGAACTCCCAGATCAGACGGCGGACGAGCGTCCCGGTGACCGGATGGTCACGGTAGTGGCGGCGCCATTCGTCGTACGGCCACACGCGCCCGGCCGACATCAGCGCCTCGATGCGGGCCCGCTCACCCGACAGGGTGCCCCGCACCTGCTTGGCCAGGACCTTCAGCTCCCGGAGCTCGTCCGGGAAGGTCTCCTTCAGCCCGGTCGGCGCCGTGCGGGACGTCCTGTCGTCCGGGCGGGTGAAGGTGAGGCGCACGGTCGTCGCTTCCTCGATGGCCAGCCGTACCCGGTACCCGCCCAGCTCCCTCTCCAGGGAACCGTCCGGCGCCAGGCCGTGGTCCGGCACACTGCGTTCGACGAGCTGCTGGGCCGTGATGCCCTGCTGCGCGGCAGCCGTCACCAGGGCGGTGTCGAGCTGTTTGCGCAGCGCCCGGTGTCTGATCCGGGACCGCAACCGCGAGAGTGCCTCCAGGGAGGACGGATCGCCGGTCGCGACCAGCGCGTTGATCGCCGCGCCCGCCAGCTTCACGTCCTCGATCACCTCGGTTCCGGGTCCGCCGGCCCGCAGGGCGAGCCTGTCGAGGTGGCGGGCCCGGTCCGGGCCGCCGGTCAGTGCGGCGGCCCAGACGGCGCCGCGCGCCAGGTCGCCGTCGTTCTGGTGGACGAGGTAGTGGTAGTGGTAACCGCCACCCATCCAGCCCGTGTGCGCGCCACTTCCCTTGCTGCACAGCGGATCGCCCTCGGCCAGCGTCCGCAGGACGTCCGCCACCACGTCCCGCGCCGACGCCGCGTCGGCCAGTTCGAGGCACGTCCGCCGCCACCTCTGCGAAGGACGCGGGCCCGACAGGCTCGCCAAGTGCCGTACGAAGTCTGCCAGTTCCGGCGTCGGAGCGGTCTGCGCACGGTCCCTCAGCGGGGCCGCCCAGGGCGCTGCGGGGATCAGCCCCTCGGGGATGTGTGCCTCGTCCACACTCGCGAGCAGCCCGCGCAGACGCTGGGCGAGTGGGGTGCGCAGACGGGCCTCGACCGTGGTGTCCATGAGCTCGGTGTGCGCGTGCCGCAGCCAGGGCGCGACCGCGCGGCGGGCGTCGGGGTCGAGTTGGTCGGCGGCGTTCAGCACCAGCCGCAGCGCGCCGGCGAACCAGAAGCCCATCTCGTACTCGGTGGCACGGAGGAGCATCACGGCGATTTCGCCGGGCGTCCAGCCGCGCACCCGTGCGATCAGGGACGCGATCTCGGCGTCGTACTGCCAGAGGGTCGTGTCGTCGAAGCAGGCGGCCAGCATGAGACACAGACTCGCGGCCCTGCCCTCGTCGTCCGCGCAGGCCGCGAGCCGTTCGCCGATCTCGGCCCGGGTCACGGCAAACTCCGCCTCGGCCCTCTGGTGCTCGGCGCCCATGGAGCGCCGGAGTTCGTTCCGCTGACGTTCCAGGAGATCGACGAGCCAGCGGACACGGCCGAGCGCGGCGAGCCTCACGTCGTCGAGCTCGTCGTTCCTGCGGGATTCGGCCACCAAGGCTTCGTAGAGCATGGCGGGATGATGGCAGGGGGGACTGACAATGCGATCACGTGAACCAACGCGCGGGGAGACCGGCCCGGTTCACGGGTCGCCGTCTGCCGGCACCCGGCGGGCCGGCCGGAGGCTCCGGGCACCCCGGGGCCCCCGGCACGACCCCTCCCCCGCACCCGGCTCACCGGGCTCCGGCGCTCACTCGTGGTGGGCGCCGGGGTCGAAGCCCTCCGGGGGCTGGTCGAGGAAGGTGGTGACGGTGGTGACATGGCCGTCGGGGTCGAAGACCAGGATGTCCGTTCCGGTGGCGAACGGGGTCTTCTCCTGGGTGTCGATCCGCCACATCAGGCGGGCGCGGCCGTGGTGGATCTCCGGTTCCTGCCGGGGCCGGAAGGCGACCGGGCCCATGTGCTGCGCGAACTGCTCGCGGAAGCCGATCAGCGCGGGCGGGCCGCTGAGGACGCCGATCGGGGCGTAGTACCGGACCCCTTCGGTGAAGGTCGCCGACGCGAGGCGCTGCTGCTCCTCCGGGGCGCCGGCGTTCCAGAAGCGTACGTACTGCTCGACGGTCGCCCGGTGTTGCGCGGTGAGGGCGTCGGCGGTCGCGGTGTCGGTGTCGGTCATCGTCGGCTCGCTCCGTTCGTCTCGTGGGCCGGTGCAGCGTGGCTGCACCTCGAGACACTGCGCGTGGTGGCCGCCGCGTGTCGATAACCCGCGAGGTTATTGCCGTTGTGCGCGCGGTCCGTCAGCCTCGGTGCATGGTCACCACGGAACCGGTCGGGCTGCTGGTACGACGCTGGCGGGAGCAGCGGCACCGCTCGCAGCTGGACGTGGCACTGGCCGCCAACCTCTCCACACGGCACCTGAGTTACATCGAGACCGGGCGTGCCACGCCGAGCCGGAACATGATCGAGCGGCTGTGCGACGAACTCGATGTGCCGCTGCGGGACCGCAACGCCCTGTATCTCGCCGCCGGTTTCGCCCCCGTGCACCGCGAACGGTCGCTCGACGATCTCGGCGCGGCCCGTTCCGCGGTGACCGCCGTGCTCGCCGGCCACGAGCCCAGTCCGGCGCTCGCGGTCAACGCCCGGTGGGACCTGCTGACCGCCAACCGTTCTGCCCTGGTCTTCTTCGCCGACCTCCCGCCCGCGTTGCGCACGCCTCCGGTCAATGTCCTGAGGGCCACCTTGCATCCGGACGGGCTGTCACGGCGCATCCGCAACCTCGCCCAGTGGCGGGCGCACGTCCTGCGCCGCGTCCGGCGGCAACTGGCCCGCGCTGCCGTGGAGGGGCTGGCGGAGCTGCTCGCCGAGCTCGAGTCCTATGCCGAGCTCGAGTCCTATGCCTTGCCCGAGGGCCGCGGCGGCGAGGACGTGGCCAGTGACCTGGTCGTTCCCCTGCTGCTCACCTCGGACCACGGTGATCTCAGTCTTCTGTACACCACCACGGTCTTCGGTTTTCCACGGGACGTGACCCTGGACGAGATCGCCATCGAGACGTTCTTCCCGGCCGACGCCGCCACGGCGGAGCTGTTGCGTGCCATGTCCTCGTGATGCGCGCTCTGCGGTGGAGCAGGAGCGGTTCGCAGCGCCCAGGCTGAGATCCCGCTCACAGGGGCCACCGGTACCCAACTGACGTGCCGTACGCCACATGACCGGGACTTCTGCCGTGCGACCAGGGGGAACCTTCGTCCAAGCGCCCACTGAAGGCGCGTGACCTGTCGCACACCCGGGCGGCGGCGCTTCGGTCAACTCAAGGGCCGTCCAGGCGGATTGGGGGCATACGGACAGGAGTCCCTTTTGAGGCCTGTGTGCCCCGCCATAGTTTTTCGGCTGTTTGTCCCTTTCACTCTCGATGGTCCGCCGAACGACACCTCGGGTCACAGGAAGCAGTGCAGATATGCCCAATTCGTCCGAGATGCCTCAAGCCCCCATCCAGCCCTACGCAGTCACCGCCGGCGAGGTGGTGCCCGGCGACCTGGTCGCCCTGACGCAGGAAGAGGTCGAGCGACAGCAGTGGTGTGTCGTGATGCACACCCTTCCCGAGTCGCCGACGACGATCCGGGTCACACTGCGGCCGCCGCTCGGCGGTCTCGACCGTGAGGCGGTCCTGGAGCGGGACCAGGACGTGGTCGTCGCGGGCCGGCGCGTGGACGTGGCGGCCGTTCCGGCCGTGTCGTCGCCGCGGCTGGACGCCGTCGAGTTCCGGGACGGGGACCGCGTCACCCGGCTGCGGGCCGTCGACCCGGAGGGCGTCGAGGTGACGTACGAGCGGCGGTGGGGGATCTGGCACCGTGACCTCGACGACAGGACCGGCGAGACGGTGTCCGACGACGTCGTACGCGGCTGGGCGGCCGACGCCGACCGGGCCGGCTATGTCGTACGTCACCACTCGCGGCCGGCCCGCGAGCCCTCGGCGGCCCGGCGGCGCCGGGTCGTCGTGACCGGGCTCGGCGCCCTCACCCCGCTCGGTGTCGGCGTGGACGAGCTGTGGCGGGGACTGCTCGACGGACGCCACGGCATGCGGGAGCTGGCGGGTGAGGAGTTCCAGGAGCTGCCCGTGCGGGTCGCCGGGGTCGTACCCGTCGATCCCGCCATGATGCTGCCCCGGGCCGCCGCCCGGCGGATGAACCGTGCCGCGCAGTTCGCGGTGCTCGCCGCCCGTGAGGCCTGGCGCGACGCCGGGTTCGCCACGGGCGGGACCCGGGAGAGCGGCCTCGCCCCCGAGCGGGTCGGCGTCAGCCTCGGGGCCATCCTCGGCGACGCCTCCGTGCTCGTCGGCGGGGACCGCAAGCTGCGGGAGAAGGGGCCCCGTGGCGTGTCCCCGCTCACCACGCCCATGACCGTGCCCTCGCAGGCCGCCTCCCAGGTCTCCCTCGACCTGCACATCACCGGTGAGGCCCGCACCGTGACCAGCGCCTGCGCCTCCGGCACCGAGGCCATCGGCGAGGCCATCGACCGCATACGGTACGGCCGCGTCGACGTCGCCCTGGCCGGTGGCGCCGAGGCGGTGATCACCCCGGCGATCATGGCGTCGTTCGCGTCCATGCGGGCACTGTCCGATGTGCGACCGGAGGGCGGCGCCACGCCCTCGCGGCCCTTCGCCAAGGACCGCGCCGGGTTCGTCAACGGAGAGGGCGCCGGGGTGCTCGTGCTCGAGGCCGAGGAACACGCCCGAGCCCGGGGTGCCCGGATCTACTGCGAGGCGGCGGGGTGGGGGCTGTCCGCCGACGCCCACCACATGGCCGCGCCGGACCCGTCCGGCAGCGGCGTCGCGCTCGCGCTGCGGCGGGCCGTGCGGGACGCCGGCGGGCGCGTCGTCGACGTGGTCCACGTGAACGCGCACGCCACCGCCACCGTGGAGGGCGACCTCGCCGAGGCGGGCGCCCTGCGGGCCGTGCTCGGCGGGGGCGGGGGCACGAACGCGAGCAGTGGCGGTGGGGTGCCCGTCACCGCGCTCAAGGGGAACCTCGGGCATCTCCAGGGCGCCGCCGGCGGGGTCGAGGCCGTCGCCGCCGTGCTCACCCTGCACAACCGGCTCGTCCCGCCGACCCTCGGGTGCGAGGAGCTCGACGAGGAGATCGGGCTGGACGTGGTGACCGGCGCGCCGCGCACGCTGCCGGCCGACGGCGACCTCGTCCTCAGCAATTCCTTCGGCTTCGGCGGCCACAACGCCGTGCTGGCCCTGCGCCGCGTGGCGTAGGCGGCGGGACGGGGCGGGACCACGCGGGAGCCGCCCGGCCGCACAGCGACGCACGGCGCCGCACAGCGGCGGAACGGCTCCCGCGCCGGCCCCTGGCGGCACGCGGGCCGGGGCTGCACGGTGATCCGGTGGCCCGGTGATCCGGTGGCCCGGACGGGCCGTAGTGGTCAGGCCGTGCGTTTGCGTGCCGCCGTCTTCTTCGCCGGGGTCTTCTTCGTCGTGGACTTGGCGGTCGCGGCCGTCTTCTTCGGCTGCTGAGCCGACTTGGACGCGGACTTCTTCGTCGAGGACGCCGTCTTCTTGGCCGCCGTCTTCTTGCCCGAAGGGGCCGCCTGCTTCTTCGCGGGCCGCTTCTCGGGGGTCTCGCGGGCGGTCTTGCGGCGCGGCAGGTGTCTGACCTCGGCCTCCGCCGGTTCCTCCGCGGCGGCTTCCTCCGGGCCTTTGGCCTCCTTCGGGCCCGCAACCTCCTCTCCCCTGGACTCCTTGGCCGCCCGGACGCTCTTCTCCAGGGCGGCCATCAGGTCGAGGACCTTGCCGCCGGGGGCCGGCTCGGGGGTCTCCGGGGGTGCCTCGCCGGCGGCCTTGGCCGCGATGACCTCCTCCAGCGCCTCCCGGTACTCGTCGTGCAGGTCGGCCAGGTCCACCTCGCCGAGCGTGTCCATCAGGGCGTCGGCGAGATCCAGTTCCTTGTCGCGGACCGTGACGTCCGCCTCCGGAGCCACGCCCCGGGGGTCGCGGATCTCGTCCGGCCAGAGCAGGCCGTGCATGGCGATGACGTCGTCCACCACGCGCAGCATGCCCAGGCGCTCGCGGCCGCGCAGCGCGAACTTCGCGATCGCCACCTTCCGGCTGCGTTTGAGGGCCTCCCGC
Source organism: Streptomyces sp. NPDC003393 (assembly GCF_053589015.1). NCBI lineage: Bacteria > Bacillati > Actinomycetota > Actinomycetes > Kitasatosporales > Streptomycetaceae > Streptomyces > Streptomyces sp. NPDC003393. The sequence continues at coordinate 131,473 of NZ_JBSFRB010000016.1, read as the reverse complement.
AGCAGCGTGTACGGCTTGGCCGCCTGCGCGCCGCCGGGGGCCAGGTAGTAGGCGCTCTCCATCTGGAGCGGATCGATCCGGTCCGCCGGGACGAAGGCCACGATGTCGATCGTCCTCGCGGTCGGGATCGGCAGGTGGGCCAGGTCGTCGTCGGTGATCGGGGTGATCGTGCCGTCCGCGTCCTGGTAGCCCTTGCCGATCTCCGACTGCGCGACCTCGCGGTCCTCCAGTTCGCACACCTTCCGGTAGCGGATGCGACCGCCGTCCTCGGTGTGGATCTGGCGGAAGGAGATGGTGTGGCTCTCGGTGGCGTTCACCAGCTTGATCGGGATGCTGACCAGGCCGAACGAGATGGCACCGTTCCAGATGGATCGCACGTGCAGCACCTTCCGGATCTGTTCGGGACGGTTTGAGACAGTTCGCGGTGAATTCCGTGGTTTTCTTATCGTATGGCGCCGATCACAGAGGTGGAGGGGCGACGGCTCGCGCTCAGCAACCTGGAGAAGGTGCTGTATCCCGCGACCGGATTCACCAAGGCTGAGGTACTGCACTACTACGCGACGATCGCCGAGGTGCTGCTCCCCCATCTGCGGGACCGGCCGCTGTCCTTCCTCCGCTATCCGGACGGCCCGGACGGACAGGTCTTCTTCGTCAAGAACGTGCCGCCGGGTACCCCCGAGTGGGTGACGACCGCTGAGGTGCCCCGGTCGGAGGGGCCGGCGCGGATGGTCCTGGTGCAGGACCTCGCGAGCCTGATGTGGGCGGCCAATCTGGTGACCGAGTTCCACACCCCGCAGTGGCTGATCGAGGACCCGGGCGAGGCCGACCGTCTGGTGTTCGATCTCGATCCGGGGCCGCCGGCGACGGTGGTGGACTGCTGCCGGGTGGCGCTGTGGCTGCGGGAGCGGCTGGCGGCCGACGGGGTCGAGGCGTACGCCAAGACCTCCGGGTCCAAGGGGCTGCACCTGCTGGCCGCCGTGCGCGGATCGTCCAGCGAGCGGACCTCCGAGTACGCGAAGGCGCTGGCAGTGGAGGCCGAGAAGGCCATGCCGCGGTTGGTGCTGCACCGGATGACGCGCAGTCTGCGGCCGGGGAAGGTGTTCGTCGACTGGAGCCAGAACGCGGCGCGGAAGACGACCGCGGCCCCTTATACGGTGCGGGCGCGGGCGGAGCCGACGGTGTCGGCACCGGTGTCGTGGGAGGAGGTCGCGGAGTGCCGGGGAGCGCGGGCGCTGACGTTCCTGGCCTCGGACGTCGTGGGGCGGGTGCAGAGGCACGGGGACCTGCTGGCGCCGCTGCTGGACGCCGAGCGTGCGGCCGAGTTGCCGTGAGCGTGGGGTGGGAGCGCTCGCACCCGCGGCCGGGCGGCTACACCCTCCCCCACGTGTGTCTGTCCCTCGCCATCGCGTACAGGGCCTCCACATCGGCCGGCTTCAGGACGCCGCCCAGGCGCGCCAGGCCGGTCAGGGCCTGGTCGTCGAGGACGCGGACGTCTCTCGGCGCGGTCGTCAGGCGCAGGTCGGCCGGGGCCGTGAGGGCCAGCAGGGGATGGACCTCGGCGGTGAGAGCGTAGGAGGCGCGGTCGGCGGCGGAGCGGGCACCGCGCAGCAGGGGCTCGGGCCCGTGGCGACCCAGTGTGACCATGGGGTCGTCGATCCGCACCCGCTGCTTGCGGGCGTACACGGCGCGGACGGCGAAGAGTCCGCCGGGCCCGATCACCAGGTGGTGGATGCGGTCGCCGCCCGGCAGGGGTATCGAGTGCAGGGCGCGCCAGCCGGCGCCGTCCAGGCTGTCGAGGACGTCACCGACGGTCTGCTCGGCGGTGAGCGCCCGCCGACGTGGGTCGGGGCGGAGGCGGTGGGTGGGGCCGTGGCCGGGTTCCCGGTCCAGGGCTATCAGCAGGGCTTCGCCGGGGCGGTTCGGGGCGAGGTCGTCGTCGGGGTGCAGACTGAGCCGGGCGAGATCGGCGGCCGTCGGCACCGGGGGCGGGCCCACCGCGACCGGGCCGGTCAGATACGGGCCCAGGGCGTCCAGCACGTCCTCCTGCTCGTCCGCGCTGAGCAGATGGACGCGGGCGGCCTCCCGGTCGTACCAGGCGATGTTCCTCCCGTCGGGACGGCAGACGTAGAGCCGTTCCTGTCCGTGGCTCCAGTCCGGTATGACGCGCAGACGGCCGGGGCCGGGGCGGCCGGGCTGTCGACGTGGTCCGCTCATGCACCATCACCCCTATGACCATGGAACAGGCGTGACGCTCCCGCGGCAAGAAGCCGGGAGGGAACGCCGGGCGTCGGGGACTGAAGGGCGGTCGTCCGCAGGGTCTCTTGCCTTCGGCGTGTACCTTCAGCGCTCTTCCGGCCCACTGGTGCTCCATGCCCGCCCCGTCCCGCCCCGCCCTCACCACCGGAGACACCGAAGAGCCGTGTGTCGCCGACGTCCCGCCCTCGTCACCGCCCTGGTCACGCTGCTGCCGGCCACGGCGGCGGGTCGCCGGCGCCACGCCGACCACGGATCGCGACCGGGCGGCCGCGCTGCGCACCCTCACCGAGGACCTGCTGGAGATCTCCCGGCTGGGTGCGGGGCGGGAGCGGCTGACCTCGACGGCGGGCATCTGAGCGCGGTGGCGGAAACGAGCGGTCGGGGCGGCCTGCGCGGTGGGACCCATGGGCGCGGCCGGAACCGCGACCGCGGGTACGGGCGCGGAAAGCGATGCCGGCGCGGGTGCGGGTGCCGGCGGAAGCGCCGCGGAGACCGGGTCCCGGATCACGGGCGAAGGCGGCACGGAGACCGGTACCGGATCGTCGCGGGCGAGAGCGACACGGAGACCGGCACCCGGGTCAGGGTCCTGCGCGGCGTGTGATCGACGTGTACGTGGAGTCCGACCGGCGGCGGCTGGAGCGGGTGCTCGGCAATCCTGTGGTCAACGCGCACAAGCACGGGAGGCCGCCGGTCGCGGTGACCGTGGAGGGGCCGGTCGTCACCGTGCGGGATCACGGCGAGGGCTGTCCGCCGTACCTCCTGGAGCGCGGTCCGCAGCGCTTCCGCACGGAGGGCGGGGCGGCCGGGCACGGCCTCGATCCGGCCATCGCACTGGGGCAGGCGGTGAGGTGCTGGGCGCCCGAATGGAGTTCGGCAGCGGCCCGGACGGCGGCGCCACGGCCGCCCTGACGGTGCCTCAGAAGGCGCTGGACTCACCGGCTGCCGAGGGACCGGTCCCCGACCGGGCGTCATCAACATCCGCCTGACGCCCCATCAGGTGACGCTGTTTTCCGATGGCGCAACGAGGCGGGCGCACACCCAGCCCTGCTCCTAATGTGGCGAACAGTCAGATTTTTCCACCAGGTGCCGGGCGCCCTTCACGCCCCGCCCCACCACCTCAGCCGGAGGTTCCCATGCCGCCCCTGCCCCTTCGCTTCCTCCTCACCCGGCTGGCCGTGGTGGCGGCCGCCGGGGCGCTGCTGACCGCCGCCGCCGTCACGCGCGCCGTCGGCACCGACGGCGCAGGCGACGCCCCCACCCCCTCTCGCGCCGCCGCACCGGCTCCCGGGGCGAGCGCCCCCAGCACCCCGAGCCCCGCTGCCTCCGGGGGCACCACACCTCGGCCCGCGGCCGCCCAGTCCCCGAGCGACGGCCCTGTCGTCGGCTCCGACAACGGCACCCGCTTCTACCGGGGCGTGGTCACGGCCCGCGGTGGCCTGGCCCTGCGTGCCCGGCCGGACCGCGGCAGCCCGGTCGTGCGGCCGGCCCGGAAGGGGGAGGTCGTCTGGATCCACTGCAAGACGCCCGGACAGGACGTGCACGGGAACCCCTTGTGGTACCTGCTCGCCGACGGCGGCTGGACCTGGGGAGCGGCCCGTTACATCGACAACGTCGGGCCCGCGCCGCGTTGGTGCTGACGCGCCACGCGGTGCCGACCTCCACCTCGGCCCGGGATGCCGGTTTTGGGTAGATTCCCGGCATGGCCAAGGCCGGGCCCACCGCGGCGGCGCCACTCCTCTCCCCGCCACACTCCTCCGCGGCGACCGCCACCGTCCGTCTCCCCCGGCGCCGCGGCGTCGAACTCTCCCTGATCGTCCTCGCCGTCCTGCTGTCCGTGTACGGCTACTGCGCCGTCGGACTGGCGAAGCACGGCACCGTCCCGCCCGGCGCCGCCGGCTACGGCGCCGGGCTCGGCGTGCTCGCGCTGCTCGCGCCCACCGCGGTGCGCCTGCGGGCGCCGTACGCCGACCCGCTGCTGCTGCCGATCGGCGTGCTGCTCAACGGGCTGGGTCTGGTGCTGATCCACCGGCTCGACCTGGAGACGCCGGGCGAGGAGGCCGCGCCCGCCCAGCTGGTGTGGTCCGCCCTGGGCGTGGCCCTGTTCACCCTGGTGGTGCTGGTACTGCGCGACTACCGGTGGCTCCAGAAGATGCCCATGGGCACGTACGCCTTGGGTCCCGTCGAAGAGTGATCAGCCGCCGAACCGTCGACCCCCCTCGATCGCCTCCTCCACCTCCGCCACCCGTGCCTTCTCCTCCGCCGCGAACCGCTCGGCGTCGAGTTGTTCGGCGATCTCCTCGTCCTGGGCCATGAGCAGGTCCAGGTTGGAGTCGCCCAGTTCGAAGACGCCCATGTCGACGTAGGCCTCCTGGAGGCGCTTGCCCCACAGGCCGATGTCCTTCACGCAGGGGACGATGCGGCTGAACAGCAGCCGGCGGAAGAGCTGGAGGAACTCGGAACGCTCGCTGAGCTGTTCGGCCTCGGCCTTCGGGATGCCGAAGTTCTCCAGGACCTCCACGCCGCGCAGGCGGTCGCGCATCAGGTAGCAGCCCTCGATGACGAACTCCTCGCGCTCGCGCAGTTCGGCGTCGGTGAGCTGCTTGTAGTAGTCGCGCAGGGCCATGCGGCCGAAGGCCACGTGCCGGGCCTCGTCCTGCATGACGTAGGCGAGGATCTGCTTGGGCAGGGGCTTGTTCGTGGTGTCCCTGATCATGCCGAAGGCGGCGAGGGCCAGGCCCTCGATGAGGACCTGCATGCCCAGGTAGGGCATGTCCCAGCGGCTGTCGCGCAGGGTGTCGCCGAGCAGGGCCTGGAGGTTGTCGTTGATCGGGTAGACCATCCCGATCTTCTCGTGCAGGAAACGGCCGTAGATCTCGGCGTGCCGGGCCTCGTCCATGGTCTGGGTCGCGGAGTAGAACTTGGCGTCCAGGTCGGGGACGGACTCCACGATCCGCGCGGCACAGACCATCGCGCCCTGCTCGCCGTGCAGGAACTGGCTGAACTGCCAGGAAGCGAAGTGCTGCCGCAGCTCACCCTTGTCCTTGTCGGTCATCTTCGCCCAGTACGGCGTGCCGTAGAGGGTCATCGCCTCCTCGGGCGTCCCGAGCGGGTCGCGGGGATCGACCTCCAGATCCCAGTCGATCCGTTTCTGCCCGTCCCACTGTTTGTCCTTGCCCTTCTGGTACAGGGCCAGCAGCCGGTCGCGGCCGTCGTCGTACTCCCAACTGAAGCGGGCCGCCCCGCTCGCGGGCACCGCCCAGTGCGGGTCTCCCGGGTCCCTGGTGTACAGGTCGTAGGTCGGCATACCTCGCAGAGTCACACGTAGACGCCGAGTCAACAAGTCGTGTGCAAGAGATTGACGGGCTTGCTGACAAGCAGTCTTATAAGAGGCGGGTGATCTGACCCGCGAGTAACCACGTAACCGGCCACGCCGGCCACGACCCCGTACGACGAGGTGGGACAGCCATGACGACCGTGACGGAAGCCGACGCGCTCGCCGGACTGCGCGACGCGCTCGGTCTGCTCAAGGACCGCGAGCAGGTCGCCGAGCGGCTGCTCGCCTCCTCCGCCAAGCACTCCTTCGACCCGGACGAGGAGCTGGACTGGGACGCGCCCTTCGAGGAGGGCAAGTGGTTCTGGCCGCCGGAGCTGGTGTCCCTGTACGACACCCCGCTGTGGAAGCGGATGAGCGAGGAACAGCGGATCGCCCTCTCCCAGCACGAGGCCGCCGCGCTCGCCTCGCTCGGCATCTGGTTCGAGCTGATCCTGATGCAGCTGCTGGTGCGGCACATCTACGACAAGGCGGCCACGAGCGCGCACGTGCGCTACGCCCTCACCGAGATCGAGGACGAGTGCCGGCACTCGAAGATGTTCGCCCGCGTGATCGCGCGCGGCGGCACGCCCTGGTACCCGGTCAGCCGCGTCCACCAGAACCTCGGCCGGCTCTTCAAGACGATCTCCACCACCCCCGGCTCCTTCACCGCCACCCTGCTCGGCGAGGAGGTCCTGGACTGGATGCAGCGGCTGACGTTCCCGGACGAGCGGGTGCAGCCGCTGATCCGCGGGGTCACCCGCATCCACGTGGTGGAGGAGGCGCGGCACGTGCGCTACGCCCGTGAGGAGCTGCGCCGCCAGATGCTGACCGCCCCGAGGTGGTCCAAGGAGTTCACCCGGGTGACCTCCGGCGAGTTCGCACGGGTGTTCTCGGTGGCCTTCATCAACCCCGAGGTCTACACGAACGTGGGACTCGACAAGCGGGAGGCCATGGCCCAGGTGAAGGCGAGCGGGCACCGGCGCGAGGTCATGCAGACCGGCGCCAAGCGGCTGACGGACTTCCTGGACGACATCGGCGTGCTGCGCGGTGTCGGACGGCAGCTGTGGCGGTCGTCCGGGCTGCTGGCGTAGTGCGGTCCTCGTGGACCGCGTACCTCCTGGGCCGCAGGCCGTGGGCGGCGAGCGGTGGCGTGGCCGCCGCGCCGCGACGCCCGGCTGGAGCGGCCGGGCAGCGATTACGCTGCCCGGCATGAGCCCTGCCGCGTCCACCCCCGCCTACCGCCGCCTCAGCGTCGAGGAGCGGCGTGCTCAGCTGCTCGACGCGGCGCTGTCCCTCTTCGCGCACCAGGCCCCCGAGGACGTGTCGCTGGACGACGTGGCGGAGGCGGCGGGGGTGTCGCGCCCGCTGGTGTACCGGTACTTCCCCGGCGGCAAGCAGCAGCTGTACGAGGCGGCCCTGCGCTCCGCCGCCGAGGAGTTGCGGCACTGCTTCGACGAGCCGCACGAGGGCCCGCTGCTGCGCCGCCTCGCCCGTGCCCTGGACCGCTATCTGCGCTTCGTGGACTCGCACGACGCCGGCTTCACCGCGCTGCTCCAGGGCGGCAGCGTGGTGGAGACGTCCCGGACGACCGCCATCGTGGACGGTGTGCGCCGGGCCGCCGCCGAGCACATCCTCAGCCACCTGGAGGTCGCGGACCCCGGACCGAGGCTGCGGATGACCGTCCGGGTGTGGATCACGACCGTGGAGGCCGCCTCCCTGATCTGGCTCGACGAGGGCAAACAGCCGCCCGCCGAGGAACTGCGGGACTGGCTGGTCGAGCAGTTCACGGCCGTTCTGAACGTCACCGCCGCCCGGGACCCGCAGACCGCCGCGCTGGTGCGGGCGCTCGCGTCGGCGGATGGCTGACACTGGTGGCGTGAAGAGCGAAGACACCCCGTTCGAGGGCGGGCCCATGGACGGGCGGGTGCTGCCCGTGCTCGTGGGGCCCACCGGGCACCCGCCGAAGACGTATCGCATCCCGGTCCCGGACGCGGCGGGCGGGCCGCCGACCGTGCTCGTCTACCGCCGGGTGCCGCGGGGGCACAGCAAGAGGCTGGGGCTGCCGCGGGGGTGGAAGTACGCGTTCGATCCCGAGGGCGATTCCGGGCCCCGGCTGAAGTGGCCGTGGTCCCGGCCGGCGCCCCGAAACGGCTCGCACGGCAAGCCGGGTGACACGGAAGGGTGATCGCGGTGCGCCGCATGGCGCAGACCTGACCAACATCGTCGGTTGATAGGCCGAATCCTCACGGGTGGGGAGCGGAGAGACCGCTCCCGCACCGGAGGTGATGACGTGTCAGGACGGGTGCTGCGACTGGTGTGCACGGCGGCGGTGGCGGCGCAGGCCGCTCTCGCTCCGACGGCCGCCACGGCCGTCCCGCAGCCGCTTCGGCAACCACAGCCACAGCCACAGCCCCAACCGCAGGCGCTGTCGCAGGCGAAGCCATTGCGACCCTGGCCGTACGGGCCGGCCGGCCCGCTCCGACAACCCGGCCCGTCCGGCCGGCTCGGACAGCGGCCGGAGCCGGGACAGCCGAGGCAGGCCAAGCAGAACGCCCGGCCCGCACACCGCTCCGCCACCGCCCTGCTGAGCGACTTTCAGAAGCTGTACCGGCAGGCCGAGCAGGCCACCACGGCCTACAACACCCTCGCCGCCCGGCTGCAGAAACAGCGGATCGTCGTCGAACGGATGGACGCCGGCCTCACCCGGGCCCGGTCCGCCCTGCGCGGCAGCATGGAGGACGCCGGCCGGCTCGCCCGCCTCCAGTACCAGGGCAACAGCAACTTCTCGCCCTACCTGCGGCTGTTGCTGGCCCGCGATCCGCAGCAGGCACTGGAGGCGGGAGAGATGCTCGGGCGGCTGTCCCGGGAGCAGTCGCGGAAGGTGGGGCGGCTGGAAGCGGACGAGCGGAAGGCGTCCGAACTCGCCCGCGCGGCCCGTACGGCGTACGACGCGCAGCTGATCATCGTCCGGAAACAGCAGCGGGCCCGCGACGAGGTGCGCAAGCGGCTGCTGGACGTGGAGAAGCTGCTCGCCTCGCTGAGCGCCCGGGAGCTGGCGGCGCTCACCGCGGCCGAGCGGAGCGGGAAGGGCGGGATCGGCGAGGCCCAGCGGGAGCTGCTGGCCGCGGGGGCGCTCGTCGCCGGCAGGCCGCCCACCGCGCAGGGCGAGAAGGCGGTGCGCTACGCGGTGCGGCAGCTGGGCAAGCCGTACGTGTGGGGTGCCGAGGGCCCCGACGGGTACGACTGCTCGGGGCTGACCTCGAAGGCCTGGGAGCAGGCCGGGAAACCGATCCCGCGGACCAGCCAGGCGCAGTGGGCGCGGCTGAAGCGGGTGCCGATGAAGGACCTGCGCCCCGGCGACCTGGTCGTCTACTTCCCCGGGGCCACGCACGTCGCTCTCTACCTCGGCGGCGGCATGGTGGTGCAGGCGCCCCGGCCCGGCGCCCGGGTGAAGGTGTCGCCGGTCACGTCCAACCCGGTGCTGGGGGCGGTACGGCCCGACCCGGGCGGGAAGCCCCTGCGGAGCTACATGCCGCCGAGGCTTCCCAAGGGTGCCCTGCGCGGTTCGGACGCGGGCTACTACTCGGCCGCTCCCCCGGCGACCTCGGCCAGGTAGGCCTCGGTCCGGGCCGGCTCGTAGAAGAAGTCCTCGAAGTCGGCCGGGTTGTCGAAGGCGTTGGCGAAGCGGTCGGCGACCGGCTGGAGCTGACCGGCGGCGCCGATCAGGTTGAGGACGTGCTCCGGCGGCGGAGCGAGCATGGCGTTCGTCCACTTGGTCACGTGCTGAGCCGTGTTCCAGTAGCGGTCGAACGTCTGCCGCATCCACTCCTCGTCGAACGGCTTGTCACCGTGTTCGAGGATGGACGCCAGGTAGGCGGCCGCGCACTTGGAGGCCGAGTTGGAGCCCTGGCCGGTGATCGGGTCGTTGGCGACCACGACATCGGCCACGCCCAGCACCAGGCCGCCGCCGGGCAGCCGGCCGACCGGGTTGCGCACGGTCGGGGCGTAGCGGCCGGCGAGGGTGCCGCCGGCGTCCGTCAGCTCGACCTTCGTGGCCCGCTCGTACTCCCACGGCGTGAACGTCCGCATCAGGTCCAGGGTCAGGGCCAGGTGCTGGGCCGGGTCCTTCACGCCCGTGAACGCGTCGAGCGGGCCGCCGGGGATGCCCTCCCAGAACAGGATGTCGGCACGGCCGGAAAGGGTGTACGTCGGCATGACGAACAGCTCGCCGACGCCGGGGACCAGGTTGCAGCGGACCGCGTCGAACTCCGGGTGCTCCGGGCGCGGGCCCAGACCGTGCACGTACGCCACCGCCAGCGCGCGCTGCGGCTCGCTGTAGGGGGACCGCTCCGCGTCCCGTTCGAACATCGACACCAGCTCGCCCTTGCCCGCCGAGACCAGGACGAGGTCGTAGGCGCGGGAGAAGTAGTCGAGGTCGCCGACGGCCGCGCCGTGGATGACCAGCTGGCCGCCGCGCTGCGCGAAGGTCTCCATCCAGCCGGCCATCTTCACCCGCTGGTCGACCGACTGCGCGTACCCGTCGAGCCTGCCCACCCAGTCGATCGCGCGTGCCGCGGGGCCCTCGCTCCAGGAGCCGGGGGCGGCGACCGAGACGCCGAGTCCCTCGATCCTCGGGGCCTGGGACTCCCAGAAGTTCAGCTGCAGGTCCCGCTCGTGCTGGAGCGCGGTGTGGAACATGCACTGCGTCGACATGACCCGGCCGGAACGGATCTCGTCCGCGGTCCGGTTTGACATCAGGGTGACCTCGTACCCGTGCGACTGGAGGCCGAGGGCGAGCTGGAGACCGGACTGGCCGGCTCCGACGACGAGTATCTTCCGCATACGGGTGCTGTTCTCCTACTCGGGTGTTTCGTCCAGCGCGTGGCCGACGAGGGACAGCAGTGTCTCGATCACCGAGATCCGCCGCCTCGCATCCATGATCATGACAGGTATGTGCGCGGGGATCGTCAAGGCCTCCCGCACATCCGCCGGTTCGAACAGCTCGCTGCCGTCGAAGTGGTTGACCGCGACGACGTACGGCAGCCCGCAGCTCTCGAAGTAGTCGAGCACCGGGAAGCAGTCCTTCAACCGCCGCGTGTCGGCCATGACGACGGCACCGATCGCACCGCGCACCAGATCGTCCCACATGAACCAGAACCGCTGCTGGCCCGGCGTGCCGAACAGGTAGAGCACCAGGTCGTCGTCGAGCGTGATGCGGCCGAAGTCCATGGCCACGGTGGTGGTCAGCTTGCCGGGCGTGGCGGTGAGGTCGTCGGTCTCGGCGCTGGCCTCGGTCATCAGCGCCTCGGTCTGCAGCGGCGTGATCTCCGAGACCGCGGTGACGAGCGTGGTCTTGCCGACCCCGAATCCCCCGGCCACCACTATCTTCGTGGCGATGGGGGCCCGGGTGCGGTCCGTCTGCCAGGACTTCAGGTCCTCATCGGTGTCTTCAAAGACGACGGAGTCCACTCAGCACCCTTTCCAGCAGAGCGCGGTCCGGACGGCCGGTGCCGTGACCGGTTCCGGTGCCGTACACACGGATCTTTCCCTGGTCCGCCAGGTCGCTCAACAGCACCCGGACCACACCGAGCGGCATCCTCAGCAGCGCGGCGATCTCGGCCACCGTCCGCATGCGGCGGCACAGTTCGACGATGGCCCGCATCTCCGGCATGACCCGGCTGCTGAGGTAACCTGCCCCACTGCTCAGCGCGTGGGCGGTGCCCCCGGTCAGCTCTTTGTGCTCCTCGGGGGCCTCCAGCGCGGCCGTGCTCCCGACGAACGTCTCCACGAGGAGGACGTGGCCGAAGCGGGTGCGGCCGCCGGTGAGCGAGTAGGGGCGCACGCGGGCGGGTTTTCGGTCCCCGCCGCGGACCGGGAGCTGGTGTTTGGGCCTACCGCTCATCGGGCTGCTCATGGCACTGCTCATCGGGTGCTCCCCGCCGACTCGGACTCCAGTGACTTCCGCAGCTCGCTGCGGAGTTCGGGCGTCAGGACGTGTCCGGCTCGGCCCACGAACAGCGCCATGTGGTAGGCCACCACGCTCATGTCGCACTCGGCCGAGCCGTGCACGCCGAGCAGGGAGCCGTCGCTGATCGACATCACGAACAGGCTGCCCTCGTCCATCGCGACCATGGTGTGCTTGACCGCCCCGAACTCCATCAGCCGGGCCGCTCCGACGGTGAGGCTGCCGATGCCGGAGACGACGGTGGCGAGGTCGGCGGCGGAGCCGCGTGGGCCGCCGGGGGCCGCCGCACGGCTCTGGCGGGCCTCCTCGATGCGGCCCTGGTCGGAAGAGAGCAGCAGCAGACCGTCGGAGGAGACCACGGCGACGGACTCGATGCCGGGCACCTCCTCGACGAGGTTGTTCAGCAGCCAGTGCAGGTTGCGGGCCTCACTGCTCAGTCCGAAGGTGGTGGACGCTGTCAACTGCTTGCCTCCTCGACTGTGCCCCCCGTGGCTTCCTCGGCATGTGTACGGCCGGCGGCCGGTGCCGGCCGCTGGTGCTGCGCCGTCCGTTCCGCGATCTCTGACTCCACGTCGCGGTAGCCCGCCTGGGCGCCCTGGCGGAAGCCGCCCAGGCGGCGGCGGAGCGCCTCGGCGTCCACCGAGCCGGTGCGCTGGCGCGGGGTGTGGGTGGGCGTGGTGATCTTGGGGGTGCGCTTGGGGAGCCCCTTGGCGGTGACGGGCTCCTCGGGTGCGCGGGTGTGTTCGGCCTCGGATTCGCCGTCGGCCCCGGACGCGCTCCCGGCCGCAGCGTCCCGACGGGCTTCGTGGCCGGCTCCGGGTGGCGCCTGCGGGGCGGGCTCGCGGCCGGTGGCCGCGGAACCTGCCTGCGCAGGGCCGGCTTCCGCTGCGGTGCGGGCCTGCCGGCCGACCCGCTCTCCCGCCGGGGGCGGGATCAGCAGGGTCATCGTCGTCTCGGCCGGGGACTCCGGTGGCGTCTCGACGACCGGGGACTCCGGTGCGCTCTCGGTGACCGTGGGCTCGGGCGCACTCTCGACGCTCGACGGCTGCGGCGCCGTCTCGACGGCAGCGGGCTCCGGCGCGCCCTCGGTGACCGGGGACTCCGGCGCCGTCTCGGCCTTCGCGTCCGCCGCCGGCCCGGCGGCGGCCTCCGGGCCCTCCGCGGCCTCCGACCGCCGTACCGTCCGCTCCGCCAGGGCCACCAGTGGGTCGGTGGCGCCGTCCTTGGGCCGGGCGGGCAGGACGTTGGAGTTGACCTCGGCGTCCGCGCCGGGGAGGGAGAACGTTCCGGTGCCGCCGTGGGCCGGCGCCGTCGCGGGCGCCGCGGAGGCGGGGGCCGCCGCCAGGAGCGGCTGGGGTACGACGACGACCGCCGCGATGCCGCCCTGCTTCTGCTCGCGCAGCCGCACCCGGACGCCGTGCCGGTGGGCGAGGCGGGCCACCACGTACAGGCCGAGGCCCAGGCCGCTCTCACCCTCCTGGTCGTAGGGGGCCTCCGGGTCGAACTCGGCGAGGCGGTCGTTGAGCCGGCTGAGCCGATCGTCGGCCATGCCGATGCCCTCGTCCCGGACGGAGAGCATGATCTCGCCGTTCTCCAGGAGCCAGCCGGAGACCTCCACGGGCTGGTCCGGCGGCGAGAACGACGTGGCGTTCTCCATCAGTTCGGCCAGCAGGTGGGAGAGGTCGTCGGCGGCGAAGCCGGCCACATGCGCGTGCGGCGGCAGCGCGGCGATACGGACGCGCTCGTAGCGTTCGATCTCGCTGACCGCGGCGCGCACGACGTCGACCAGCGGGACCGGACCGGCGTGCTGCTGGACGTGCTCGGTGCCGGCCAGGACCAGCAGGTTCTCGCTGTGCCGGCGCATGACCGTGGCGAAGTGGTCGAGCTTGAAGAGGGTGGCCAGGCGGTCCGGATCCTGCTCGCGCTCCTCCAGGCCCTCGATGACGGCGAGCTGTCGCTCGACCAGTCCCAGGGTGCGCAGCGCCAGGTTGACGAAGGTGGAGCCGATGCTGGTGCGCATCCGCTGGAGCTGGGCGTGTGCGGTGGCCAGTTCGGCGCGCAGTTCCTCGCGGGCTTCGGCCATCTTCTGGCGCCCGCCGATCAGGTGCTTGCGGTCGGCCTCCAGGGTGGCGACCCGTTCGGCGAGGGCGGCGGCCTGCGCGTGCAGGGTGTTGACGGAGCGGACGACCTGGGCGAAATCGTCGTTGCGCCCGGTGAACCTGATCGGCTCCTCGGTGCTCGCGTCCTCGGCGCCGGCCAGCCGGGCCGAGCCGAGGCGGAGCACGGCCAGCGGGCGGGTGAGGGTACGGGCGAGGGCCGTGGCGACGCCGATGGCGACGAGCATCAGGGCGCCCAGCAGGGCGATGCGGATCTCCAGTGCGGTGACGTCGTCGTCGCGGAGTTTCGCCAGGTCCTTGGTGCGGTGGTCGTAGAGGGACGCCTCCGCGCCGCGCATCAGGTCGGTGCGGGCGGTGAGGGCGGCGTCCGCCTTCTTGGTGCTGGTCGCCAGGTCGGAGTCGGACAGCGTCGGCTGGTCGGTGAGCTTGGCCAGGTAGCTCGCGGCGGACTTCACCTCGGGGCCGGTGACGGTGGAGTCGTAGGAGGCGCGGGCCGCCTCGGGGGCGGTGGCGCGGAACCCGGCGAGGGCCGCGTCGGAGCGGACCCGGGCCTGCTGGGCGGCGGCGGTGAGCGCGTCGCGCTGCTTGGCGTCGGCCTCGGAGGAGGTGGTGACGGTCGTGGGCAAGCCGGTGACCGGGCTGATCACGGTCTGCTTGGACCGGGGCACGTTCAGGGCGGCGAGGAGCAGCCCGCGGGCGGCGGCGGCCTGCTGCACGCCGGTGTCGAGGTCTGCGAGGGCGTGCGCCCCGGCGCCGGCCCGCGGGGGCATCTGCTCGGCCAGCTGTTCGGCGAGTCGGTGCAGTTCGGCGATGGTGGCGGAGTACGCCTGGTGGGCCTGGAGGGCGGTGGTCCGGCCGGTGAGCGCCGAGCGCCGCACGGCAGCGATGCCGTCCAGGTCCCTGCGCAGCCAGGCGGGCGTGTCGGTGGCGGCGCGCAGCTCCTCGACCTGGCGGTCCACGCGGGTGCTGCGCTGCTCCGAGGGTGCCTTGGACTTGGGACGGCCGGCGGCGACGTAGGAGGTGACCTCGTCGCGTTCGTCGGCGAGCGCGTGGGCGAGGGCGAGGGCGTCCTGGGTCTGCCCGGCGAGCGTCACCAGGTCCTGGGAGTCGCTCAGCTGCCCGGAGGCGGCGATCACCGAGGGGGCGCCGGCCCCGGCCACGGCCGCGGCCACGACGGCGACGGCGGCGATGAGGCGGTTGCGTACGTGGGTCGGGCGGCCCTTGCCCACCGGAACGGCGGACCGGTCGGTGGCGGAGGGAGTGCCGGACGTCCTCTCCGGGCTCCTCCCGGTCGCCGTCTGCTTGCCTGTGCGCCGAGGCCGCGTCTTCTGCACCGGTGCTCGCATTCCTGTACTCGTGTACTCATGGGCCCGGGTGGCGCGCCGTCACCTGGTGCGACTGGTGCGTACACCCTCCCCCCGGCTCTCGGCTGCGCCCGAGCAGGGGACCTGCGTCGGTTTCCGACCCTCCCAGTGCCGGTGGGCAGTGGGCCCGCATCGTCCGACCGGCCACCCGAAGGAGTGAACATCGGAGGAGAGTTGGCGGGCAAGTTCCCCCGGCGCGTACGCGGTACGCCTGCGGCGGGCCGGTTGGACGTCGGCGGCAGGCTTTGGCAATATTCGCCGCCACGCCTTCCCGGAGCGCTCCATTCCCTCCCAAACCAGGCGCCTGACCTGCGGGACTGCATCAATCCCAAGGTGATTGGCCACTTTTGGCGAACCATGTGAAGGCCTCGTGCAGACTGGCCCGATGCGTATGGAGGTTGTTTCGGAAGCGGGCGGGCCGGACCGTCCGAACGAGGACTTCGCCGCCCTGGGAGTGCCCGCTTCCGGGCAGGGGGGCTGCCTTGTCGTCCTGGACGGGGTGACGCCGCCGAGGACGGAGACGGGCTGTCTGCATCCGGTTCCCTGGTTCACCGCGCGACTCGGGGGCGCGCTGACCGAACTGACCGTTTCCTGCCGGGATCTGACGCCCACAGAGATCCTCTCCCGGGCCATCGCGCGAACGGCCGAGGCGCACGCGATCACTTGTGACCTTTCTCACCCTCGCACACCCCAGGCAACCGTGGTGCTCGTTCGCTGGTCGGCCGAAACCGTGGAGTACCTGGTGCTGTCCGACTCGGTGCTCCTGCTGGAGTCGGCGGACGGCTCGGTCGTGCCCGTCCTGGACGACCGGCTGGCCCGCCTGCCCCGGGAGGCGCTCGCCACCGACGCGCTCGTCGACGCCACGCTGCGCAACAAGGAGGGCGGCTTCTTCACCGCGGCGGCGGACCCCTCGGTGGCGGACCGGGCCGTGACGGGCGTCGTGCCGGCCGGTGAGGTCCGGGCCCTGGCAGCGCTGACGGACGGGGCGGCGCGCTGGGTGGAGAAGTTCCACGAGGGCGACTGGGCGCAGTGCCTCCGCACGGTGCGCAAGGAAGGCGCGCGAGCGCTGGTGGAGCGCGTACGGGCCCTGGAGGCGGCGGACCGTCAGGAGCGGGCGTGGCTCGGGCGGAGCAAGACGCACGACGACGCGACGGTGGTGTTCGTGGAGCCGTGAGGATCGGAGCGGGCGGCGGACACCGGGGCGGCGGGGACGCCCCCCGGCTGCCCGGCTACTTGTCGTGCTTGGCCATGACGCCGTTCAACTCGTGCAGCAACCGCGCCAGTTCCGCCACCTCGCGGCGGTCCCAGTGGGCGAGGCGCCGGCCGTAGCGCGCCCGGCGGGCCTCGCGCACCCGGCCGACGCGGCTGCGGCCCTCCGCCGTGAGGGCCACCAGCCAGGCCCGTCCGTCCGCGGGATCGGGCTCACGGGCGACCAGGCCGAGTTCCTCCAGGGCGCGCAGCTGGCGGGACATGGTGGCCTTGCCGACACCGATGTAGGCGGCGAGGTCCGTGGCGCGCTGACTGCCGCACTCCTCCAGACGGATGAGCAGTCCGTAGGCGGAGGACTCCAGATCCGGGTGGACCTCGCGGGCCATCTCGCCCTGGCTGGCCCGGGCACGCCGCAGCAGCACCGTCAGTTCCCGCTCCAGGGCCAGGAACTCGCGGTCCACACCAGTGGGCGAGCCATCGCCGGATGCGGCGGCCTGCCCGTCGCCTCTTGTGTCTTCGTGCACGTCAGCCCCTGCCTGAAGTTTTCGCTGTGCTGAAAGTTTCCGCCCGTCGCCGCCATCGCCGCAGCTGAGCCAGTATTTCGCAGGCGTAGACCAACGACAGCCCGCACCCCTTCCCAGAGCGCATCCGCCTGCTCGGGTTCGACCGCGAGCCTATTGACATGTACACAACATCAACGCTCCCGGCGGGTCTACCGGGACCCGCTCTTTCCTTGTGCAACGGTGGGCCTACCCCCTGTTCCCCCCACCGAACACCACCGAACTTCGGAGGCACGTCATGCCCGTGCACAGACCCGGAACGGCTCGCGCGCGTCGGCTCACCGTCGCGGGAGCCCTGCTCGCAGCGTTCACGGCTCTCTTCACCGTCCCCTCCTCGGCCGAGACCACCCCAGACCGCGGCCCCGCGTACATGGGCATCGACGCGTCGGCACACGACGGCGGCGACGGCTCACCCACCAGCGCCGACACCGTCCCGGCCCGCGGCTCCGCGTACATGGGCATGGGAGTGCTGGCACACGACGGCCGCAGCGGCTCACCCACCAGCGCCGACACCACCCCAGACCGCGGCTCCGCGTACATGGGCATCGGCGTGCTGGCACACGACCGCCGCAGCGGCTCACCCACCAGGGCCGCCGTCACCCAGACCGAAGGCGTCGACGTCGCCAGCTACCAGGGCAACGTCGCCTGGTCCACCCTGTGGAACAGCGGCGTGCGGTGGGCCTACACGAAGGCGACGGAGGGCACGTACTACACGAACCCGTATTTCACGCAGCAGTACAACGGCTCCTACAGCGTCGGCATGATCCGCGGCGCGTACCACTTTGCGACCCCGGACACCGCCAGCGGCGCCTCCCAGGCCAACTACTTCGTGGACCACGGCGGCGGCTGGTCCCGCGACGGCAAGACCCTGCCGGGCGCCCTCGACATCGAATGGAACCCCTACGGCGCCGCCTGCTACGGCAAGTCCGCCAGCGCGATGATCAGCTGGATCGCCGACTTCCTCAACACCTACAAGGCGCGCACCGGCCGTGACGCCGTCATCTACACGGCCACCAGCTGGTGGACCCAGTGCACCGGCAACTACGGCGGCTTCGCCGCCAACAACCCCCTGTGGATCGCTCGCTACGCCTCGACGGTGGGCACCCTGCCGGCGGGCTGGAGCTACTACACGATGTGGCAGTACACCTCGTCCGGCCCGACGGTCGGCGATCACGACAAGTTCAACGGCGCGCTGGACCGGGTGCGGGCCCTGGCCAACGGCTGACCCCCCTGAGCACGGACGGCGAAGGCCCGGGCCTCCCTCACGGGACCCGGGCCTTCCCTCATCCGGCAGCGTCCGTCACGCCGCTACCGGAACCTCGGGCGCCGCGCCGTTCACGGCCGGCGCGAGGGCCAGTTCCAGGACCTGGCGGACGTCGGTGACGGCGTGGACGTCGAGCTTGTCCAGCACCTCGGCCGGGACGTCGTCCAGGTCGGGCTCGTTGCGCTTGGGAATGATCACTGTGGTCACCCCGGCCCGCTGCGCCGCGAGCAGCTTCTGCTTCACGCCGCCGATGGGCAGGACGCGGCCGGTCAGCGAGACCTCGCCGGTCATCGCCACGTCCGTACGGACCAGGCGGCCCGACAGGAGCGAGGCGAGCGCGGTCGTCATGGTGATGCCCGCGCTCGGGCCGTCCTTGGGCACGGCACCCGCCGGGAAGTGGATGTGCACGCCCCGGTCCTTCAGATCGCCCACCGGCAGCTCCAGCTCGGCGCCGTGGCTGCGCAGGAAGCTCAGCGCGATCTGCGCGGACTCCTTCATCACATCACCGAGCTGACCGGTCAGGGTCAGGCCCGCCGCGCCCGTCTCCGGGTCGGCCAGGGACGCCTCGACGAAGAGCACGTCTCCGCCGGCCCCGGTGACCGCCAGGCCCGTCGCCACCCCGGGGACGGCCGTACGGCGCTCGGCCGGGTCCTGAGCGGACTCGGGCACGTGGTGCGGACGGCCGATGAGGTCGCGCAGATCCGCCTCGGTGACGGCGAACGGCAGGTCCCGCTCCCCCAGTTCGTGCTGGGCCGCCACCTTGCGCAGCAGCCGCGCGATGGCCCGCTCCAGGGTGCGCACGCCCGCCTCGCGGGTGTACTCGCCGGCCAGCCTGCGCAGCGCACCCTCGTCGATCGTGACCTCGGTCGGGTCCAGGCCGGCCCGCTCCAGCTGGCGCGGGAGCAGGTGGTCGCGCGCGATGACGACCTTCTCGTCCTCGGTGTACCCGTCCAGGCGGACGATCTCCATCCGGTCCGCCAGCGCCTCCGGGATGGCCTCCAGGACGTTGGCGGTGGCCAGGAAGACGACGTCCGACAGGTCGAGTTCGACCTCCAGGTAGTGGTCGCGGAAGGTGTGGTTCTGCGCCGGGTCCAGCACTTCGAGCAGGGCCGCGGCCGGGTCGCCGCGGAAGTCGGAGCCGACCTTGTCGATCTCGTCCAGCAGGACCACCGGGTTCATCGACCCGGCCTCCTTGACGGCGCGCACGATCCGGCCGGGCAGCGCGCCGACGTACGTACGACGGTGGCCGCGGACCTCGGCCTCGTCGCGGACGCCGCCCAGGGCGACCCGGACGAACTTGCGTCCCATGGCGTGCGCCACGGACTCGCCGAGCGAGGTCTTGCCGACCCCGGGCGGTCCGACGAGCGCCAGGACGGCACCGCCGCGCCGCCCGCCGATCACGCCCAGGCCACGGTCGCCGCGGCGCTTGCGCACCGCCAGGTACTCGGTGATCCGTTCCTTGACGTCCTCCAGGCCCGAGTGCTCGGCGTCCAGGACCGCCTTGGCGCCCTGGATGTCGTAGGCGTCCTCGGTCCGCTCGTTCCAGGGCATCTCCAGGACGGTGTCCAGCCAGGTGCGGATCCAGGAGCCCTCGGGGGAGGCGTCGGAGGCCCGCTCCAGCTTGTCGACCTCCTTGAGGGCGGCCTCGCGCACCTTCTCGGGCAGGTCGGCGGCCTCGACGCGGGCCCGGTAGTCGTCGGACTCCTCGCCGTCCTTCTCGCCGTTGAGCTCGCGCAGCTCCTTGCGGACGGCCTCGAGCTGACGGCGGAGCAGGAACTCGCGCTGCTGCTTGTCGACGCCCTCCTGGACGTCCTTGGCGATGGTCTCGGCCACATCCTGTTCGGCGAGGTGGTCGCGCAACTGCTGGGTGGCGATCTTCAGCCGGGCCACCGGGTCGGCGGTCTCCAGCAGCTCGACCTTCTGTTCGATGGTCAGGAAGGGCGAGTAGCCGGAGTTGTCGGCGAGCGCGGACACGTCCTCGATGGCCTGCACCCGGTCCACGACCTGCCAGGCGCCACGCTTGCGCAGCCAGGCGGTGGCCAGGGCCTTGTACTCCTTGACGAGTTCCGCGACCTGGCCGGGCAGCGGGTCCGGCACGCTCTCGTCGATCCGCGCGCCCTCGACCCACAGCGCGGCACCCGGTCCGGTGGTCCCGGCGCCGATCCGCACGCGGCCGCGGCCACGGATCAGGGCGCCCGGGTCGCCGTCGGCCAGCCGGCCGACCTGCTCGACCGTGCCCAGCACGCCGGTCTTCGCGTACGTGCCCTCGATGCGCGGCACCAGCAGCACTCTGGGCTTCCCGGGCTCCGACCGGGCAGCGGCCTGAGCGGCCTCCACCGCGGCCCGTACCTCGCTGTCGCTCAGATCCAGCGGGACCACCATCCCGGGCAGCACGACCTCGTCGTCTAGCGGCAGCACAGGCAGGGCGAGCGGTGTGAACGCTGCGGACTCAGCAGCCATGATCTCCCCTTCGGCAGTCAAGTTGAGTTACGTCGACTCAATGCACGAGGGGGCTCGAATGTTCCCAGGGGCCTGTTCGCTCTGAGCGATCACTTGCGCGGGGACGAGAAAGGCCAGGTCGCGCCGAGGGAAGCGAGGCCGGGCAGCCGCCGCCGGGGACGCAGGCCGCGCACGGTCGTGCGGCGAGCCCAGCGCGTGGCGTCGGCGGCCGCTGGACGGCGAGACCCCGGCTCCCCCGTGGAAGCGGAACCCGGGGAGCCCGCCACTGTCTCCCCGGAGCCCGTGCGTCACCCCTAAATCATGTGGCCAGGCGGCGCGGTTCGGGCAGGATGGCCCCATGACCGCCTCGTACGAGACTCCTGTGGTGCTGGACCGTCGCGAGGGCCCCTATGGCGAGGTCGCGCTGCGCCGGCACGGCGAGCTGCTTCAGATCATCGCCAACGGCTGCTTCCTGATGGACACCTCCGACGGCCGTTCGGAGCGGCTGCTGGTCGACGCCGCCCTCGCCGCGCTGGACGGCAGGGCGCACCCGCACGTGCTGATCGGCGGCCTGGGCGTGGGCTTCTCGCTCGCGCACGCCGCCGCCGACCCGCGCTGGGGACGGATCACGGCGGTCGAGCGCGAGCCGGCGATCATCGACTGGCACCGCTCCGGTCCCCTCGCCGAGCTCACGGCGGCGGCGCTCGCCGACCCGCGCACCGAGATCGTCGAGGCCGATCTGCTCTCTTACGTCAATGAGACATCCACCACTTTCGACGCGTTGTGCCTGGACATCGACAACGGCCCCGACTGGACGGTCACGGAGGGCAACGGCGGGCTGTACACACCCCCCGGACTGGCAAGCTGCGCAAGGGCGTTGACGCCCGGCGGGGTGCTCGCGGTGTGGTCGGCCAGGCCGTCTCCGGAATTTGAAGGAACCTTGTGGAATGTCGGGTTCCAACAGGTGCGCACCGAAGAGATCCCCGTTGCCCGGGGAGTTCCGGACGTCGTGCACCTGGCCGTCCGCCCTGGATAGCAAAGCCGCGGTGACTCCCCGTACGCTGCTTCCCTGACGCCGATCATTCAAGCGTCAATCGCAACCATGCGCAGTCAAGGAATCACCCCACGGATTCCGGAAGCACACCTCTCAGGGGCGGGCGATGGAGCAGACACACACCTCCCACAACGCGACGTCGGCCGGACCGGGCGCACAGCGCCGGGTCCTGGTGGTTGAAGACGACCAGACCATCCTGGACGCCATCGCCACCCGCCTGCGCGCCGAGGGATTCCTCGTGCAGACGGCGGGCGACGGCCCGTCCGCGGTCGACACCGCCGAGGCCTGGCAGCCCGACCTGCTGATCCTCGACATCATGCTGCCCGGCTTCGACGGCCTGGAGGTCTGCCGCCGTGTGCAGGCCCAGCGGCCCGTGCCGGTCCTGATGCTCACCGCGCGGGACGACGAGACCGACATGCTGGTCGGCCTCGGCGTCGGCGCCGACGACTACATGACCAAGCCGTTCTCGATGCGGGAGCTGGCGGCGCGCGTGCACGTGCTGCTGCGCCGCGTGGAGCGGGCCGCCCTCGCCGCCGCGACGCCGCGCAGCGGCATCCTGCGCCTGGGCGAGCTGGAGATCGACCACGCACAGCGCAGGGTGCGGGTGCGCAGCGAGGACGTCCACCTGACGCCGACGGAGTTCGACCTCCTGGTGTGTCTGGCGAACACCCCGCGTGCGGTGCTCTCGCGCGAGCAGCTGCTGGCCGAGGTGTGGGACTGGGCGGACGCCTCCGGCACCCGGACCGTCGACAGCCACATCAAGGCTCTGCGCCGCAAGATCGGCGCCGAGCGGATCCGCACGGTGCACGGCGTGGGCTACGCGCTGGAGACGCCGACCCCATGAGCGACGGTCCGGCCGCACGGCGGGCCCCGGGACGACCCTGGGGTGACGTACGACCGTTCTCGATCAAGACCAAGCTGGGCACGCTGGTCGTCATCTCGGTGCTGATCACCACCGGTCTCTCCATGATCGCGGTGCACACCAAGACCGAGCTGCGCTTCATCATGGTCTTCTCGATGATCGCCACGCTGCTCATCACGCAGTTCGTGGCCCATTCGCTCACCGCGCCGCTGGACGAGATGAACGCGGTCGCCCGGTCCATCTCGCACGGCGACTACACCCGCCGGGTACGCGAGAACCGCGGGGACGAGCTGGGCACGCTGGCCCAGACGATCAACCGCATGGCCGACGAGCTGGCCGCCCAGGACCGTCAGCGCAAGGAGCTGGTGGCCAACGTCTCGCACGAGCTGCGCACGCCGATCGCGGGCCTGCGCGCGGTGCTGGAGAACATCGTGGACGGGGTCACCGAGGCGGACCCCGAGACCATGCGGACGGCCCTGAGGCAGACCGAGCGGCTGGGCCGGCTGGTCGAGACGCTGCTGGACCTGTCCCGCCTGGACAACGGCGTCGTCCCGCTGAAGCTGCGGCGCTTCGAGGTGTGGCCCTATCTCTCGGGCGTGCTGAAGGAGGCCAACATGGTCGCCTCGGCCCGCGCCGAGATGGCCTCCGGCTCCGGGAGCCACACGCGTACGGACGTCCATCTCAGCCTGGACGTCTACCCGCCGGAGCTGACCGCGCACGCGGACCCCGAGCGGATCCACCAGGTGGTCGCCAACCTGATCGACAACGCGGTCAAGCACAGCCCGCCGCACGGCCGTGTGACGGTGCGGGCGCGGCGCGGTCCGCGGCCGGAGTCGCTGGAGCTGGAGGTCCTCGACGAGGGACCCGGCATTCCCCGCTCCGAGTGGCACCGCGTCTTCGAGCGCTTCAACCGGGGGGCGGTGAGCCGGCCCCACGGTCCGGGCAGCGACGGCGGCACCGGGCTCGGCCTGGCGATCGCCCGCTGGGCCGTGGATCTGCACGGCGGCCGGATCGGGGTGGCCGAATCAGATCGCGGCTGCCGGATCCTCGTCACTCTTCCAGGGCTTCCGCCAGTTCAAAGTTGACGTAAAGTGCGACCGGAACCTCAAGATCCACGAGCCTGCGCCGGCCCGGCCGCAGCTGGACACGTGTGATCAGGCAGGGGCCTGCGTCCGTGCCGGGCCGGGCCCGGG
The DNA here is from genome assembly GCF_053589015.1 of Streptomyces sp. NPDC003393. Lineage (NCBI taxonomy): Bacteria > Bacillati > Actinomycetota > Actinomycetes > Kitasatosporales > Streptomycetaceae > Streptomyces > Streptomyces sp. NPDC003393. The sequence continues at coordinate 107,877 of NZ_JBSFRB010000016.1, read as the reverse complement.
TCCTGCCTTCCCTTCCGCCGCTGAACCACGGTTGTTTCCCGCCATTTCAAGGCCCGAAACACAGCTTTCGATGTGACTTACACGACGATGAACGGGCCCGACCTGACCTTCCCGGCCCCGGAGGCGTAGCCTTTATTCCCGCTGTCCATCACCTTGTGAAGCGGAAGAGGGCGGTTGCCGCCGTGTCGCCACAGTCCCCCAGTAACTCGAGCATCTCCACCTCCGACGACCAGGCCGGGAAGAACCCCGCTGCCGCGTTCGGTGCCAACGAGTGGCTCGTCGACGAGATCTATCAGCAGTACCTCCAGGACCCGAACTCCGTAGACCGCGCCTGGTGGGACTTCTTCGCCGACTACAAGCCGGGCGCCGCCGCGGCTGTCTCCTCGGCACCGTCGGGCACTACGGCCGCGGGGGCCGCAGCGACCGCCACGCCCGCCCAGGCGCCCGCCGCCCCGGCCAAGCCCGCGCAGGCCTCGGCCGCGCCGAAGCCCGCCGCCGCGCAGGCCCCCGCCCCGGCTCCGGCCCCCGCGCCGGCGCAGCCCGCCGCGCCGGCTCCGGCGCCCGCGAAGCCCGCCGCCGCCAAGCCGGCCGCCGCGCAGCCCGCGCCCGCCGCCGAGGCCCCCGCCGGTCCCGAGTTCGTGACGCTGCGCGGCCCGTCCGCCGCGGTCGCCAAGAACATGAACGCCTCCCTGGAGCTGCCCACGGCCACGTCCGTGCGCGCGGTCCCGGTGAAGCTGCTGTTCGACAACCGCATCGTCATCAACAACCACCTCAAGCGGGCCCGCGGCGGGAAGATCTCCTTCACGCACCTCATCGGCTACGCCATGGTCCAGGCGATCAAGGCCATGCCGTCGATGAACTACTCCTTCGCGCAGAAGGACGGCAAGCCCACCCTGGTCAAGCCGGAGCACGTCAACCTCGGTCTCGCCATCGACCTGGTGAAGCCGGGCGGCGAGCGCCAGCTGGTCGTCGCGGCCATCAAGAAGGCCGAGACGCTGAACTTCTTCGAGTTCTGGCAGGCCTACGAGGACATCGTCCGCCGCGCCCGCGACGGCAAGCTGACGATGGACGACTTCACCGGCGTCACCGTCTCCCTCACCAACCCCGGCGGCCTCGGCACGGTCCACTCGGTGCCGCGTCTGATGCCCGGCCAGTCGGTGATCATGGGCGTCGGCTCCATGGACTACCCCGCGGAGTTCCAGGGCACCTCCCAGGACACCCTGAACAAGCTCGGCATCTCGAAGGTCATGACGCTCACGTCGACCTACGACCACCGGGTGATCCAGGGCGCCGCCTCCGGCGAGTTCCTGCGCGTCGTCGCCAACCTGCTCCTCGGCGAGAACGGCTTCTACGACGAGATCTTCGAGGCGCTGCGCATCCCCTACGAGCCGGTCCGCTGGCTGAAGGACATCGACGCCTCGCACGACGACGACGTCACCAAGGCCGCCCGCGTCTTCGAGCTGATCCACTCCTACCGGGTCCGCGGCCACGTCATGGCCGACACCGACCCGCTGGAGTACCGCCAGCGCAAGCACCCCGACCTGGACATCGTCGAGCACGGCCTCACCCTGTGGGACCTGGAGCGCGAGTTCGCCGTCGGCGGCTTCGCCGGCAAGTCGATGATGAAGCTGCGCGACATCCTCGGCGTACTGCGCGACTCGTACTGCCGCACGGTCGGCATCGAGTTCATGCACATCCAGGACCCCAAGCAGCGCAAGTGGATCCAGGACCGCGTGGAGCGCCCGCACTCCAAGCCGGAGCGCGAGGAGCAGCTGCGCATCCTGCGCCGGCTGAACGCGGCGGAGGCCTTCGAGACCTTCCTGCAGACGAAGTACGTCGGCCAGAAGCGCTTCTCCCTGGAGGGCGGCGAGTCCGTCATCCCGCTGCTGGACGCGGTCATCGACTCGGCGGCCGAGTCCCGCCTGGACGAGGTCGTCATCGGCATGGCCCACCGCGGCCGGCTGAACGTCCTGGCGAACATCGTCGGCAAGTCCTACGCGCAGATCTTCCGTGAGTTCGAGGGCAACCTCGACCCGAAGTCGATGCACGGCTCCGGCGACGTGAAGTACCACCTGGGCGCCGAGGGCACCTTCACCGGCCTGGACGGCGAGCAGATCAAGGTCTCGCTGGTCGCCAACCCCTCGCACCTGGAGGCGGTCGACCCGGTCCTGGAGGGTGTCTCCCGCGCCAAGCAGGACATCATCGGCAAGGGCGGCACGGACTTCACCGTCCTGCCGGTGGCGATCCACGGCGACGCGGCCTTCGCGGGCCAGGGCGTGGTGGCCGAGACCCTGAACATGTCGCAGCTGCGCGGCTACCGCACCGGCGGCACCGTCCACGTCGTCATCAACAACCAGGTCGGCTTCACCGCGGCCCCCGAGTCCTCGCGTTCCTCCATGTACGCCACGGACGTGGCCCGCATGATCGAGGCCCCGATCTTCCACGTGAACGGCGACGACCCCGAGGCCGTCGTGCGCGTCGCCCGTCTGGCCTTCGAGTTCCGCCAGGCGTTCAACAAGGACGTGGTGATCGACCTCATCTGCTACCGCCGCCGCGGTCACAACGAGTCGGACAACCCGGCCTTCACCCAGCCGCTGATGTACGACCTGATCGACAAGAAGCGCTCGGTGCGCAAGCTGTACACCGAGTCCCTCATCGGTCGCGGCGACATCACCCTGGAAGAGGCCGAGCAGGCGCTGCAGGACTACCAGGGCCAGCTGGAGAAGGTCTTCACCGAGGTCCGCGAGGCCACCTCCCAGCCCGTTCCGGGCGAGGCCGAGGCGCCGCAGGACGGCTTCCCGGTGGCCGTCCCGACGGCTGTGTCCGCCGAGGTCGTCAAGCGCATCGCCGCGTCCCAGGTGAACGTCCCCGACCACATCACCGTCCACCCGCGTCTGCTGCCGCAGCTGCAGCGCCGGGCGGCCATGGTCGAGGACGGCACCATCGACTGGGGCATGGGCGAGACCCTCGCCATCGGCTCGCTGCTGCTGGAGGGCACCCCGGTCCGCCTGGCGGGCCAGGACTCCCAGCGCGGCACCTTCGGCCAGCGCCACGCGGTGATCATCGACCGCGAGACGGGCGAGGACTTCACCCCGCTGATGTACCTCTCCGAGGACCAGGCCCGCCTGAACGTCTACAACTCCCTGCTCTCCGAGTACGCGGCGATGGGCTTCGAGTACGGCTACTCGCTCGCCCGCCCCGACGCGCTCGTGATGTGGGAGGCCCAGTTCGGCGACTTCACCAACGGCGCGCAGACGGTCGTGGACGAGTTCATCTCGTCCGCGGAGCAGAAGTGGGGCCAGACGAGCGGCGTAGTCCTCCTGCTCCCGCACGGCTACGAGGGCCAGGGCCCGGACCACTCCTCGGCCCGCCCGGAGCGCTTCCTCCAGCTGTGCGCGCAGAACAACATGACGGTCGCGATGCCGACCTCGCCGTCGAACTACTTCCACCTCCTGCGGTGGCAGGTGCACAACCCGCACCACAAGCCGCTGGTCGTCTTCACCCCGAAGTCGATGCTGCGCCTGAAGGCCGCGGCCTCGAAGGCGGAGGAGTTCACCACGGGCGAGTTCCGGCCGGTCATCGGCGACGCGTCGGTCGACCCGAGCGCGGTGCGCAAGGTCGTCTTCTGCGCCGGCAAGGTCTACTACGACCTCGAGGCGGAGCGGAAGAAGCGGGGCGTGACGGACACCGCGATCATCCGTATCGAGCGCCTGTACCCGCTTCCGGGTGCCGAGCTCCAGGCGGAGATCAGGAAGTACCCGAACGCCGAGAAGTACCTGTGGGCCCAGGAGGAGCCGGCGAACCAGGGTGCCTGGCCGTTCATCGCGCTCAACCTGATCGACCACCTGGACCTGGCGGTCGGCGCGGACGTGCCGCACGGCGAGCGCCTGCGCCGCATCTCCCGCCCGCACGGCTCCTCCCCCGCCGTGGGTTCCGCGAAGCGGCACCAGGCGGAGCAGGAGCAGCTGGTGCGCGAGGTGTTCGAGGCGTGACCGCGTAGCCGCTGCTGCGGACCGTACGCGACCGGGCCGCATCCTCGTCCGCGGGGGTGCGGCCCGGCCCGTTGCGCGCCTTTATCCTTGGCCTCATGTACTTCACTGACCGTGGCATCGAGGAGCTGGAGAAGCGGCGCGGCGAGGAGGAGGTCACCTTCGAGTGGCTCGCCGAGCAGTTGCGGACCTTCGTCGACCTGAACCCCGACTTCGAGGTTCCGGTGGAGCGGCTGGCGACCTGGCTGGCCCGGCTGGACGACGAGGACGACGAGTAGCGGTCCAGCGGCGAACGACGTGGGGCGCCCTTCGGGGCGCCCTTCGCCGTTTCCCGGTACCTCGCGGTGCGCCGTTGTCCAGCGGTGCGGTCCGGCCCTGTCCAGCGGCGTGGCTCGGCCTCGCGGTGTGTCTTGACTTTCCGTGTCCGCGATATATCGTGTTTTCAGGAGGGACGCGATATGGCGTGACGCGTCGCTCTCCGGTCCGTCTCCGGCCTTGCGGTTCCGCGTGGTCCGGTCGTCCGTCCCAGGAGGTCTGCACCATGTCCGAGTGGTCCGTGGGCGAGCCCAGGAAGCTCACCTTCGACAAGCCCGTGACCCAGCTCAACGTCCGCATCGTCAACGGAGCGGTGAACGTCGTGGGCACGGACGAGAGTTCCGCGCGCCTGGAGGTCTCCGAGATCGACGGGCCTCCCCTGGTGGTCACCCAGCAGGGGGGCACCCTGACCGTGGCGTACGAGGACCTGCCCTGGAAGGGCTTTCTGAAGTGGCTGGACCGCAAGGGCTGGCGGCGCAGCGCCGTCGTCTCCCTGGCCGTCCCCGCGGACACGCGCGTCGAGGTCGGGGTGGTCGGCGCCGCCGCGATGGTCTCGGGCATCGACGGGCGTACGGAGGTCAAGGGCGTCACCGGTGACACCACTCTGGTGGGCCTCACCGGCCCGGTGCGCGCGGACACGGTGTCGGGGAACCTGGAGGCGCAGGCGCTCTCCGGAGACCTGCGGTTCAACTCGGTCTCGGGCGACCTGACAGTGGTCGAGGGCGCGGGCTCCTCGGTCCGAGCCGACTCCGTGAGCGGCTCGATGATCGTCGACCTGGACCCGGCGGGCCGCCCCACCGACATCAGTCTGACCAACGTCTCCGGAGAGATCGCCATCCGGCTGCCCCACCCGGCGGACGCCGAGGTGGAGGCGAACACCGCCAGCGGGTCGGTGTCCAACGCCTTCGAGGACCTGCGGGTCAGCGGGCAGTGGGGCGCCAAGCGGATCACCGGCCGGCTGGGCACGGGCCACGGCAGACTGAAGGCGACGACGGTCTCCGGCGCGATCGCCCTGCTCCGGCGTCCACCGGCGGAGGACGGGCCGTGGGACTCCGGCCCGGACCCGGACGGCGGCCCCACCCGGTCCGCGACCGACGGCACGACCGACAAGAAGGTGCTCTGACATGCCCCCCGTCTTCGCTCACGGCCGCCTGCGCCTCTACCTGCTGAAGCTGCTCGACGAGGCCCCGCGCCACGGCTACGAGGTGATCCGTCTGCTGGAGGAGCGCTTCCAGGGGCTGTACGCACCCTCGGCCGGCACCGTGTACCCCCGGCTGGCCAAGCTGGAGGCCGAGGGCCTGGTCACGCACACCACCGAGGGCGGCCGCAAGGTGTACGCCATCACGGACGCCGGCCGTGCCGAACTGGCCGACCGCAGCGGTGAGCTGGCCGACCTGGAGCTGGAGATCCGCGAGTCGGTCGCCGAACTCGCCGCCGAGATCCGGGCCGACGTACGAGGTGCGGCGGGCGATCTGCGGCGCGAGATGCGTGCCGCCGCCTCCCAGGCCCGGCAGGGCTCCGGCACGGCCTCGGCAGGGCACGCCTGGTCGGGTGAGGCCGACGACAAGGAGGCCTGGCGGGCCGCCAAGGAGGAGATGCGCCGCGTCAAGCAGGAGTGGAAGGAGCAGGCGCGGCGCGCCAAGGACGAGAGCCGGCGGGCTCGCGAGGAGGCCCAGCGGGCCAGGCGGGTGGCGAAGGAGGCCCAGGAGCGGGCACGGGCGCAGGCGCAGGAGGAGTTCCAGCGCATCGCCCGACGCGTCCAGGACCAGGTGCAGGACCATTTCGCGCGGGGCGACTGGCCGACCGGGGTGCGCGAGGGGCTGACCGAACTGGCCAAGGAGTTCGGCGAGTTCGGCAAGGACTGGGGCAAGGACCTTGGCCGGGACCTCGGCTTCGGCCGTCCGGCGGCCGGCACCGCGACGGCACCGGCCGAATACTCGCAGACCCCGGAGGACTTCCCGGCCGAGTACGAACCGTCCTGGGCGCACGAGGACTTCACCGGTGACCCCGCCCGTGATCTGGACCGCATCCTGGACCGCTTCCGGGACGACATCCGCGACGCGGCCCGCGACCATGGCGTGACGACCGATCAGCTCCGCGACACGCGCCGCCACCTGTCCAGGGCCGCGGCCCACATCACGGCCCTCCTCAACGCGCCGAAGCCCTGACCGGCCTTTCGGCGGGCCCCTGAAACCGGGGCCCGCCAGGGCACGGGCACCGACTCGGCGGCGCGCCGGGGCAGCCGGCCGGATCGTTCAGGCGGTGGTGAGGACGATCTTTCCGAACTGGCCGCCGGACGCCATCCGCTCGAAGCCCTCGCGGGCCCGGTCGAGGGGGAGGATCTCGTCGATGACGGGGCGGACGCCGGTGGTCTCGCAGAAGGAGAGCAGGTCCTCCAGTTCGTCCTTGGTGCCCATCGTCGAGCCGACCACCTTCAGCTCCAGGAAGAAGATGCGCGTGAGCTCGGCGTGCGAGGGCCGGTCGCCGCTGGTGGCGCCGGAGATGACGATGGTGCCGCCGGGACGGAGCGACTTCACCGAGTGGGACCAGGTGGCCGCGCCGACGGTCTCGAGCACGGCGTCCACCCGCTGCGGGAGCCGGGCACCCGACTCGACCGCCTCCACCGCGCCGAGTTCCAGCGCCCGCTTGCGCTTGGCCTCGTCCCGGCTGGTGGCGAAGACCTTGAGGCCGGCCGCCTTGCCCAGCACGATGGCGGCCGTGGCGACACCGCCTCCGGCGCCCTGCACGAGGACGGAGTCGCCGGGGCGTACGCCCGCGTTGGTGAAGAGCATGCGGTAGGCGGTGAGCCAGGCCGTGGGCAGGCAGGCGGCCTCCTCGAAGGAGAGCCCCTTGGGCTTGGGCAGCAGGTTCCAGGTCGGCACGGCGACCTGCTCGGCGAAGGTGCCCTGGTAGCGCTCGGTCAGAATGGACCGGGGCTCCTTGGGCCCGACACCGTGCCCGGTCTGTCCGATCACGGAGTGCAGGACGACCTCGTTGCCGTCCTCGTCGACGCCGGCGGCGTCGCAGCCGAGGATCATGGGCAGCTTGTCCTCGGACAGGCCCACGCCCTTCAGGGACCAGAGATCGTGATGGTTCAGGGAGGCGGCCCTGACGTCGACGGTGCTCCAGCCGGGGCGGGCCTCGGGGGCCGGGCGCTCCCCCGACTCCAGACCGTTCAGCGGCTGGTCGCGGTCGATTCGGGCGGCGTAGACAGCGAACATGACCTTGACGATAGGGCTGTGCCGACGCCGACGGAACCGCGGGCGCCTGTGACACACGCCCTCTTGCCAAGCTTTGTCGCCCGCCGGGCACCAATGGACGCGGCCGGCACGGGCGCATGTTCGTGTCCACACGGCGAACGGCCCCGTCCCACCGGGACGGGGCCGTTCGGGTCACGCCTGCGACGGGGGCACGTCAGCGACGGGCCACGCCTTCCGCGCGCGCCGCCGCCGCCACGGCCGCTGTCACCGCCGGGGCCACCCGCTCGTCGAACGGCGAGGGGATCACATAGTCCGCGGCGAGGTCGTCGCCGACGACCCCGGCCAGCGCTTCGGCGGCCGCGATCTTCATGCCCTCGGTGATCCGGGACGCCCGCACCTGGAGCGCGCCCGCGAAGATACCGGGGAACGCCAGGACGTTGTTGATCTGGTTGGGGAAGTCCGACCGGCCGGTCGCCACGACCGCCGCGTACTTGTGCGCGACGTCCGGGTGCACCTCGGGGTTCGGGTTGGCCATGGCGAAGACGAAGGCACCCTTGGCCATCGACGCCACGGCCGACTCCGGCACCGTACCGCCGGAGACGCCGATGAAGACGTCGGCCCCGGCCAGCGCGTCCTCCAGCGACCCGGTGATGCCCGCCTTGTTGGTGAACTCGGCCAGCTCCCGCTTGACCGGCGTAAGGTCCTCCCGGTCCGCCGAGACGACGCCCTTGCGGTCCGACACCGCCACGTCCCCGATGCCGGCCTCGACCAGCATCCTGGCGATGGCGACACCGGCCGCGCCCGCGCCGGAGATGACGGCCCGCAGCTCGCCGATGCCCCGGCCGCTCAGCCGGGCCGCGTTGCGCAGTGCCGCGAGGGTCACGACCGCCGTGCCGTGCTGGTCGTCGTGGAAGACCGGGATGTCCAGGCGCTCCTGGAGCTTGCGCTCGATCTCGAAGCACCGGGGCGCCGAGATGTCCTCCAGGTTGACTCCGCCGAAGGACGGCGCGAGGCGCACCACGGTCTCGACGATCTCGTCGGCGTCGGTGCAGTCGAGTGCGATCGGGACCGCGTCCACGCCGCCGAACTGCTTGAAAAGGATCGCCTTCCCCTCCATCACCGGGAGGGAGGCTTCTGGGCCGATGTCCCCGAGGCCCAGCACGGCCGTTCCGTCGGTCACGACGGCGACCACGGACGACTTCCACGTGTAGTCGTGGACCAGTTCCGGCTGCTCGGCGATGGCGGTGCACACCCGCGCGACGCCGGGCGTGTACGCCAGGGACAGGTCGTCCTTGTCACGGACGGGCACGGTGGCCTGCACGGCCATCTTGCCGCCACGGTGCAGCGCGAAGGCGGGATCGAAGGAATCGAGCGGCTCTGCCCCGCCGTCCTGATCCGTACCGCTGTCGCTGCGAGGATTGACGATCTCCGCTGCCACTTGGTTTTACCCCTTAAGTGTTCATGGTGTGAGGGTGGCCACTCCTGGTGAGGGGTGGGCGGGACCGCGCACGGCCCAGTGAGTGATGCGTTCGGGCACAGACGCGACGGGCGCGCCGCACACGCGCCCTGAGCCCCGGATGAGGGGTGTAAAGAACCTTCTTACCCGACGGACGGCGTCGGCGACGAGTCCATAACGCGAAGGTCACATGACGACCAGCCGACAGGTACCCCAATATGGGGACAAGTCCGTGTCGAATGTTCGGCAATGCCAGCAAATCGCCCATACACGCCGTTGACGCAGACCACAAGGCGAGGAAGGCCGAAGATCTTCCGGCGAGGAGGAGGGGCTGCCGCAGATGGTCCGGCCTTGCCGAGCCGGCCGATCACACGCCGCAGGTCACCCGTTATCCGATTTTGACATAGAGGGTGCCCTGAATGGCCCAATACGAATGGCAAGATGCGTCAATCACACGAGGTCGCGACACCCGAAGGTGTGTGTTCTCGTCGACCCATCGGCATCTCCACCCATCCGCCGGAGGAACCACCATGACCGCAGGCTTCACCCGTCGTACGACCGCCGCGCACACCCGTTTGGCCGCGGTCGGTGCGATCGCGGTCGCAGGCGCCCTGATTCTCACCGGCTGCGGTGACCAGACCAAGGACAAGGACAAGTCCTCCGGCAGCTCGCCCGCCGCCTCCGCCCCGCTGGCCGACAAGCTGCCGGCGTCGATCCGCGACAAGGGTGTCATCAAGGTCGGCTCCGACATCGCGTACGCGCCGGTCGAATTCAAGGACGACTCCGGCAAGGTCGTCGGCCTCGACCCCGACCTCGCCGTCGCGCTGGGCAAGCAGCTCGGCGTGACCTTCCAGTTCGAGAACGGCACGTTCGACGCCCTGCTCACCGGCATCCGCTCCAACCGCTACGACATCGCCATGTCGGCGATGACGGACAACAAGAGCCGCCAGGACGGCGTCGACCCGACCACGGGCAAGAAGGTCGGCGAGGGCGTCGACTTCGTCGACTACCTGACCGCCGGCGTGTCGATCTACACCCGCAAGGGCGACACCCAGGGCATCACGTCCTGGTCCGACCTGTGCGGCAAGAAGATCGCCCTGCAGCGCGGCACCGTCTCGGAGGATCTCGCCAAGGCCGAGGCGAAGAAGTGCCCGAGCGGCAAGAAGCTCTCCATCGAGGCCTTCGACGACGACCAGCAGGCCCAGACGCGACTGCGCTCGGGCGGCGCCGACGCGGCCTCCTCCGACTTCCCGGTCGCCGCGTACGCGGTGAAGACCTCCGGGGGCGGCAAGGACTTCGAGATCGTCGGCGACCAGGTCGAGGCGGCCCCGTACGGCATCGCCGTGGGCAAGAGCAACACCCAGCTGCGCGACGCGCTGCAGGCCGCGATGAACGCGGTCATCAAGAACGGCGAGTACGACAAGATCCTCCAGAAGTGGGGCGCCCAGGACGGCGCCGTGAAGGAGTCCGTCGTCAACGGCGGCAAGTGACCGAGCGAGCAGCCACCGAGAGGCAACACCCGTGACTGCTGACATCGACAAGACGGCGGGACCCAAGGACACGCCCCCCTCCGCGGCGGAGGCCGTCAAGGCCATCCCGGTCAGGCACTACGGCCGGTACGTGACCGCCCTGATCGCGATCGCGGTCCTGGTCGCGATCGTCTACGCGTTCGGCCAGGGCAAGATCAACTGGCACGCCGTCCCCGACTACTTCTTCGACGACCGGATCATCACCGGCGTCGGCAAGACCCTCCTGCTGACGGTCCTGTCGATGCTGATCGGCATCGTCGGCGGCATCGGCCTGGCGGTGATGCGCCTGTCGAAGAACCCGGTGACCTCCGCGATCGCCTGGTTCTACATCTGGTTCTTCCGCGGCACCCCGGTCCTGGTCCAGCTGTTCCTGTGGTTCAACCTGGGTCTGGTCTTCGAGTACATCAACCTCGGTCCGATCTACAAGGACTACTGGTCGGACTTCATGACGCCGCTGCTGACGGCGCTGCTCGGCCTCGGCCTGAACGAGGCGGCGTACATGGCGGAGATCTGCCGCGCCGGCCTGCTCGCCGTCGACGAGGGCCAGACCGAGGCCGCCCACGCGCTGGGCATGAGCCACGGCAAGACCCTGCGCCGGATCATCATTCCGCAGGCCATGCGGGTGATCGTGCCGCCGACCGGCAACGAGGTCATCAACATGCTGAAGACGACCTCGCTCGTGGCGGCCGTCCAGTATCCGGAGCTGTTCCGTTACGCCCAGGACATCGGGCAGGTCTCCGGCGCCCCGGTGGAGATGTACTTCCTCGCCGCCGCCTGGTACCTGATCATGACCTCCGTGCTGAGCGTGGGCCAGTACTACATCGAGCGGTACTACGCCCGCGGCTCCAGCCGCAGTCTGCCGCCCACGCCGTGGCAGAAGGTGAAGGCGAACATGTTCTCTCTCGGCCGCCCGAAGGGAGGCATGGCATGACCGACAAGCTCGACAAGAAGGACGCGGCCACGCGTGACTCGTCCGTGGCGATGGTCAAGGCCGAGGGCGTGCACAAGTCCTTCGGCCAGGTCGAGGTGCTCAAGGGCATCGACCTGGAGGTCAAGCCCGGCGAGGTGTTCTGCCTGATCGGACCCTCCGGCTCCGGCAAGTCGACCTTCCTGCGCTGCATCAACCACCTGGAGAAGATCAACGCGGGCCGGCTGTACGTGGACGGCGAACTGGTCGGCTACCGCCAGCACGGCGACAAGCTCTACGAGCTGCGTGACCGCGAGGTCGCCATGAAGCGCCGGGACATCGGGATGGTCTTCCAGCGCTTCAACCTGTTCCCGCACATGACGGCCGTGGAGAACGTCATGGAGGCCCCGGTCCAGGTCAAGGGCACGAACCGGGGCCAGGCCAAGGAACGGGCGATGCAGCTCCTGGAGCGCGTGGGCCTGGCCGACCGGGCCGGGCACTACCCCTCGCAGCTCTCCGGCGGCCAGCAGCAGCGGGTGGCGATCGCCCGGGCCCTGGCCATGGACCCGAAGCTGATGCTGTTCGACGAGCCGACGTCGGCGCTCGACCCGGAGCTGGTGGGTGACGTCCTGGACGTCATGCGCGACCTCGCCGAGTCCGGCATGACGATGGTCGTCGTCACCCACGAGATGGGCTTCGCCCGCGAGGTCGGCGACAACCTGGTCTTCATGGACGACGGCGTGGTGGTGGAATCCGGCCACCCGCGGGAGGTCCTGACCAATCCGCGCCACGAGCGCACGCAGTCGTTCCTGTCGAAGGTGCTGTGACCGGCGTGCCGTGACGGGCGCGAGCGTTCCCGCGCGAAGGGGCGGTACGGGTGACCGTACCGCCCCTTCCGCTGTCCCGGCCCACCGCTTCGGGGCCGGCTGGTGCCGCGGCCCCTACTTCACGGCCAGCAGCAGGGTGTCCGACGGCGAGCACCACACCGGGCGGGCCTCCCCGAAGCCCTTCTCGCGCAGCACGCGCGCGTGCCAGGCGGCGGACGGCATGTCGCCGTCGGCGTGCTCGCCGTAGATCTCGAAACGGCGGGCCGTCGGTCCGGCGAGCACCGGGTCGGCGGCGGCCAGCTGCCACCACTCGGCCCAGTCCAGGGCGCCGTCCCGCCTGGCCCGATCCATGCGCTCGTGCCGCTGGGCGCGCTCGGCCGCGTTGATCCGGGGCGTGGTCTCGTCGATCATGTGGTCCGCGTTCATGAAGACACCGCCGTCGCGGACGAGTTCCGCGACCTGACCGTAGAGGGCCGCGAGGGGTTCGCTGTGCAGCCAGTGCAGGGCCGTGGCGGTCAGGACCGCGTCGTAGGAGTCGTACGGCAGTGCGGCCCGCCAGGCCGTGTCCTTCAGGTCGGCCGTCACGAAGGAGACCCGGTGGTCCCCCTCGAAGGTGCCCCGGGCGATGGCGAGCAGGGCCGGGTCGAGGTCGACGCCGGTGCTGGTGGCCCCGGGGAAGCGGGCGAGCAGGCGGGCGGTGATGCTGCCGGTGCCGCAGGCGAGGTCCAGGACGCGCGGCGTGGTGCCGACGAGGGCCTCCACCATGTCCAGCATGATGCGGAAGCGGTCCTCGCGGTCGGGCATGTACCACTCCTGCTGCCGGTCCCAGCTCTCCTGCCAGGCCTGCCAGTCGGCGCCCGCCGCGGTGGTGTCCGTACCCGTGTCCGTCATCGCTGCCTCCCTGACACCGTTCGCGTAATACCCTGAAAGCACGACCGTCTGTTACAGGTCGCGCTCGTCACCATAGAGCTCCCGCGTAAGGACTACAAGTGGAACTGGCCTATTACTCGGACTACGCCGTACGCCTCGTCAACAGCGAGGAGCCGGCCCGGGGCAAGGACAACCTGACCTCGGTGGAGGCGGTGCGGGACCTGTTCGGCGGCAACGCCTCGGCCGCCCGCCGCGCCACCGAGGCCGACGTGACCCGCTTCCGCTCCGTACGGGGCCGGCTGCGTGCCGTCTTCGAGGCGGCCGACCAGGGTGACGAGACACTGGCCGTGGCCCTGCTGAACTCGCTGCTGCTGGAGTTCCCGGTGAGCCCCCAGATCTCCGGGCACGACCACCGGGACGAGGACGGCCGGCCGCTGTGGCACATGCACCTGGCGGACCACCCGTCCAACGCGACCGCCGGGTACGCCGCGATCGCCGCGATGGGCCTGGCCTTCCACCTCACCGAGTACGGCGTGGACCGCCTCGGCCTGTGCGAGGCCGCCCCCTGCCGCAACGCCTACCTGGACACCTCGACCAACCGATCGCGCCGCTACTGCTCCGACCGCTGCGCCACCCGCGCCAATGTGGCCGCCTACCGCGCCCGCAAGCGCTTGGAGGCCGACCGGGCGGAGAGGACGGGCCTGGCCGCCGACAGCACCCAGCGCGCCACCGCCAGCGGCGAGCGCCGGCCGGCCGGGCGCGGCCGGTAACGGAACCACACCTTCCCCAGGATCAGCTCCTCCGGGACGGTCCCGTAGTCGGTGCTGTCCCCGCCCGCGTACGCGTTGTCGCCGAGCACCCACCAGCCGCCCTCGCGCGGCTCCACCGCGCGCTTGACGACCAGCAGGTCCTGCTGGAAGGGATGGCGCAGGACGATCACGTCCCCCGGACGCACGCGGGCGCCGTACTGCACGACGAGCCGGTCCCCGTGGTACAGCGTGGGCACCATGGACGGCCCGGTCACCTCGGCCAGCCCGAAGGGCAGCACGGCGCCCCTGCGCTCGGTCTCCTGCGACAGCTCCGGCATCCCCGGCACCTCCCCGGTCCGTTCCTCCACCAGTCTCAGTCTGACCCTGGACTTTTGTCCTAAGCCCTAGGGGGCACTCGCGAAAACACGCCTTGCAGGGAGTAATGTCCCACCTGAGAAGACGATCACGAGGAAGGAATGCTCCATGCTTTCCCGCCTGTTTGCCCCCAAGGTCAAGGTCAGCGCACACTGCGACCTGCCCTGCGGTGTGTACGACCCGGCCCAGGCCCGCATCGAGGCGGAGTCGGTGAAGGCCATCCAGGAAAAGATGGCCGGCAACGACGACCCGCACTACCAGGCGCGTGCCACCGTCATCAAGGAGCAGCGCGCCGAGCTGGCCAAGCACCACGTCTCCGTGCTGTGGAGCGACTACTTCAAGCCGCCGCACTTCGAGAAGTACCCGGAGCTGCACCAGCTGGTCAACGACACCCTGAAGGCCCTCTCCGCCGCCAAGGCCTCCACCGACCCGGCCACGGGCCAGAAGGCGCTGGACTACATCGCCCAGATCGACAAGATCTTCTGGGAGACCAAGAAGGCCTGACCTTCCGTCAGACTTTCCGGCCCGCGGCCTCCTCGGCCGCTTCGCCTCCCTGACCGCACCCGGCCCGTTCCGTTCGAGGAGGGCCGGGTGCGGTCGTCTGCGACGGGACTCAGGTGGGTGATCTCCGTCACGGGTGACGGGGCTCGCGTGACGCGTCACAGTCACGCCTGTCATCCGAGAACCGCGGCGGCGCCCGCACAAACCTCGCCCTACGATCGCGGGATGAGCATCCGCTGGGTGTACGCCTTCATCGACCGGCCGGGCGATCGGACCGCCCGCGCGCTCGAGTTCTGGACGGCCGTCACGGGCACCCGGGCCTCCGCGCCGCGGGGTGAGCGCGGCGAGTTCGTCACCCTGGTGCCGGACGGGTCCGGCGGCCGAGACGCCTGCGTCAAGTGTCAGGGCGTGGCCTCCGGGGACGGTGGCGCGCATCTCGACCTCGCCGTCGCGGACGTGCCGGTGTTCGTCGCCTCGGTGCTGCGGCTCGGCGGTGAGACCGTCGCCGGGCACGAGGGCTGGGCCGTGCTGCGGTCGCCCGCCGGGCAGTTGTTCTGTGCCGTTCCCTGGCAGGGCGAGTCGGTCCGCCCGCCCGTCGTACGCGACAGCCGGCTGGACCAGGTGTGCCTCGACGTCCCGCCGTCGTCCTACGGCGCCGAAGTCGCCTTCTGGAGCGGACTGCTGACCGCGGCCGGGTGGCGGTCGGTATCCGGATCCCTCCCCGAGTTCCACGTGCTCGAGCCGCCGCACGGTCTGCCGGTGCGCGTCCTGCTGCAACGCCTGGACGAGGAACGGCCCGCCTCCGCCCACCTGGACCTGGCCTGCGCGGACATCGCCGCGACCCGGTCCTGGCACGAGAGCCTCGGCGCCGCCCATGTCGCCGACCGTCCGCACTGGACGGTGCTCCGCGATCCGGCGGGCGGTCTGTACTGCCTGACCGGGCGGGATCCCGAGACGGGCGGACTACCGCCCGCGGTACGCGAAGGGTCCGCGACCGAGGCGGAGTAATGCGGTGTCGCGCCTCCGTGGGCGCGGGCTCAGGGCCTGCCGGAACCCGGGCGGGGCGCCGGCTCACGCCACATCGGCCACATGCGCGGGCCGTCCGGCAGGTCGAGGGTGCGGCCGGTGAAGGTGAAACCCAGGCGCTCGTAGAGCCTGGTGCTGCGCTCGCTGCTGGCCTCCAGATACGCGGGCAGGCCCTCACGGTCGCAGCGGTCCAGGACGCGTTGGACGAGCGCGCCTCCCAGACCCTCGCCCTGACGTTCCGGTACGACGCCGATCATCCACAGGTAGGCGTGGGCACGGTCCGCCGGATGCGACTCGGCCATCAGCCGGGTGATCTCCTCCACCCGCCGGTTCGCCGGGTCGACCGCCTCACGCATCCGTACCGCCTCGTCGGACTCGCCGGGGCCCGCGCCGCCTTCCGAGGCCTCACCGGCGGGCACCGAAAGCCAGAGCGCGCACGCCGAGCCGTCCTCGGTGACGTCGATCCAGCCCTCGGCGAGCACCACGTCGGTGAAGGCGGCCATCAACCGACGGTGGTTCGCACGGCGGTACTCCTCGCCGGGAAAGACCCAACCGCTCACCGGGTCGTCCTGGAAGGCCTCGTCCAGCAGCCGCACGACCAGTTCCCGGTCGTCCTCTCCGGCCGCCCGGATCCCCACGCCCATCTCACGCCCCTTCACGCCAACTACCCGTGATTGTACGGGCGTTGAGCGTATCCGGTGCCGCGGCCGGGGGTGGCGGGGGGCGGGCCCCGCACACCGTGGGGCAGTGCGGGACCCACCGGACCGGAGCCGCCGAGGGCCGTACGGGGTCAGGAGCCGTACGGGACCGGTGGCTCCGGGGCCTGTGCGCGCTCCGGTTCCTCGCGCCCGCGGCCGCCGGTGCCCGGGAGGCGCCCGGTCACGCGCCGCCTCCGCGGACGCGTCCGGTCACGTGGTGCGTCTGGTCACGAACTCGGCCAGGGCCAGCAGGCCGCCCGCGGCGGCAGGGTCCGGGACGGCCCGGGACAGGTCCTGGACGGCCCGGGCCATCCGGTCCGCCGCCTGGGACTGCGCCCAGTCCCGACCGCCGGCCCGCTCCACCATCAGTGCGGCGCCCCCCTCCTCTCCTTCCCTGTGGGGCCGGGCGTACAGCTCGGCGAGTTCACCGGCGGCCGGAGTGCCGGAGGTGAGCGCGGCGACCACGGGCAGCGACTTCTTGCGGGCGGCGAGGTCGGCGCCGGCCGGCTTGCCGGTGCGGGCCGGGTCGCCCCATATGCCGATCACGTCGTCGATGAGCTGGAACGCCAGCCCCGCCTGCCGGCCGAACGCGTCCAGCGCCTCCACCTCCTCCTTCCCCGCCCCCGCGTAGAGCGCGCCGACGGCGCACGCGCACCCGAGCAGCGCGCCCGTCTTGGCCTCGGCCATGGCCAGCACCTCGGCGAGCGTGACCTCGTCCGGGGCACGTCCCTCCAGAGCGGTGTCCGCGTGCTGGCCCGCGCACAGCTCGACGACACAGGCCGCGAGCCGGGCGGCGGCGGCCCGGGACGCCGGATGCGGGTCCTCGGCGAGCAGCCGCAGGGCCAGCGCCTGCAGGGCGTCCCCGGCGAGGATGGCATCGGCGTCGCCGAACACCGTCCACGCCGTGGAGCGGTGCCGCCGGGTGGTGTCCCGGTCCATCACGTCGTCGTGCAACAGCGTGAAGTTGTGGACCAGTTCCAACGCGGCGGCCGCTCGCGCCGCGTCCGCCCGCGCCCGGGCTCCACCGAGCGAGGCAGCCGCGGCGAGGACCAGCGCGGGACGGATGGCCTTGCCCGCGTTGCCCGCGGCCGGGCTGCCGTCCGCGTGCTCCCAGCCGAAGTGGTAGCGCGCGATCCGGCGCATGGGACTGGGCAACGAGGCGATCGCGGACCGCAGTTCCGGATCGACCGAGGCGCGGGCACGGTCGAGGATCGCCGCCGCGTCGTGCCCGTCAGGTGCGACCGCACCCTCATGCGCCTGCACCGCCGAGCCGTCGCTGTGGCCGCCGCCGGCGGCCCGCGGGCCCGGCAGTGGCTCGCCGGGCACCGATCCCACGGTCACCGCGCCCACCGGCCGCGCGGTCCCCGCCGCACGCCGCGCGCCGGGCGGGCGCGGTGTCGTCTCCGTCATGAACTCGCCCATCCGCTCCCCCTCGGAGAGTCCGCGAACACTGGCGTCTGCGCTGCTGGAGCCGGACCCACACCCCCGGGATGTACTACCCGGACCGGCGGGCGGGAACACCGTGAGCGGGCACGGAAGGTCAGCGCCAACGGCCGACCTCGATGTTCTCCAGGACCCCCAGCGCGTCCGGGACCAGTACCGCCGCCGAGTAGTAGGCCGTCACCAGGTACTTGACGACCGCCTGCTCGTTGATGCCCATGAACCGCACGGACAGGCTCGGCTCGATCTCGTCCGGGATGCCCTTGGCGCGCAGCCCGATGACACCCTGGTCCTCCTCTCCGGTGCGCAGCGCGATGATCGAGCTGGTCCGCGCCTCGGTGACCGGGATCTTGTTGCACGGGAAGATCGGCACGCCACGCCAGGTCGGGATGCGGTTGCCGCCGATGTCGATGGTCTCGGGCACCAGCCCGCGCCTGTTGAGCTCGCGGCCGAAGGCGGCGATCGCTCGCGGGTGGGCGAGGAACAGTTTGGTGCCGCGGCGGCGGCTGAGCAGCTCGTCCATGTCGTCCGGGCTCGGCACGCCGTCGTGCGGCTGGATCCGCTGGTCGTACTCGCAGTTGTGCAGCAGCCCGAAGTCGCGGTTGTTGATCAGTTCGTGTTCCTGGCGCTCCTTCAGCGCCTCGACGGTCAGCCGGAGCTGCTGCTCCGTCTGGTTCATGGGCTGGTTGTAGAGGTCGGCAACGCGCGTGTGGATGCGCAGGACGGTCTGCGCGATGCTCAGTTCGTACTCGCGGGGCCTGGCCTCGTAGTCGACGAAGGTGTGCGGGATGTCCGGCTCACCGCTGTGGCCGGCGGCGAGGGCGACCTCCTTCTCTCCGTACTTGTTGGTCCGCTGCCCGGGGATCGAGCGCAGCCGCCGAAGGTGGTCGCGCAGCGAGTCGGCGCGCTCGGTGACCTGCTCGAAGTCGTGCCGGGACAGGATCAGGACGGTGCACGCGGTGTCCGCGCGGACCGTGTACTCCCAGATGGCCTCCGGGTCGAGGAGCGCCTGCTCGCCGAAGTAGGCACCGTCGGCGAGAAAGCCGAGGACCTGGTCGTCGCCGTACGGGCCGGTGCCGACCTTCTCGGCCCTGCCGTGCGCGAGCAGGTACACCTCCTCGGACTGGTTGCCGAACGAGGCGATCACCTGCCCGGCGCCGATCTCCCGCTGCCGGCAGCGCCGGGCGAGCTCGGAGAGCACGTCGTTGTCCTCGTACCCCCGCAGCGCGGGCAGTTCGCCGAGTTCGGCGGGGATCACCTCGACGCGGTCGCCGGTCTTCACGAACGTGATCCTGCCGTCGCCGACGGCATAGGTGAGCCGCCGGTTCACCCGGTACGTACCGCCCTGCACGTCGACCCATGGCAGCATCCGCAGCAGCCAGCGCGAGCTGATCTCCTGCATCTGGGGAACGGACTTGGTGGTGGTGGCCAGGTTCCGCGCGGCCGCGGTGCCGAGGCTCTGCTGCGGCCGGCCCTGCTCCGTGCGGACCTCTTCGCCTACCGACATAGACAATTGCCCTCCCGCTCATGCCCGGCACGTTCGGTACCGGGCATCGATTTGCAGGTGCCAGCCTTCCATCACGCAACGTGCTCGTGCCATTACACGAAAGAGCGGGAATGGATCACCGTCGCGTCGGGCACACATGGGGACCACGCCCGGCAAGATCGAAGCGGCCGCGAGGTCCGGCCACGAACCACCCCGTGGGCGTCCGGCGACAATGGTGCGGTGACCAGCTCCGCCGCACCCGACCCCGCCACACTCTCCCCCCGCCTCCCCTCCCCCGCGCAGGAGCTCGCCGACGACCGCTTCGCGCGCCGCGGCCTGCGCCTGCTGCTCAAGCGCGACGACCTGATCCACCCGGAGCTGATCGGCAACAAGTGGCGCAAACTCGTCCCCAACCTGCGGGCCGCGGGCGGCCGGACGGTCCTCACCTTCGGCGGCGCCTACTCCAACCACCTGCGGGCCACCGCGGCCGCGGGCCGTCTCCTCGGCCTGCGCACGGTCGGTGTCGTGCGCGGCGAGGAGCTGGCCGACCGCCCCCTCAACCCGTCCCTGGCCCGGTGCGTGGCCGACGGGATGCGGCTGCACTTCGTCGACCGGTCGACGTACCGGAACAAGACGGACGCGCGGACGCTGACCGGCATCCTGCACGCGGCCGGCGCCGAGGGGGCGTACGTCGTTCCGGAGGGCGGGAGCAACGCGGAAGCGGTGCGCGGCTGCCGGGCCCTGGGCGAGGAGCTGCGCGGGCATGCCGATGTCGTCGCCCTCGCCTGCGGCACCGGCGGCACGCTCGCGGGCCTCGCCGCCGGCCTGGCCCCCGGGCAGCACGCCCTGGGCATCCCCGTCCTCAGGGGCGGCTTTCTGACCGCCGAGGTACAGGCACTCCAGGAGCGCGCCTTCGGGGGCCGCCGCGGCACCTGGTCCCTCGACGACCGCTTCCACTTCGGCGGCTACGCCCGTACCGGCCCGGAACTCCACGCCTTCGCGGAGGACTTCGAACAGCGCCACGGCGTGCCCGTGGAACGTCTCTATGTCGCCAAGGCGCTGTACGGACTTGTCGCCCTGGCCGACGAGGGCGCGTTCCCGCACGGCAGCACCGTCGCCGCAGTGGTCACCGGACGCCCCTTCCCCTGACGGTCTCGCCTGGTCTGGCCGGCCACAGCACTAGCTAGGCGGCTTCCCGATAGGCGGCCGCCTCCTCGAGGTCGAGCCTGCGCAGCAGCGTGCGCAGCATCTCGTCGTCGATGTAGCGTCCGTCGCGCAGTCGTACGAAGACGGTCCGCTCGGCGTCGATCATCTCCCTGGACAGCCGGCGGTAGGTGTCGTCCACCGATTCGCCGGTGACGGGGTTGGTCTGGCCCAGACGTTCCCAGACGGCGTTGCGGCGGCGTTCCAGGACCGCTCGGAGCCGGCCGACGAGCGGCGGCGGCAGGGCGTTGCGCTCGTCGGCGAGGAGTTCCTCCAGGCGCTGCTCGGCGACCAGTGAGGCCTGCGCCTGGGCGTTGGCCTCGGCGAGCGTGGCGGCCTGCACGTCACGGCCGGGGATCTTCAGGGCGCGGATCATCGGCGGCAGGGTCAGACCCTGCACCACCAGCGTCCCGATGACCGTGGTGAACGTCAGGAACAGCAGCAGGTCGCGCCGCGGGAACGGGCCGCCGTCGTGCATCGTGACCGGGATCGAGAAGGCGATGGCCAGGGAGACCACACCTCGCATCCCGGCCCACGCGGTGACCATCGCGCCTCGCCAGGTGGGGTTCTCCTCCCGTTCCCGGATCCTCCGGAACAGCAGCCGGGGCAGGAACGCGGACGGGTACACCCACACGAACCGGGCCGCGACGACCACGAGGAAGATGGCGACCGCGTAGCAGGCCGCCTGGGCCCCGGTGTACTCCCGCAGGCCCCCGAGGACGATCGGCAGCTGCAGTCCGATCAGGGCGAACACCGCGGACTCCAGGACGAACGCGACCATCGTCCACACCGCCCCCTCCTGGAGCCGGGTGGCGAAGTCGACCTCCCAGGCGCGGTGCCCGAGGTACAGGGCGACGGTGACGACCGCGAGCACCCCGGAGGCGTGCAACTGCTCGGCGACGGCGTAGGCGGCGAACGGGATCAGCAGGGAGAGCGTGTTCTGCAGCAGCGCCTCCCTCAGGTGCGTGCGCAGCCAGTGCAGCGGCGCCATCAGCACCAGGCCCACGCCCACCCCGCCGAACGCCGCGACCAGGAACTCCTCGACTCCGCCCGCCCAGGTCGCGCCCTCGCCGACGGCCGCGGCCAGCGCGACCTTGTACGCGGTGATCGCGGTGGCGTCGTTGAGCAGGGACTCGCCCTGCAGGATCGTGGTGATCTTCGAGGGCAGTCCGACCCTGCGGGCCACCGCCGTCGCCGCGACCGCGTCCGGCGGCGCCACCACCGCGCCCAGCACCAGCGCCGCCGTCAACGGCAGCCCCGGCACGATCAGATACGCGGCGCAGCCGACCACGACGGTCGCGAACAGCACGTATCCGACCGAGAGGAGCGCCACGGGCCGCAGTTGCGCGCGCAGGTCGAGGTAGGAGCTCTCGATGGCCGACGTGTACAGCAGCGGAGGCAGCAGCAGCGGCAGCACGATCTCGGGATCGAGCGTGTAGCCGGGCACGCCCGGGATGTACGAGACCGCCAGGCCCGCGGCGACCAGCAGCAGCGGCGCCGGCACGGGGGTGCGCCGGGCGGCTCCGGCCACCGCGGCGCTGCCCGCCACCAGCAACAGCAGCGGCATCACGTCCATCTTCCTCGCCCGCCCATCGTCGTCGTCCCGCCCGCTTTTCCGCGCGGTCACCCGCGCGCCCGTCGTAACCTGGCAATCATGAAACAGTGCACGCACGCCGGCGCGCTGCCGCATCCGGAGCCCGAGCCCCGCAGCGAGACGTGTCTGGAGTGCCTGGCGGAGGGTACGCACCCGGTCCAGTTGCGGCTGTGCCTGACCTGTGGTCACGTGGGGTGCTGCGACTCCTCGCCGCACCAGCACGCGACGAAGCACCACAAGGACAGCGGCCACCCGGTGATGCGGACCTTCGAACCCGGCGAGGACTGGCGTTGGTGTTTCGTGGACCACGTGCTGGTGTGACCGAGATTTCGGACGGTTCGAGCGTGTGACGTCTGGGTACGTCAATCCGGCGCGCGCTGTTCCCATTTGGGCCCGCCGAACCCCTAGCCACGGAGCGTATCCGTAGGTTTACTATGAGTGACACACTGGGGTCGGGGTCCCGGGACAGGAATGCCGAGAGCGCGGTAGCGTCACCGCTGAACCACCAATCGCGTGACCCGGGGGCTTACCCTCGGCCCCGAGAGAGCTTGTACCACCTTGGAGGTGAGGGTGTCCCAGATCGCAGGCGAGCCCGCGGCGAACCAGGACTTCGTAGAGGTCCGGCTGCCGGCTGCGGGTGCCTACCTGTCGGTGCTGCGCACGGCCACAGCCGGCCTGGCGGCCCGTTTGGACTTCACCCTCGACGAGATCGAGGACCTGCGCATCGCGGTGGACGAGGCCTGCGCGATCCTGCTCCAGCAGGCCGTGTCCGGCTCGGTGCTCAGTTGTGTCTTCCGGCTGGTCGACGACTCACTCGAGGTCACCGTCTCGGCGCCCACCACGGACGGTCACGCCCCTTCGCGGGACACCTTCGCCTGGACCGTCCTGTCCGCTCTGGCGGGCAAGGTCTCCTCTGCCGTGGACGAGGACAAGACCGTTTCGATCAGCCTCTACAAACAGCGCGGCGCGGGACCCGGGCCGGCGTGAGGAACGGGGACGGGCCGGTGCGGGACGAAGAACGCGGCACACGGGAGCTGCCGGTCGAGGGCGGGATTCCGCCCCGCGCGGACGGGGCCGGAGCCCGGAGCGAGGACGGTCCGGCCGACCTCGGCGCTCCGGCCGGTCAGAGCGGTCCAGGCCGTCAGAACGGCTCGGGCGGTCAGGGCGGGCAGGCCGGTCCGACGGGGCCTGCGCACCCTGTCGGCATCGACGGCATCCCCGAACAGGCACGGCCGCACCCCGACGACGAACCGCTTCCGCTCGGCCTGCCGGGCGAGGAGCGGCCGGAGCGGGACGACGCCGTTCAGAGCTTGCCTCCACCGGCGCGGAGCGATGCCTCCGCCGCCCATGGGGGTCCCTCCACTCGGCCCAGGCCGAGGGCGGGGGAGGAGGCGAGGGCTCGGGGAAGGGCAACGGGCGGGACGATGAGCGGGCACGAGCGAAACTCCGAGGACGAGGCGCACACCGTGCACGGCACCCACCACGCCTCGCAGGACCGCAGTGGCGCACGCGCGATGTTCGTCGAGCTGCGGGCCCTGAAGGAGGGCAGCCCGCAGTACGCCGAGCTGCGCAATCAGCTCGTCCGCATGCACCTGCCGCTCGTCGAGCACCTCGCGCGCCGCTTCCGCAACCGCGGGGAGCCGCTGGACGACCTGACCCAGGTGGCCACGATCGGCCTGATCAAGTCGGTCGACCGGTTCGACCCGGACCGCGGCGTGGAGTTCTCCACGTACGCCACCCCGACGGTCGTCGGCGAGATCAAGCGGCACTTCCGGGACAAGGGCTGGGCGGTGCGCGTGCCGCGGCGGCTGCAGGAGCTGCGGCTGGCGCTCACCACGGCGACCGCCGAACTGTCCCAGCTGCACGGGCGCTCCCCCACTGTCCACGAACTCGCCGAGAAACTCGCCATCTCCGAGGAGGAGGTCCTGGAGGGCCTGGAGTCGGCCAACGCCTACTCCACGCTGTCGCTGGACGTCCCTGACACCGACGACGAGTCCCCTGCGGTCGCGGACACCCTCGGCGCCGAGGACGAGGCGCTGGAGGGCGTGGAGTACCGCGAGTCGCTGAAGCCGCTGCTGGAGGACCTTCCGCCGCGCGAGAAGCGCATCCTGCTGCTGCGCTTCTTCGGCAACATGACCCAGTCGCAGATCGCACAGGAGGTCGGCATCTCCCAGATGCACGTCTCCCGGCTGCTGGCCCGCACCCTGGCCCAGCTGCGCGAGAAGCTCCTCGTGGAGGAGTGACATCCGGACAGGGGCCGCCCGGTCACCCCCCGGCCCCTCCCGCCCCGTCCCGGACCACCGCACGGCCACCGCCGCGCCCCCGGGACACCGCCCGGGCCTTCGCTACGGCCCCTCCCCCGCGCACGTCCCTCAGGCCCTCACGGATCCGTCCCGGAGATCACACGGCTTCCGCGGTCCCAGCCTTGTCGGACCCGGGCGACCGCTCAGCCTCTCCGAGCGAGGCGGGCTCCTGCGCTGCTACTGCTGTCCGGACTCGCGGGTGCGGCCCGGGCCCTTGATGCCGAGGGCCCGCGTGGTGGCCGGATTGACGAGCAGGACCAGAGCGAGGACCGCCACGACGGCGAGCCCGACGCCGGCCGGGATGGCCACGCTGTCGGCCTGGAGCAGGCTGTAGGCGACGGGCAGCGCCATGATCTGGGTGATCACCGCGGGACCTCGGCTCCAGCTGCGCCGCAGCAGCAGCCCACGGGCGGCCAGCAGCGGCAGCAGCGCGAGCACCAGCACGGTGACCCCGGCGGTGACGGCCCCCTGCCGGTCGTCACCCGTGACACCGAGGACGAGCATCCAGACGCCGCCGACGAGCAGCGCGAGCCCCTCCAGCGCGCACAGCGCGGCCGCGTAGGTCAGCCGCCGCGGGCGTGGCCCGGTGGCGGTGTCCGTGGTCCGAGGGGCGGGGTTCTGCTGACTGCTCACGTGATGAAGGGTAGCCCTCGCGACCGGGGCCGCCGTGTCCAGGCTCACGCCCGGCTCTTACCCGATCCCTACCTCGCCCTGGGCCGAGTACCACCCAGTAGGTACGCTGCACCCCATGCGTGCACTACTCGTGGTCAACCCGGCGGCAACCACCACAAGCGCACGTACGCGCGATGTCCTGATCCACGCGCTCGCCAGCGAGATGAAACTGGACGCGGTCACCACCGAGTACCGCGGCCACGCGCGCGACCTCGGCCGGCAGGCCGCGGACAGCGCGGAAATCGACCTGGTCGTGGCCCTCGGCGGCGACGGCACGGTGAACGAGGTCGTCAACGGCCTGCTGCACCGGGGCCCCGATCCCGAGCGCCTGCCGCGTCTGGCCGTGGTGCCCGGCGGCTCCACCAACGTCTTCGCCCGCGCTCTGGGCCTGCCCAACGACGCCGTCGAGGCCACCGGAGCGATCCTGGACGCCCTGCGCGACAGCAGCGAGCGCACGGTCGGCCTGGGCCTGGCGTCCGGGACCCCCGGCACCGACGACGCGGCGGTCCCCGCACGCTGGTTCACCTTCAACGCCGGCCTCGGCTTCGACGCGGGCGTGGTCGGGCGCGTCGAACAGCAGCGGGAGCGCGGCAAGAAGTCGACGCACGCGCTGTACGTACGGCAGGTGGTCCGCCAGTTCCTCGGCGAGCCGCACCGCCGGAACGGTTGCATCACGCTCGAACGGCCCGGCGAGGACCCGGTCGGCGATCTGGTGGTGGCGATAGTGTCGAACACCTCACCGTGGACGTATCTGGGCAATCGCCCGATGTACACATCGCCTAAGGCGTCGTTCGACACGGGGCTCGATGTGCTCGGTCTCAGCCGCCTGTCCACTGCCGCGGTTGCCCGGTATGGCACACAGTTGCTCACTTCGTCCCCCGAGCGCGGACCCAAAGGCCGGCACGCCTTCTCGACACACGATCTGAGCCGGTTCACCTTGCATTCGAAGGTGCCGCTCCCCCTTCAGATGGACGGTGACCACCTGGGACTGCGCACAAGCGTGACGTTCACAGGCGTACGCCGTGCACTGCGTGTGATTGTGTGAGTGGAAGGCGGCAAAGTCCTTTCACTCGAACGTTTAGGCCAGGATCCACCCCATGGAAGTACGGCTGTGACCTAGTCGACACCGAGGAATCAAAAAAAACTTTCCGGAAGGGGTTGTATCCGTCGCCGAGGTTTGCGAGTCTCTACGTGGCGATCGGGACGGCCCACCACAGAGGGCCCCAGAGATCACCGGAACCCCTCTTCAAACCACAGGACCACGGCAGGGAAACCTGACGGTCGGCCCTTCACTTGTCGGGGGATTCGTGAAAGCGTTCACATTCACAAGCACCTAGCACGTAATACCAAGGAGAGGTAGCAGCCATGGACTGGCGTCACAACGCCGTTTGCCGCGAGGAAGACCCCGAGCTCTTCTTCCCCATCGGCAACACCGGTCCTGCGCTGCTGCAGATCGAGGAAGCCAAGGCCGTCTGCCGCCGCTGCCCGGTGATCGAGCAGTGTCTGCAGTGGGCGCTCGAGTCCGGTCAGGACTCCGGCGTCTGGGGTGGTCTCAGCGAGGACGAGCGCCGCGCGATGAAGCGCCGCGCCGCCCGCAACAGGGCTCGTCAGGCCTCCGCCTGACCACAGCCACCCCGCTGACAGCCTGAGCTTGGCGGCGCGTACAGCGAGTACGCATCTCCCGCCCCCGAGCCGCAGCGCGCAGTACCCCCGATGCTCCCCCGAGCTCTTCGAGCAGGGGGTACCGCCCCTCGAGATGATCGAGACGGGCAGCACGAGCGACTGGCCCCGGACCGTACACGGTCCGGGGCTCTTTGCTGTGCACGGCCGCACACGGCGGGACCACGTGCGCGCCCGGTCGGCCCGCCACGCGCCGTACGCGCTACGTGCGCGCCCGGCCGATCACCTGCCGTGCCGGACGGACTACTTGTGCGTGCGGACCGGGATGTCGAGGATCACCCGCGTACCACGCTCCGGAGCGGGCACCATGTCGAAGGTGCCGCCCAACTCGCCCTCGACCAGGGTGCGTACGATCTGCAGCCCGAGGTTGCCGGAGCGGTGCGGGTCGAAGTCCTGGGGCAGGCCCACCCCGTCGTCCTGGACGGTGACCAGCAGCCGGGCCTCGCGCGTGGTGCCACCGCGCACCGCGGAGACCTCCACCGAGCCGGTGTCGCCCTCGCGGAAACCGTGCTCCAGGGCGTTCTGGAGGATCTCGGTCAGCACCATGGACAGCGGGGTGGCGACCTCGGCGTCCAGGATCCCGAACCTGCCGCTGCGCCGCCCGGTGACCCGGCCCGGAGAGATCTCCGCCACCATCGCCAGCACCCGGTCGGCGATCTCGTCGAACTCCACGCGCTCGTCCAGGTTCTGCGACAGCGTCTCGTGCACGATCGCGATCGACCCGACCCGGCGCACCGCCTCCTCCAGTGCCTCCCGGCCGCGCTCGGACTCGATGCGCCGAGCCTGGAGCCGGAGCAGGGCCGCGACGGTCTGGAGGTTGTTCTTGACCCGGTGGTGGATCTCCCGGATGGTCGCGTCCTTGGTGATCAGCTCGCGTTCGCGGCGGCGCAGTTCGGTGACGTCCCGGAGCAGGACCAGCGAACCGATGCGGGTGCCCTTGGGTTTGAGCGGGATCGCCCGGAACTGGATCACCCCGTCATGGGCCTCGATCTCGAACTCGCGGGGCGCCCAGCCGCTGGCCAGCTTGACCAGCGCCTCGTCCACCGGTCCCCGGGACGGAGCGAGTTCGGCCGTGGTCTCGCCGAGGTGCTGGCCGACGAGATCG
Organism: Streptomyces sp. NPDC003393; assembly: GCF_053589015.1. Taxonomy (NCBI): domain Bacteria; kingdom Bacillati; phylum Actinomycetota; class Actinomycetes; order Kitasatosporales; family Streptomycetaceae; genus Streptomyces; species Streptomyces sp. NPDC003393. Next base: position 79,952 of record NZ_JBSFRB010000016.1, on the reverse strand, counting down.
GTGGCGAGGCCGAGGCGGTGGTACGCGGACAGCGCGTTCGGCGAGGCGTACTGGACGACGGCGTCGGCGTCCAGACGGATGAGCCCGTCACCGACCCGCGGCGAGGCGTCCATGTCGACCTGCTGGTCGGGGAACGGGAAGGAGCCGGCCGCGATCATCTGCGCCAGGTCGGAGGCGCTCTGCAGATACGTCAGCTCCAGCCGGCTGGGGGTGCGCACGGTGAGCAGGTTGGTGTTGCGTGCGATGACGCCGAGGACGCGTCCCTCGCGACGGACCGGGATGGACTCGACGCGGACCGGCACCTCCTCGCGCCACTCCGGGTCCCCCTCGCGCACGATCCGGCCTTCGTCCAGTGCCGCGTCCAGCATCGGCCGACGGCCGCGCGGCACCAGGTGGCCGACCATGTCGTCCTGGTAGGAGGTCGGGCCGGTGTTGGGCCGCATCTGGGCGACGGAGACGTAGCGGGTGCCGTCCAGGGTGGGGACCCACAGGACCAGGTCGGCGAAGGAGAGGTCGGAGAGCAGCTGCCACTCCGAGACCAGCAGGTGGAGCCACTCGAGATCGGAGTCGTCGAGGGCGGTGTGCTGGCGTACGAGTTCGTTCATGGAGGGCACGTCTGCGAGCGTACCCGGACGTTTGTACGGCCCTGAAATGTGCGGCGCCGCAGGAGCTCACGGGCCCACGGGCCCCGAAGACACCCGCGGGCCGCGGCGCCTGGGAGGGACCCTCAACCCTCCCGGCACCGCAGCCCGGAGCAGTATCGGCCGTGGGGTGTGCGGTCCCGGTCGGCCGAAGGATGAGGAGCCGGGGCAGTCAGGGCAGAGAGCACCGGTTCCTCGGTCCGTCCTCCTGTGCGGGGAGGACGGAGGTTCATGCGTGCACATCATGCGCGCGGACGTGCCGCCCGCTCCGCTGTTCGACTTCTCCTCGATTGTGGACTAGACCAGTTGCGCCTGTCCATGTACGGGGAGGAGTTCGTTGCCGCTTCTTCATCGAGCGGCCGCACCGGGACGGGCCCGGCCGGCCGGATGACGGGTTCTGCCGCCACCCACCGGCATGCAGCCTAACCCGCCCGGCTCAGCCACGGGGCCAGATGGCCATGGCGATTTCCGCGAGAGCCTGCAGTTCCTCCCTGCTCGCGCCGTCGCGCGCCTGCTGCGACATGCCCTGGATCAGCGCCCCGACGTACCGGGCGAGCACGCCGGCCTCGGTGTCCGCGGGCAGTTCCCCCGCGGTCACATCAGCTCTTATACGACTCTCGAAGGCGGCGATGTTGGCGTTGCGCCGCTCGCGCAGCAACTCCTCGACCTCCGGCGTCGTGCAGTTGGTCGCGGCGTGGACGATCAGGCAGCCGAGCGGGCGGCCGGGGTCGGTGTACTCGACGGCGGCCTCCCGCAGCGTCCGCTCCACGGCGGCCCGCGCGCTGGGCTCCTCGACCAGGGCACGGTCGCCGAAGGCGCCGTAGCGCTCGCCGTACTCGTGCACGACCTCGGCGAAGAGCGCCTGCTTGTCACCGAAGGCCGCGTAGAGGCTGGGGGCGCCGATGCCCATGGCCCGGGTGAGGTCCGACACGGAGGTGGCTTCGTACCCGCGCTCCCAGAAGGCGAGGAGCGCCTTCTCCAGCGCGGTCGCACGATCGAAGGAACGGGGGCGTCCGCGCCGGCGTACCCCGGCATCGCCCGATCCACCCGTCGCGACCTGCTCTTTCGCCTCCTGCTTCGCCACCATGGGGTGATTTTATAACGGGCGCTAGAGAAATGTCGGCGGACTGCTGTACGGTCTTTTTGTAGCGACCGCTTGAGAAATGCGAGGCGTTGACATGCGTACGGACCTGCGCACCGGCACCGGCACGGCCCCGGGCGCCCTCGCGGGCAGGACGGCACTGGTCACGGGCGGCGGCCGGGGCATCGGGCGAGGCATCGCCGAGCGACTGGCCCGGGACGGGGCACGGGTGGCCGTGCACTACGGCAGCAACGAGACGGCGGCGAAGGAGACGGTCGCCACGATCGAGGCGGCGGGCGGATCGGCCTTCGCGATCGGCGTGGAGCTGGGGCGGCCCGGCGACGCCGAGGCGCTCTGGGAGGCCTTCGACCGGCGCGCGGACGGTCTGGACATCCTCGTGAACAACGCCGGGATCGGCACGGCGCCGCCGGTCGGGGAGATCGACGAGCAGGAGTACGACCGGGTCTTCGCGGTCAACGTGAAGGCGCCGTTCTTCATCGTCCGGCAGGGCCTCGGGCGGCTGCGCGACGGCGGCCGGGTCATCAACATCTCCTCCGGTCTCGCCCGTACCGCGGTGATGCCGGACAAGGTGGCCTACGCCATGACCAAGGCCGCCCTGGACGTGTTCACCAGGGACCTGTCCAAGGTGCTGGGCCCCCGCGGGATCACGGTCAACTCGGTGGCGCCGGGCATCATCGACACGGACAACACGTCCGGGCTGCTGCACGGAACACCCGACGGCTGGACGAGCGCGGCGGCGATATCGGCCCTCGGCAGGGTGGGCGCACCGGCCGACGTGGCGGACGTGGTGGCCTTCCTCGCCTCGGACGACGGACGGTGGGTGACGGGCAGCTGGGTGGACGCGACGGGAGGTTCACTGACCTAGTAGTGCTGCGACAGGCCAGAACGACCGGTTGCGGGAGCGGTGGCCGTGCCCCGGGAGCACGGCCGCGCCAAGAGCGTCACGAGGGGCCATTCTGCTAGATTGGTCTAAACCACATGGCCCTCGTTACCGGGCCCGGTCCTCTTCTCGGCTCTCCTCAGATCGGCAGGCCCACCGTGGAAGTTGTCATCGTTCCGGACGCCAGAGCGGGCGGCGAGCTCATCGCCGAGGCCATCGCGGGGCTGCTGCGGCGCAAGCCCGGCGCGCTGCTCGGCGTGGCCACGGGTTCCACCCCGCTGCCCGTCTACGAGGCGCTGGCGGCCAAGGTGCGTTCCGGTGCCGTGGACACCTCACGGGCGCGGATCGCCCAGCTCGACGAGTACGTGGGGCTCCCCTCCGACCACCCCGAGTCCTACCGCTCCGTCCTGCGCCGGGAGGTGCTGGAGCCTCTCGGCATCGGGATGGAGGCGTTCCTGGGCCCCGACGGCACGGCCGAGGACGTGCAGGCCGCGTGCGAGGCGTACGACAGGGTGCTGACCGAGGTCGGCGGTGTGGACCTGCAACTGCTGGGCATCGGGACCGACGGGCACATCGGGTTCAACGAGCCGTGCTCCTCGCTCGCCTCCCGGACGCGGATCAAGACGCTGACCGAGCAGACCCGCGTGGACAACGCGCGCTTCTTCGACGGCGACGTCGACCAGGTGCCGCACCACGTCATCACCCAGGGCATCGGAACCATCCTGGAGGCCCGGCACCTGGTGCTGCTGGCCACCGGTGAGGGCAAGGCCGACGCGGTGGCCGCGACCGTCGAGGGACCGGTCGCCGCCGTCTGTCCGGCCTCCGCCCTCCAGTTGCACCCGCATGCCACAGTCGTCGTCGACGAGCCCGCCGCCGCCAAGCTGAAGCTCGCCGACTACTTCCGTCACACCTACGCCAACAAGCCGGAGTGGCAGGGCATCTAGCGCTCTCATGCACCCACGAAGCGCGAAGGCGCCGGCCACCCGGAGGAGGTGACCGGCGCCTTCGTCGTAGGGCCGACCCAGGGTGCCGCGGCAGCGACCCGGCAGGTGCGATGCCCGTCGGCGGCCGGCAGCCGACGCCGTGCCTCGGCATCCCGGGCACGGGTCGTCCCCGTGGCAGCGACCAGGACCGGCGCCAGGTCGCGGCGGCGGCCGGGCCGGACCCGGGCGACGGCGCCATCAGGCATGCCGTCACGCCGCCGTGGTCGTGGGGCTGAAGCCGAGGAACCACTGCGACAACGCTGTCACGGGTCGCGGTGGTGTCCCGTCATGCGCCCGCGATCACCTCGGCCGCCGCTCGGCCGCAGACGCGGGCGGCGCCGTGGGTGGCGAGGTGGAGGGCTCCTCGGGGGGGTGCCTGGGGGACGCCCATCTCGACGACGATCGTGTCGGGGCGGGCCTCGAGGAGCACGTCGAGGGCGGTCGTCATCCAGGGGTGGCGGTGCTCGTCGCGGACGACGGCCACCACACGCCGGGGGCCGGCGGCCTCCAGGACCGTACGGCCCGCGTCGTCGCCGGTGAAGCTGCCGGTCTCCGTGCCGGGCAGGAGGCGGAGAAGCTCCGCGGCCACACCCCACGGGGTCTCGTCACCGACGGCGATGTTGGCGACGGGAGTGAGGGCCGCGACGTACGGAGGCTCGGTGAGGGGGGTGAACGGCTCGGCCACGGTGACCCGCAGCGCACGGCGCGCGGCTCGCAGCCCGACCTCCGGGTCGGCGGCGGCGTGGGCCGCCGCCGCGGCGGTCGAGGTCCAGCGGGCCAGGGAGCGCACCCGTTCCGCCGCGTCCGCGAGCCGTTCCTCGGGGAGTTCGCCGGAGCGGACCGCTGCGACCAGGGCGTCGCACAGGCTCAGTACGGTCCCCTCGTCCGCGAGGCCGCCGCCCACGCAGATCGCGTCGGCGCCCGCCGCGATGGCGAGGACGCTGCCCCGCTCGATGCCGTAGGTGTCCGCGATGGCCCGCATCTCCATGCCGTCGGTGACGATCAGGCCGTCGTAGCCCATCTCGTCGCGCAGCAGCTCCGTGAGCACACGGCGGGACAGGGTGCCCGGGCGGTCCGGGTCGAGCGCGGGGACCAGGATGTGGGCGCTCATCACCGCCTTGGTGCGGGCGGCGATCGCCGCGCGGAACGGCGCCAGTTCGCGCGCCTGGAGCACGTCGGTGTCCACGTCGATGCGGGGCATCGCGTGGTGGGAGTCGACCGCGGTGTCGCCGTGACCGGGGAAGTGCTTGGTGCAGGCGGCGATGCCCGCGGACTGCAGGCCGGTGACGTAGGCGGCGGTGTGCCTGGCGGCCAGCTCGGTGGAGGCGCCGAAGGAGCGGACGCCGATCACCGGGTTGTCCGGGTTGGAGTTGACGTCGGCGGACGGGGCCCAGTTGAGGTTGACCCCGCACTCGGCGAGCCGCCTGCCGAGTTCGCGGGCCACGGCCCGGGTCAGCTCCACGTCGTCCACCGCACCGAGTGCGTGGTTGCCGGGGAAGCTGGAGCCCGTGCGCACCTCCAGGCGGGTGACGTCGCCGCCCTCCTCGTCGATGGCGACCAGGACGTCTTCGCGCTCGGCGCGCAACTGGGCCGTCAGCACGGCGAGTTGTTCGGGCGAGGCGATGTTGCGGCCGAACAGGCCGACCGAGGCCAGGCCCTCACCGAGGCGCCGCAGCAGCCAGTCGGGGGCGGTGGTGCCGGTGAAGCCGGGTTGAAGGACGGTCAGCGCGTCGCGTGTGAGGGCGTCCTTCTTGCCCTGGGGCGCAGTGGTGCCGCTGGCGGTTGTCGTCATCTGGTGGCGTTATCCCTTCACGGCGCCGGCGGTCAGGCCCGCGGCCATCTTGCGCTGGACGAGGAGGAACAGGACGACGATGGGCACGGCCATCATGGTGGCTCCGGCCATCATCGGGGCGTACTCGGTGCCGTGCTTGGTGGTGAAGTTGCCGAGCCAGACAGTGGCGGTCTGGTGCTCCTGGCTCAGCAGCATCAGGGCGTACAGGTACTCGTTCCAGGCCTGGATGAAGCCGTAGACCGAGGTGGCGACCAGGCCGGGGGCGAGCAACGGGAAGACCACGCGGATGAAGGCACCCGTGCGCGAGCAGCCGTCGACCATGGCCGCCTCCTCCAGTTCCCGCGGGATGTTGACGATGAAACCGCGCAGCGTCCACACCGTGAAGGGGAGGATGAAGGTCAGGTAGGTGATGATGAGGCCGGTCAGCTTGTCGTACTGGCCCAGGTCGTTCAGCAGCAGGAAGACCGGGATGATCATGGCGACCAGCGGGACCATCTGCACCGCCAGGATGCCCACGATCACGATCTTCCGGCCGCGGAAGGCGAAGCGGGAGATGGCGAGCGCGGCCAGCATGCCGACCACCACGCCGATCACCACCACCGACAGCGACACGGCGAGGCTGCGGCCGACCGGCCCCCAGAAGTCGGCGATGTCCAGGGCTCGGCGGAAGTTGCTCAGCGTGATGCCGGTCGGCAGCAGGCTCGGGTCCGGGTCGATGGCGTCCTTGGCCGGCTTGAACGCCGTGTTCAGCATCCAGTAGAGGGGGAAGCCGGCGACGAGGACGACGACGAGGCCGAGCAGGTTCCAGCCGAGCTTCGACGTCCGGCGGCGGACCGGAGTGGCGGCCGTGCTCGTGCCGCTCATGCTGCTCATTCGACTTCTCCGATCTGCAGCATCTGGCGCATGTAGACGGCGACCACACCCAGCAGCAGCAACACGGTGATCAGGGCGATCGCCGAGCCCTGCGCGTAGTCGTTGACCACGAAGGCGCGGTCGTAGGAGTAGGTGTTGAGGATCTGGAACTCCGCCTCGGGGTGGCCGTTGCGCATGACGAACACCTGCGGGAAGACGCCCATGTCCCAGATCACCGACAGCGTCGTGAGCATCACGATGATCGGTTTGAGGATGGGCAGGGTGACGTGGCGGAAGACGCCCCAGCCGCCCGCGCCGTCCAGCCGTGCGGCCTCCTCCAGTTCCTTGGGCACCTGGGTCAGGCCGGCGCTGAGCGTGATGACCACGAACGGCACCGCGCCCCACACCACCAGCAGCGTGATCACGGCCAGGCCCTGGGGACCGCTGGCGAACCAGTTGTGGCCGACCATGTCGACCCCCGGCAATTTGCTGAGCAGCGCGTTGAAGACGCCGTAGTCGGAGTCGAAGAGCCACTTGAAGACGGTGGTGGCCACGATGACGGGCATGCCCCAGCTGGCCACCAGCACGATGTTGATCAGCGTCTTCACCCAGCCCGAGACCCGCTGCAGCAACAGTGCGAGGGCCATGCCGGCGACCATCGTGAGGACCACGCAGCCGACGGCGAAGACGACCGTGCGCACGACGACCGCCCAGAACTCGCTGTCGCTCAGCACGCCCGCGAAGTTGCTGAAGCCGACCCAGTCGGGGGACTGGAAGCCCCACAGCTGCGGCTGGCCGAACTTCTGGAAGGACAGGGTCACCAGCCGCGCCAGCGGATAGGCCATGACCAGGGCCAGGGTCACCAGGCAGGGCGCGAGCAGCAGCCAGGGGGTCGCGGCCCCGCCCGGCGTCCGCTGTCTGCGAGTCCGGCCCGGGCCGGCCGGTGGCGGCGCCTGCCGCGGCGGCGGCACCTTGGCAGGGGTGGTCGTGTCTGCGGCACTCATCGCGCGCTCCTCAGCGGTCCCTCAGGTCATACGGAGGCATAGCCCTGCACGGCCGCGCGGGAGCCGAACCCACTGCGCGGCCGTGCGAGAAGCAGGGCCCCGCCGGTGACGGGACCCTGCGCCGGTCACTTGGTGTTGATGACCTTGTCGATCGCGGCGTCCGCCTCCTTGGCGGCGGTCTCGACCGACTTCTTGCCGGTGCCGATGTTCTGCAGCATGGTCTGGAGCACCTGGGCCTTCTCGACCTGGCCCCAGCCCGGGGCCATCGGGACGAACCAGTTGGACTCGGCCGCGGTGGCCGGGACGGCGGTCGTCGGGTCGCTCTTCAGCGTCGCGAGGTCCGTCTTGTTGTTGGGCAGGTTGCCCTTGGCGATCAGGCCCTTCTGGCCGGCGGGGCCGGTGAAGGCGTTGATCCACTCGGCGGCGAGGCCCTGGGCCTTGGACTTCACCGGGACGGCGAGGTCCGAACCACCGAGGAACACCGGCATGTTCTTGCCGGACGGGCCGGGCATCACGAAGTTCTCGAGGTTGTCCTTGAGCTTGCCGGTCTTGTCGTTCTTCGGGTCGGCGGCGGTCGCGCCCTCCCAGGCGGCGCCGAAGATCATGCCGGACTTGCCCTGGCCGTAGACGATGTAACGGTCGGACTCGTCCTTGGTCTTGTCGCCGTGCATGTACTTGTCGACGATGTTCTTGAACTCGTTCAGGCCCTTGATCGACTCGGGCGAGGAGAGGTTGGCCTTCCACTGGCCGCCCTCCTCCTTGGCGATGGAGCCGCCGGCGTCGTAGAGGAAGGACATGGCCGCGTACCAGTCACGGGTGGGCTGGTACCAGGCGTTGAACTTGCCGCCCTGCTTCTTCTGCACCTTGTCCAGGTCGGCGGTGAGCTCCTGGTAGGTCTTCGGGGTCGACTTGACGCCGGCCGCGGCGAAGACGTCCTTGCGCCAGTTGGCGACACGGCCGCCCGCGTAGTAGGGGACGCCGTAGGTCTTGCCGTCGTAGGTGACCGAGGCCTTGAGGCCGTCCAGCCAGGCGGAGGAGTTGTCGAACTTGGCCGGGTCCACCGGGGCGAAGGCGCCCTTGACCATGTAGCCGAGCATCTCGGTGTTGCCCATCTCGACCACGTCGGGGGCCTTGTCGGTGGCGAGGACCGCGTCCAGCTTGGTGTTCTTGTCCGGCCAGCCGTAGTACTCGTGCTTGATCTTCAGGCCCGGGTGCTTCTTCGTCACCGCGTCGTCGGCCGCCTTGACCAGTTCCGGCCAGTTGTTCTGAGCGTCGACGGTGAGCCAGACGGTCAGCTCCTTGGCGTCCGCCCCCTTGTCGGAGCCCCCGTCCTTCTTGTCACTCCCGCACGCGGCGATGGAAACCATCATGCCCGCGATACCGATCGCGGCAACCAGCTTGCGCTTCACGCCACCCTCCTCAGGGATGCCACAAACCCCCCTGCCTCCCCGCGGTTGAGCGACGGTCGAGCGTCAGCGCACACCGCCCTTGGGGCCGGGACCTGGACCAATGGTGTAGACCAGTACGGGGAGCTTGGCCCAGACCAATAGGGCTGTCAAGAGTGCGCCGACCCGCTCAGGTGGTCCGTTACGGGACCGCGATATGCAGGGACCTTTCATTGCCCATCCGGTCAAACGGATGCCGTGATTCCTCTCGGCCGGCGGTGGACCACTGGACGTCATGTCCCCCTCTCCGTACGCCGGTTCGCACGAACCACCACCCCACCCGGTGAAGATGGACTAGACCAGCGGGGGTCACGACGGTATACAGAGGAGATCACGGAGCGTGCGGGTGGCCACCCGAGACACGAAGCCGTGCCACGATGTGAGCCGTGGCCGATGGGGATGTCGGCCGCTTCGGCACTGGAGCCGGGAAGGCAGAGCATGAGCACCGACGTCAGCAGTGCGGAGAACGAGGGTGGGGCGACCGTCCGTACCGCGCGCGTGCCCAAGTACTACCGCCTGAAGAAGCATCTGCTCGACATGACCCAGACGCAGGCGCCCGGGACACCGGTGCCACCCGAGCGGACACTGGCGGCCGAGTTCGACACCTCGCGCACGACGGTGCGCCAGGCGCTTCAGGAGCTGGTGGTCGAGGGCCGACTGGAACGCATCCAGGGCAAGGGCACCTTCGTCGCCAAGCCCAAGGTCTCCCAGGCGCTGCAACTGACCTCGTACACCGAGGACATGCGCGCCCAGGGCCTGGAGCCGACCTCGCAGCTCCTCGACATCGGCTACATCACCGCCGACGACCGCCTCGCGGACCTGCTCGACATCAGCGCCGGCGGGCGCGTGCTGCGCATCGAGCGGCTGCGCATGGCCAACGGCGAGCCCATGGCCATCGAGACCACCCATCTTTCCGCCAAGCGCTTCCCGGCCCTGCGCCGCAGCCTGGTGAAGTACACCTCCCTGTACACGGCCCTCGCCGAGGTCTACGACGTCCACCTCGCCGAGGCCGAGGAGACCATCGAGACCTCCCTGGCCACGCCGCGCGAGGCGGGCCTGCTCGGCACCGACGTGGGCCTGCCGATGCTGCTGCTCTCCCGCCACTCCCTGGACCGCACGGGCCAACCCGTGGAGTGGGTGCGCTCGGTCTACCGCGGGGACCGCTACAAGTTCGTCGCACGGCTGAAGCGGCCCGCGGACTGACACCGGCGGACGTGGAGACCGGCTGGGGGTCCGGGGGTCACCCCCCGGGAACATGCAGCGTCGCACGACTGAAGCGGCCCGCGCACTGACGCCTGCCCGCGGTCAGGCCGGCTGGCATCCCAGGCCTTTCGACACTGCGGCGTGGCACGCCCGATGCAGCCCTGCGGACCGGCGCCGGCACGGCCGCGGGCCGACCGGAGCCCGCTGGCTGATTTTCGACCCAGGGCCGCGGGGCGCGTCCGAAGCGGCCCGCAGACCGGCATCTGCGGCCTGACCTGGCGGTCGGCGTCCAAACCGACCCCTAACCGTTATACGGACAAGGGGTTCCGTATCGAGCCACCGTGACCTAGATTGCCTGCGCATTACACAGGCGATCACAAACGATCACGCTTGCTCAGCGAGGGGACGGAGCCGCACATGTCAGAAGCCCCAGAAGTCGGCAGAGGGGCGGTGACCCCCATAAGGGTCGTCATCGGCCTCTGCCTCGTCGCGCCCTTTGTGGCGATGCTGTGGGTCGGTTCGTACGCCAAGACGGATCCCACGTTCATCGGTATCCCGTTCTTCTACTGGTACCAGATGCTGTGGGTGATCATCTCCACCGCACTGACCATGATCGCCTACCGGCTCTGGCAGCACGACCAGCGCAGCCGTAGGACCAGTGCTCCCGCGGAGGGAGGTGCGGCGGAATGAAGGACGGCGTGAACGGCGTCGCGCTCGGCGTCTTCATCTTCTTCTTCCTGCTCGTCACCGTCATGGGCTTCCTGGCCGCGCGGTGGCGCAGGGCCGAGAACGAGCACACCCTCGACGAGTGGGGCCTGGGCGGCAGGTCGTTCGGCACCTGGATCACCTGGTTCCTGCTCGGCGGCGACCTGTACACCGCGTACACCTTCGTCGCCGTCCCGGCGGCGATCTACGCGACCGGCGCGGCCGGCTTCTTCGCGGTGCCGTACACGATCATCGTGTACCCGCTGATCTTCACGTTCCTGCCCCGTCTGTGGTCGGTCTCGCACCGGCACGGATACGTGACGACCTCCGACTTCGTGCGCGGCCGGTTCGGCTCCAAAGGCCTGTCGCTGGTCGTGGCCATCACCGGCATCCTGGCGACCATGCCGTACATCGCCCTCCAGCTCGTCGGCATCCAGGCGGTGCTGGACGTGCTGGGCATAGGCGGCGGCGACAACACCAACTGGTTCGTGAAGGACCTGCCGCTGCTGATCGCCTTCGCCGTGCTCGCGGCGTACACCTACTCGTCGGGCCTGCGCGCCCCCGCGCTGATCGCGTTCGTCAAGGACGGGCTGATCTACCTCGTCATCGCGGTCGCGATCATCTACATCCCGATCAAGCTGGGCGGATTCGACGACATCTTCGCGGCCGCCAACGCGAAGTTCACCGCGGCGGGCAAGGGTGGCATCGTGACCGCGTCGGGAGGTCAGTGGACGTATGCCACGCTGGCCCTGGGTTCCGCGCTGGCGCTCTTCATGTACCCGCACTCGATCACCGCGACGCTGTCCTCGCGCAGCCGTGAGGTGATCCGCCGCAACACCACGATCCTGCCGTTGTACTCCCTCATGCTGGGCCTGCTCGCCCTCCTGGGCTTCATGGCGATCGCGGCGGGCGTGAAGGTCGACAACGGCCAGCTGGCGATCCCGCAGCTGTTCGAGAACCTGTTCCCGGACTGGTTCACGGGCGTGGCCTTCGCGGCCATCGGCATCGGCGCGCTGGTGCCGGCGGCCATCATGTCGATCGCGGCGGCCAACCTGTTCACCCGCAACATCTACAAGGACTTCATCAAGCCGAACGCGACGGCGAAGGAGGAGACCCGGGTCTCCAAGATCGTGTCGCTGCTGGTGAAGGTGGGCGCGCTGATCTTCGTCCTGACCATGGACAAGACGGTCGCCATCAACTTCCAGCTGCTCGGCGGCATCTGGATCCTGCAGACCTTCCCGGCCCTGGTCGGCGGCCTGTTCACGCGGTGGTTCCACCGCTGGGCGCTGCTCGCCGGCTGGGCGGTCGGCATGCTCTACGGCACGCTCGCGGCCTACGGGGTCGCCTCGCCGACGCAGAAGCACTTCGGCGGCTCGGCCAAGGAGATCCCGGGCATCGGCGAGATCGGCTACATCGGCCTGACGGCGTTCGTGCTCAACGTGGTCGTCACCGTGGTCCTGACCTTCGTCCTCAACGCGGTCAAGGCGCCCGCGGGCGTCGACGAGACCCGGCCCGAGGACTACACGGCCGACGCGGGGGACCCGGGCGTCGCGGTGGAGCTGCCGCCGGCCACGGCCGACAGCGCGCACTGACGGTACGCCTCTGACCCTGCGCCTCTCACCGGGCCGCAGCGTCTCGCAACGGGCCGCCGGAGAAATCCGGCGGCCCGTTGTCGTACCCCTCGTGCACACTCGGCGTATGGACATCGTGATCAGGCCGGCGGAGCCCGGCGAGTACGACGCCCTCGGCGAGATCACCGCCCAGGCCTATCTGGGCGACGGGCTGCTCGACTTCGGGGAGAGCGACGCGTACCTGGGCGAACTGAGGGACGTGGCCAAGCGGGCGGCCGCCGCCGAAGTGCTGGTGGCCGTCGCGGAGGGCAGGGTGCTCGGCGGGGTCACCTTCGTGCCGTCCGGCGGCCCGATGGCCGACATCGCGAGGCCCGGCGAGGCCGAGATACGGATGCTGGCGGTCGCGCGGACCGCGCGCGGCCGGGGCGCCGGCGAGGCCCTGGTGCGGGCCTGTCTGGACCGGGCCCGGCGCACCGAGGGCTGTGTCCGCCTGGTGCTGTCCACCCAGCGCACCATGCACGCCGCTCATCGCATCTACGAACGTCTGGGCTTCGTGCGCACCCCTGAGCGCGACTGGAACCCGCTCCCCCACCTCGACGAGATCACGCTGCTCGCCTACGAGTTGCCGCTCTGACACGCTCCGCAGTCGCCACGACACAACATATGGGGGTGGCCTTCTCACCCAGCACAAGATGTATGCTCATGCTCGCTGTCACCGCAGGGGAATCCGGTGCGAATCCGGAACTGTCCCGCAACGGTGTACTCGTCCGCGTATGCCCGCATGCCGTCATCTCCGGCTGCCCGTGTGCCGTCGTACGAGCGTCAGTCCGAGGACCTGCCGACAGTGCGCCCGGCCGTCCGGTCCGGGTGCCTGACGTCCGGGCCTCGCGGAATGGGCCGGTGGACGCGGCGCCGCGTGCGCCCGTGCGCTGCTCCCTGCCCTCCATGAGGCCCCGTGCCGAGCGAGGGAGAGCCCCACGTGACCATCGCGCCAGCCGATCCGGCTTCAGCGACAGGCTCCATCACCGGTCTGGAGGCCGAAGGTCCCGGTGCCGCGCTGCTGCGGACGCTGACCGAGCTGACCGCCGACCTCCCCGATGCCGACCCCGGCCGGGTGGCCGCCGCCGCGCTGCGCGGGCGTTCGGCGCACGCCGACGAGGCGGAGCTGCGGTATCTGGCCACCGAGGCCGCCGCCGGTCTCATCTCCGAGGACCCCGCCTACTCTCGGCTGGCCGCCCGGCTGCTGACCCTCGCCATCCGGGCCGAGGCCGCCTCGCAGGGCGTGACGTCCTTCACGGAGTCCGTCGCCGTGGGCCACCGCGAGGGGCTGATCGCCGACCGGACCGCCGCGTTCGTACGCCGGCACGCCGAGCGGCTGGACGCCCTGGTCGATCCGGCCGCCGACGACCGCTTCGGCTACTTCGGCCTGCGCACGCTGCACAGCCGCTATCTGCTGCGCCACCCGATCACCCGCAAGGTGGTCGAGACACCGCAGCACTTCATGCTGCGGGTCGCGAGCGGTCTGGCCGAGGACGACACCGCGCGGTCGGTGGACGACGTCGCGGCGCTCTACGGGCTCATGAGCCGCCTGGACTACCTGCCCTCCTCCCCCACGCTCTTCAACTCCGGCACCCGCCACCCCCAGATGTCGTCCTGCTACCTGCTCGACTCCCCCCGGGACGAGCTGGACAGCATCTACGAGCGCTACCACCAGGTCGCGCGGCTGTCCAAGCACGCCGGCGGCATCGGCATCGCCTACTCCCGCATCCGCTCGCGGGGTTCGCTGATCCGCGGCACCAACGGGCACTCCAACGGCATCGTGCCGTTCCTGAAGACCCTGGACGCCTCGGTGGCGGCCGTGAACCAGGGCGGCCGGCGCAAGGGCGCCGCGGCGGTCTACCTGGAGACCTGGCACTCGGACATCGAGGAGTTCCTGGAGCTGCGTGACAACACCGGCGAGGACGCCCGCCGCACCCACAACCTCAACCTGGCTCACTGGGTCCCGGACGAGTTCATGCGCCGGGTCAGCGCCGACGAGCAGTGGTCGCTGTTCTCCCCGTCGGACGTGCCGGAACTGGTGGACCTGTGGGGTGCGGAGTTCGACGCCGCGTACCGCAGGGCGGAGGCGGCCGGACGGGCGAAGAAGACCATGCCCGCCCGGGACCTGTACGGCCGGATGATGCGCACCCTGGCGCAGACCGGCAACGGCTGGATGACCTTCAAGGACGCCGCCAACCGCACCGCCAACCAGACGGCCGAGCCGGGCCACGTCGTCCACTCCTCCAACCTCTGCACGGAGATCCTGGAAGTCACCGACGACGGGGAGACGGCGGTCTGCAACCTGGGGTCCGTCAATCTGGGTGCCTTTGTCGACAAGGCGACCAATGATCTCGACTGGGAGCGCCTGGACGAGACCGTGCGCACCGCCGTCACCTTCCTGGACCGCGTGGTCGACATCAACTTCTACCCGACCGAGCAGGCGGGCCGCTCCAACGCCAGGTGGCGGCCCGTCGGCCTGGGCGCCATGGGCCTCCAGGACGTCTTCTTCAAGCTGCGCCTGCCCTTCGACTCCGCCGAGGCCAGGGCGCTGTCCACCCGCATCGCCGAGCGGATCATGCTCGCCGCGTACGAGGCGTCCGCCGACCTGGCCGAGCGCAACGGGCCGCTGCCGGCCTGGGAGAAGACCCGCGCCGCCCGGGGCGTGCTGCACCCCGACCACTACGACGTCGAGTTCACCTGGCCGGAGCGCTGGGCCGCCCTGCGCGAACGCGTCGCCGCCGTCGGCATGCGCAACGCGCTGCTTCTGGCCATCGCGCCCACCGCCACCATCGCGTCCATCGCCGGCGCCTACGAGTGCATCGAGCCGCAGGTCTCCAACCTGTTCAAGCGCGAGACGCTGTCGGGTGAGTTCCTCCAGGTCAACTCCTATCTGGTGGATGAGCTGAAGGAGCTCGGCGTCTGGGACGCCCGCACCCGTGAGGCGCTGCGCGAGGCGAACGGCTCGGTGCAGGACTTCGCCTGGATCCCCGAGGACGTGCGGGGTCTGTACCGCACGGCCTGGGAGATCCCACAGCGCGGACTGATCGACATGGCGGCGGCCCGGACCCCGTTCCTGGACCAGGCCCAGTCGCTGAACCTGTTCCTGGAGACGCCGACCATCGGCAAGCTGTCCTCGATGTACGCCTACGCCTGGAAGCAGGGCCTGAAGACCACGTACTACCTGCGCTCCCGCCCGGCCACCCGCATCGCCCGCGCGGCACGCGCCACCGTCCCCGTCCAGCAGGTCGCCGACCCCGAGGCGGTCGCCTGCTCCCTTGAGAACCCCGAGTCCTGCGAGGCCTGCCAGTGATGACCAGCACCACCGACCGACCCCAGACCCTCCTCGACCCCGGTTTCGAGCTGACGCTGCGCCCCATGCGCTACCCCGACTTCTACGAGCGCTACCGGGACGCCATCAAGAACACCTGGACCGTCGAGGAGGTCGACCTCCACTCGGACGTCGCCGACCTCGCCAGGCTCACGCCCGCCGAGCAGCACCTGATCGGCCGCCTGGTCGCCTTCTTCGCGACCGGTGACTCGATCGTCGCCAACAACCTGGTGCTGACGCTGTACAAGCACATCAACTCGCCGGAGGCGCGGCTCTATCTGAGCCGGCAGCTGTTCGAGGAGGCCGTGCACGTCCAGTTCTACCTGACGCTGCTGGACACCTATCTGCCCGACCCGGACGACCGCGCCGCCGCCTTCGCGGCCGTCGAGAACATCCCCTCCATCCGCGAGAAGGCCGGGTTCTGCTTCAAGTGGATCAACGAGGTCGAGAAGATCGACCGCCTGGAGACCAGGGCCGACCGCCGGCGGTTCCTGCTCAACCTGATCTGCTTCGCCGCCTGCATCGAGGGCCTGTTCTTCTACGGCGCCTTCGCGTACGTCTACTGGTTCCGCAGCCGGGGCCTGCTGCACGGTCTGGCCACCGGCACCAACTGGGTGTTCCGTGACGAGACGATGCACATGTCGTTCGCCTTCGACGTGGTGGACACCGTCCGCAAGGAGGAGCCGGACCTCTTCGACGACGAACTCGGGCGGCAGGTCACCGACATGCTGCGGGAGGCCGTCGAGGCCGAGCTGCAGTTCGCGCGCGACCTGTGCGGTGCCGGCCTCCCGGGGATGAACACCGACTCGATGCGGCAGTACCTGGAGTGCGTGGCCGACCAGCGGCTGGCGAGGCTCGGCTTCGCTCCGGTGTACGGCTCGGAGAACCCCTTCTCCTTCATGGAACTCCAGGGCGTTCAGGAGCTGACCAACTTTTTCGAGCGGCGTCCCTCGGCGTACCAGGTGGCGGTGGAGGGCACCGTCGACCTGGACGAGGACTTCTGATCCTCCCTTCGCTCCCCGGGGGCCGTGCGGACGAACTCCTCGTCCGCACGGCCCCGGTGGCCCTCTCGGCCCTTCTGAGCCGCCCTCAGCCGGCGGTCGATGCGCCGCTCGTGCACCATGCCGATCACCGAGGGGAGGATCACCAGCACCAGGAGTCCGAAGGCCGCCGGCATTCCGATCAGGGCTTGTGTCTGGTCTGCGTTCATGCACACCACTGTCGCGCCCGATGCTCCTTACCGTCAGTGGCAGGACTGCCGTACACCTTCAAATTCCTGCCACTCACAGGGCAGACTGGGGGCATGCTGCAGAACGTGGCCGCCGTCCTGCTGGACGGCGTGCATCCTTTCGAACTCGGCGTGGTGTGCGAGGTCTTCGGCATCGACCGCAGCGACGACGGACTCCCGGTGTACGACTTCGCGGTGGTCTCGGCGGAGGGCCCGGCGCTGGGCACCCATGTGGGCGGCCTGAGCGTCAGCACGTCCTACGGACTCGACCGGCTCGACGAGGCGGACCTGATCGCGGTACCCGCCGGGAGCGACTACGCCCGCCGGGAGTACCCGCCCGAGCTGCTGGACTCGCTGCGGCGGGCCGTGGACCGGGGCGCGCGGGTGCTGAGCGTGTGCTCCGGGGTCTTCGTACTGGGCGCGGCCGGGCTGCTGGAGGGGCGGCGGTGCGCGGTGCACTGGCACCATGCGGCGGAGCTGACCCGGCAGTATCCGGGCGCGACCGTCGAGCCGGACGTGCTCTACGTCGACGAGGACCCGGTGATCACCTCCGCGGGGACGGCCGCCGGCATCGACGCCTGTCTGCACATCGTGCGCAAGGAACAGGGGCCGGAGGTGGCCAACAAGATCGCCCGGCGGATGGTGGTGCCGCCGCACCGGGACGGCGGTCAGGCGCAGTACATCGAGCGTCCGCTGCCCAAGTCGCCGTGCGACACCGTCGGCGAGGTGCTGGTGTGGATGGAGCAGCACCTCGACGAGGAGGTCACCGTGGAACAGCTCGCCGCCCGCGCCCACATGTCGCCACGCACCTTCGCCCGCCGCTTCCAGCAGGAGACGGGCACCACTCCCTACCGCTGGATCCTGCGTCAGCGGGTGCTGCTGGCGCAGCACCTGCTGGAGGCGACGGACGAGACGATGGACGCCATCGCGGACCGGTCCGGTTTCGGCACGGCGGCGGCGCTGCGGCACCAGTTCGTGCGGGCGCTGGGCACCACCCCGAACGCCTACCGGCGCGCGTTCAGGGGCCCGCAGGCCGCCTGAACACGTGCTCCGGGACGGGTCCCCGGCAAGTCAGCGGGCCGGGGGGCGATGACCGGGGCACCCGTCCGGTCGACCGGCCGTCGCCCCGCCGACCGGCCGGGTGCCGCCCGACCGGCCGGGTGCCGCCCGGTCAGCGGGGCAGGGCCCGCAGCAGCAGGCGGCGCGGGCGCATGGTGATGCCGATGCGCGGCCTGGGGTCGGAGCCGGGGGCCTGCTCGAAGCGGTAGGCGGCGGCGATCGCCGCGGTGATCAGCGTGAGTTCGGCCATCGAGAAGTGGTCGCTCGGGCACTTGCGGTTGCCCACGCTGAACGGCTCCATCGCGTGCTTCGGGACCGTCTTGGACCGCTCCGGGAGCCAGCGATCGGGGTCGAAGTCCTCCGGGCGCTCGTAGGAGCGGTGGTCGTGCTGGATGGCGTACGGACTGTAGATGAGGTCCGCGCCCTCGGGGATGCGGTATCCGCCGAGCCGGGTGTCGGTCACCGCCCGCCGGGTCAGAATCCAGACGGCCGGATACATCCGCATTGTCTCGACGACGACATTCGTGGTGTACCTCAGCTTTCGGACGTCGTCGAATGCGACCGGCCGGTCCCCCGCAACAGTTTTCACCTCGTCCCGGATCTTGCCCCCGAGATCCGGGTGCTCGGCGAGCACGAGGAGCAGCGACATGATCGTGGAACCCACGGTCTCGCTTCCTGCGGTGAGTATCGCGACGACCTGATCGTGGATCTCCTGTTCCCCAATGGGCTCGCCATTCTCGTCCTTCGCCTCCAGCAAAGCCGTCAGCAAATCGTCCGGTTTTTGACCGCTCGCCCGCCGGTCGGCGATGATCTCGTCGACCAGCAGGTGCAAGTCGGCCAAGGCCCGGTTGAATTCGCGGTTCGCCTTGAACGGCACCTTGTATAGCGGTCCGAGGGGTACCACCATGCGCTGGTACATGCCGCTGAACAGGGTGGCCAGCGCGGCGCATATGCGCTCGGCGCGGGAGTCCATGTACCTGCCGCGCATGAGGCAGCGGCCGGCGACGCGGACGGCCACGCGGAAGGACTCGGTCGTGACGTCGAGCACCTTCCCGGAGCTCCAGCGCGTCACCAGTGCATGTGCCTCCTCGGCCATGATCGGCCCGTACTCGGGGATCGCGTCGAGCCGGAAGGCGGGCTGGATGGTGCGGCGCTGACGCCGGTGCTGCGGGCCGTTGGCGGTGGCCACGCCCTCCTTGCCGAGCAGGCCCTCCAGGGACTCCCAGAGCGGGCCGGCGATGATGTAGTCGGGACTGAGGGCCACCGCCCCGGTGAGGGCCGGCGCGGTGACGGCGTACACCGTCTTGGGGCCGAGCCTGAGGCGGACGACGTCGCCGTGGTCGCGCAGCCCGCCCAGGAAGGCCAGCGGGTCGCGGGCCAGTTTCAGGCCGTGTCCGAGGAGCGGGAGCGCCCCCTCGGCCACGGGCGGCTCACGCAGTTCCGCTCCCGGCTCGGGCCGGGTCTCGGACTTCACCGACTCGACGGTCATTTCTCACCTGCCGCTTCGTTGTTGACGTACGGAGGCGTCGACCGGTCGTCCCAGCTGTCGACCATGTACCGGCCGGACTCGTGGTGGAACCAGTAGACGGAACTGAACCAGTTGCGCATATTTCCGATGCAGGCCCGTACGGCGGCACTCAGTTCCTTTCCGCGCACCGTGCCGTCCGCGAGGCCGTCGGCGAAATCTAAAGCCTCCTGCTCCGCGACGAGGAATTCGGAGATGCATTCCTCGACGCGCCTGCGAATTTCCGCGATCGCCTCCTCGAGAGTCAGCCCGTCGTGTTTGACAAGGCTTATCCCGAGGTTGTGCACCTCGTCACCCGCGATTTCCTTGGGCAGCGAACACAGGTCGTTGTACCAGGCGGCGAATTCCTGGCTGAGCAACGCCGGACGCCGATAGGCGGGGTGCTTCCGTACGGCGTCCGGGAGTTCCAGGCCCGCGCTCGGCTCCAGCAGGTCCGTCCAGATCCAGTGCGCGAAGGTGAGTCGGCGCAGGGCGAGGTACTCCTCGACGGTGGGCACGATGCCCTCGGTGCGGTTGTGGAACTCCCGGTCGTACGCCTCGATCACCGTGTGGAAGTGTCGGGCGAAGCGGGCGTTCCATGTGGCCGGCAGGAACGAGTACAGCCGCAGCACGCTGTCCGCGAGCCCCGCGACCAGGGTGTCCTGGTGGTGCAGGTGTTCCCGGGGTGCGTCGAGGGCCGTGTGCAGTGCGCTCCGCAGCCGCCGCCAGGCGACCGGCCGGCCGTGGACGATGTCGCGGTCGTGCCGGTCGTCCCAGAGGAAGAACCAGGCGCTGTAGTCCGCTATGGCCTGGAGCACGTCGTCCGGCGCGCCGATGTAGTAGCCCGCCATCAGGTCGGTGTAGCGCAAGCCGTCGGCATGTTCCTCGATCTTGTCCGCCGGCATGAGCCGTTTTTCCAGCAGCCAGCAGCGGGTCTTCTCCTGGAGTTTGGGCCAATAGGCATGGAGTTGCCTGGGGAACGCGGCCTCGATCACCGGGAGAGCGAGCGATGATGGTACTGCGACCGCAGTCGCTGTCGTTGTGGTGCTGTATGGGAAAGCTGGCACGAACAACCCCTCTCAGCCGCCAGTGGCGCCCGCCCCTTCCGCTGTGCCCGGCGCACGCCGTCGCGTATCCCCGCACTCCCATTCAGCACCACAACTGACCGTTCTGGGAACGGATTTGCTCCACTCACTACCCCGGATGCCGAGAATATCCCCTTGTGTGACTGGTTTTTGCTCGACGGACACGCGCGGGCGATCGAATGCCGACGCACACAAGTGCGGCGCCCGACCGGTCGTTCCGGTCGGGCGCCGTGCACAGGGGACACACGGGACACTCGCGTACGGGGCACCCGCCCCGCGCAACGGGCCCCTCAGTCGTTGGCGACCACGGGGTAGCGCGGCGCGTTCTCGGCCATCTGCCGCAGGGCTTCCTTGCGCTCCCGCTTGGAGAGCCGGTCGATGTAGAGGTAGCCGTAGAGGTGGTCGGTCTCGTGCTGCAAACAGCGCGCGAAGTAGCCGGTGCCGCGCACCTTGATCGGGTTGCCCCGCTCGTCCTGGCCGGTGACCTCGGCGTAGTCCGGGCGGGCCAGCGGCGCGTATGCGGTGGGCACGGACAGGCAGCCCTCGTTGCTGTCGTCCAGGCGGCGGCGGTCGGCGGGCAGTTCGACCAGCTTGGGGTTGCAGACCACGCCGACGTGCCGCACGCCCTCGTCGTCCCCGCAGTCATAGACGAAGACCTTCAGGTCGACACCGATCTGGT
The DNA here is from genome assembly GCF_053589015.1 of Streptomyces sp. NPDC003393. Taxonomy (NCBI): domain Bacteria; kingdom Bacillati; phylum Actinomycetota; class Actinomycetes; order Kitasatosporales; family Streptomycetaceae; genus Streptomyces; species Streptomyces sp. NPDC003393. The sequence continues at coordinate 58,852 of NZ_JBSFRB010000016.1, read as the reverse complement.
TGGCGGCCAGGCCCACGCCCTCGGCGGTGCGCTGGCTGGCGAACATGTCCGCGACCAGCTGCTGGAGCTCGTCGCCGAACTCGGTGACGTCCTTGCACTCCTTGTGCAGCACGGGGTTGCCGACGACCGTGATCGGCCGCGAGGTACCGCGCTCGCGCCACGCCGTCTCGCGCTCCTCGCAGTCCCCGGTGTCGACGACATAGCCCTCGTCGTCCACGGGGAGCACGCCCGCGTGCTGCTGATCGGTGTCCTGCTGCGCCATGACCGACGTACGCCTTCCTGCAAGCCTGAGAGATTCTGCCAGTACAGCCTAAGGGGGCCGACGGACACTCGGGTCTCCGTCGGGACACCGGCGGCGGACGGGGGTCAGCAGACCTCTTCCAGGTCCCGCCAGTCCCGGGAGTCCGGGCTGTCCGCGACCCACCCGTCCAGCAGCCCCCGGACGAGGGCCGCCGGTGCGGCCAACCCGCACTCGCGCTCGGGCACCCACAGCTGTCCGTCGGTGCGGTGGCCCAGCGGCCCGGGGTGCCCCGGCTCGCTGTGGTCGTGGGGGTCCAGGTGCACGCCGTCGCCCTCGTCGGACGGCATCCGCGACTCCGAGCAGGTCCGGCACAGCAGCCGCACCGACGAGGACCAGTCCTCGGCGGCGAAGCCAGCGTCGGCGGCGAGCTGCTCCAGGGCGTCCCGGTCGGCCTCGGTGGCCGCCTCCAACAGGACCACCCAGGTGGGCACGGGCGAGGGCGCCCACAGCTCGATCTCGTCGAAGACCGGGTAGCTGTGCCCGGCCGCGGTGGTCCGCTCGCCGTGCGGCACCCCGTCGTGCAGTACGACCTCGCCCCAGCGCCGCCCGGAGGAGGGCAGCGGGATGGACAGCACCTCGATCCGGGCGGGGTCCAGCCGGCGGCCCCAGACCACCTCGGCCTCGCCCTCCGGCGACAGCCGCACGGCCGCGCTGCCCAGCTCCATGCCCACCGGTTCCCCGGCGGCGGCCGCCCCGCCGGGCACCTTCAGGCCGTAGGCCTGCCAGGCGCGCCGGGCCAGCGGCCAGTCCTGCAGGGCGGTGGCGGCGATCCCGACGTTCCACCAGTCCGGCGCGCCGGACTCCTTCTCCAACAGGGCCACGGCCCGCAGCCCGGCCGTCCTGGCCTGCTCCCAGTCGTGCCGGAACTTGTGCAGCAGGGCGAGGTTGAACCAGGACTCCGACAGCCAGGGCTCCAGGTCGGCCGCGCGCGTCAGCAGCGCGCCCGCGTCCTCGTACCGGCCGTCGCCGATCAGGGTGAACGCGCGGTCGGTGGCCTGCCGCCAGGAGGCGGAGGGCCGGTGCCGTCCCTTGCCGAAGATCCTCACGATTCCCGCCTGCCAGTTCCGTTGTGTGGGCTGGCTCCTGCCCCCGGTTTCCCTTTCCTTCGCATCCAACCACGTACGGCTTGAAGGGCGCTCATTACCCATGGGTTACCCCGTGGCGGGCGGCGTCAGACAGTCCCGCGACAGCACCCGGGCCAGCGATTCGACCACCTCGGGCGCGTAGTCGCCGGCCGTGGCCAGCCGCAGCTCCTCCAGTGCCCTGAGCGGTCCGCCGGGTCCGGCGTCGCGCGCCTTCTCGTCGTAGGCGTTCACGGCCCGCACGATCCGGGCGGGCAGCGGCTGCTCCCGGCAGGGGTCGGCCTGCCGCTCCACCACCACCGCCACCTCCTGGGAGACCCCGGTCTGGCGGACCACGGCCCCGCCGAGCAGCGCGATGCGCCGCTGCTCGGCGACGGGCAGGCCGGCCGTCGCCCCCGCGGGCATCGGGTCGACCAGGCTGAGCTGCCCGATGTCGTGCATGAGCGCGGCATGCTCCAGCACGGTCAGCTCCGGTTCGGTCAGCCCCAGGTCCCTCCCCACGGCCACGCTGAGCGCGGCGACCCGGCGGGCGTGCCCGGCCGGGGTGTACCCGGCCACCTCGGTGGCCCGGGCCAGCGAGGCGATGGTCTGCCGGTAGGTGTCCCGCACGGCCGCGTACCGCCGGAAGGACAGCTGGGTGAGCAGCAGCGGCAGCGAGAAGACGGGCAGCGCCCACAACCCGGCGACGGCGACCGCGAGGGCCATCACCGCGCCCGTCGCGCACACCGCCGACCCGATCCCGAGCAGACCCCGCAGCTCCTCCCGGAGCAGCGGGCCGAACGGCCACCCCGTGCGGCAGTGGGCGGGCACGGCGGCGAGCACGGCCCCGCACAGGGCGGTGAGCGCCAGGAGCGCGAGCAGCAGCAGGGCGTACGCCGGGCCCACCCAGCCCCGGAAGACGCCTTGGCCGTACAGCGGTTGGAAGCAGACCGCGGCGAAGAAAACGGTGAGGATCCGCCGGGACAGGTGGTCGAGGGTCGATCCCCGCCCACGGGCGATGTGCGGCACGCCGGCCAGCAGACAGGCAGCGAGCACCACGGCGACGGCCTGGAGGGCGCCGTGATGGCTGGGCCGCCCTGCGTTCTCCCCCAGCAGGGCGTACGACAGCGCGCCCGCGGCGCCCAGCGGCGCGGCCTCCCGGGCCTGGCCGCCCGACCACCGGGCCAGCTCCCCCACCAGCACGAGCACACCGAACGCGAGCGCCGTCCCGCGCTCCTCGAGACCGGTCCACACCGTGACGGCGAGCGACAGCAGGCCGACGGCGAGGGCGGAGCCGCGGATCAGCACCAACGGCCACGGCCGGTTCACCCGCGCGTCTCCTCACGCCCGCGGACCGGCCCGGCCGGGGCACGGGGGGCGCGGTGCCTGCCCGGGGCGCGTGGCGCGCCGTGTCCGGACCGAGGCGACGGCGTACCGTCCCCGGGCGGAGGCGGCGGCGCGCCGTCCTCCGCCGTGACCGCGGGGTGCCAGCCGTTTCGGTCCAGGGCCCGCACCAGGGCCGTGACCATGCGCGGGTCGAACTGGGCGCCCGCGCAGCGCTCCAGTTCCCGCAGCGCCGTGGCCACCGGCCGGGCCCTGCGGTAGGAACGGGTGGACGTCATCGCGTCGAAGGCGTCGGCGACGGCCACCACCCGCGCGCACTCCGGGATCTGGCCGCCGCTCAGCCCGTAGGGGTACCCGCTGCCGTCCAGGCGTTCGTGGTGGTGCAGGATCGCCGAGCGTGCCTCGCCGAGGAAGGAGATCCCGCGTACCATCTCGTGTCCGTACTCGGGGTGCAGCTCGATCACCCGCCGCTCCTCGGGGGTCAGCGGGCCGTCCTTGCGCAGCAGCCGGGTGGGCACACCCAGCTTGCCCACGTCGTGCAGGATGCCGGCGAAGCGCAGCACCTCGACGCGATCGTCGTCCATGCCGAGTTCGCGGGCGATCATCATGGAGGCGTGTCCGACCCGCTCGCTGTGGCCGCGCGTGTAGCCGTCCTTGATGTCGACGGCCTGCACCAGCGCCCGGATCGTCGCCTGGTGGGCGGCCCGTTCCCGGTGGTACTGCGCGTACGCCCACCAGGACACGCACATCGGCAGCAGCACCAGGAGGGCGGCCACCGGCCCGTACGGGCTGCGCCAGAGCACGGCCATCATCAGGCCGGCGAGGCCGTGGACGGCGATCGGCGCCAGGGAGCGGGTGAACAGTCCCCGTCGGCCCGGCGGGGCGGGCGATGCCGTCGCCAGCGCCCGGACCCCTCCGTCCAGCGCGGTCAGCACTCCGCAGAACGCCACCACCGCGGCACCGGCCGGGACCAGGGCGTACGGGAAGTCGGGGTCGGCGACGGCGCCCGGGCCGCCCAGTCTCCCGTGCACCGCGGACGCCATCCACACGGCGAGCGCGAGTTGGGCCGCCCGCCAGACGCGGCGCAGCGACTCGGGCCGCTGCCCGGCCGCGGCCAGCAGTGCGCCGGGCAGCGGGACCAGCGCGGCGGCGGACGGCGGCAGCAGAAAGGCCGCGGCCAGCAGCACGGGGTAGAAGGGCCCGGCGGAGCTCCGGCGGGCCAGGTGCTTGCAGCAGGTGTACACGGCGGCCAGCAGGCCGACGACCCACCAGGACGCGTGCGTCACCACCGGCACCGGGACCAGCGGCGGCGCCGTGGCCGGCGCCAGCACCGGCAGCAGGCAGACCAGGGCGCCGACGGCGACGCAGACGACGTATGCACGTGCGCGCGGTGGAACCGCCTCCATGCCGTCCCTCCCCCGTCGCGCCGGTCCTGCCTGCCCACGGCTGGGAGACTAGGGGGCACGGAGGGACGTCCGTGGGCCGATAACCCGCGGATTAGCACGTACGGGTGACGAACGGCCTGCCCCGCGGGGAGCAGGCCTTCGTCGTACGTGGGCCGGTCAGGGCTCCTGGAAGGTGACCGGCTCCTCGGTCACGTCGCGCTCGGAGACGGTCTGGCCGGAGCGGATCAGCTCGAGCCGTCCCATGACCTTGGCGCGCAGGTCGGCGGGTACGTCGTCATGCCCGCAGCACCGCTTGACCAGCTTCTTCACGGCCTGCTCCAGGCCGTACTTCTCCAGACACGGCGAGCACTCCTCGAAGTGCTGCTCGAACTTGGTGCGATCGACGTCCGGCATCTCACGGTCCAGGAACTCGTACAGATGGTCGAGTACCTCACTGCAGTCCGTCTCGTGCGGCTCTCCGCAGCTCATGAGCCCGAGCCTTTCGCTTCGTTCGACTCTCCGGCACCGGCCGGGACCAGTCCGCGATCGCGGGCGTAGTCCTCGAGCATGCCACGCAGCTGACGGCGGCCCCGGTGCAGCCGGGACATCACCGTACCGATGGGTGTCCCCATGATGTCCGCGATCTCCTTGTACGCAAAGCCCTCTACGTCCGCGAGATACACGGCGATACGGAACTCCTCGGGGATGGCCTGGAGCGCTTCCTTCACGTCCGAGTCGGGCAGGTGGTCGAGCGCCTGCGACTCCGCGGAGCGCAGACCCGTCGACATGTGCGACTCGGCGCGGGCGAGCTGCCAGTCCTCGATCTCCTCCGCGGCGGAGCGCTGCGGCTCACGCTGCTTCTTGCGGTAGGAGTTGATGAAGGTGTTGGTCAGGATCCGGTACAGCCACGCCTTGAGGTTGGTGCCCTCACGGAACTGGTGGAAGGAGGCGTACGCCTTGGCGTAGGTCTCCTGCACCAGGTCCTCCGCATCGGCCGGGTTGCGCGTCATGCGCAGGGCGGCCGAGTACATCTGGTCGAGGAATTCCAGCGCGTCCCGCTCGAAGCGCGCGCTGCGCTCGGCGGTCGACTCCGCGGACGCGTCCACGCCCGTGCTCAGGCCCTCGGGCAGCTCCGCCTGGCCGTTGTCGTTCCCTGCGTCGGTCCCGGGAACCGGACCCACCTCCTCAAACGATGGCGCGGGACCGAAACCGGTCCCACTCGATTCGGAGGATAGACGACGACCTGTGCCTCCCGCCGCTCGAATGGGAGCGGTCTTGGCCGCGTGCAGCACGGACCAGTCCAGGTCAGCGCGGCTGCGGCTGGAATCGGACTCTGCCGGGTGCGGCCCGTCCAGGGGATGGCTGCGGGACGCGGGAGGGCAGATGGTCGAACCCATGCGGCGGACTTCCTCTCCTGGGACGTCGGTGCCGAGGCATCAGCACTTCTTTAGCCCTTAACAGTGACCCGCCACCCGGCATTCCCGGGATCACCCGAGTGACGCGATCCACTCCACGACGCCGTCCGTGACGATCTCCAGCGCCCGCTCCTGACTGATCTCCGCGCGTTTGGGCACGGCGAAGCCGTGGTCCCCGTACGGCACCTCGACCAGCCCGTAGGAACCCTCGGGGAACTCCGCCGGCTTCCCGAACGGGTCGTTCCCGCCCTGCACGACCAGCGTCGGCGCCCCGGCACCGAGCAGCTCGTCGGCGCGCGACTTCTCCGGCTTGCCGGGCGGGTGCAGCGGGAAGCTCAGCGCCAGCACGGCGTGGGCGCCCAGTTCGACGGCGGTGCGGCAGGCGACCCGCGCCCCCGCGCTGCGGCCGCCGGAGACGACGGGCAGCCCCGGTGCGGCGAGCGCGGGCCACACACCCCGCCAGCCCACGTCCAGGGTCTTCGGCGCGGGCGCGACCTTCTTCCCGGCGACGCGCCAGGGCTGCTCCACCAGGGCCACGCTCACCCCGCGGCCGGGCAGCACCTCGGCCAGGGCCCGCAGGTCCCGCGCCTCGATGCCGCCCCCGGCGCCATGGCCGACGGCGAGGACCATGGCGGGCTTCCTCGCTCTGTGCCAGGTGATGCGGGCATCACCCGCGTCCGTGGTGACCGTCTCCGGGGTACCGACCGTCTGCGGAGTCATGTCAGAAGAGTGTGCCCTCTTCGGGTGCGGGCAGCTCCTTCAGCAGCTCCGGCCCGTTGTTGCGGACGTTGCTCACGGCGGTGGACACGGGATAGGCGCGCATCAGGCCGGCGGGCGGCGGGGCGAGGAGGGCGCGCAGGTCGTCCACCTCCGTGCGGGCCGGGTCCAGCCAGGCGTCCCAGCGGTCGGGTGTGAGCAGGAGCGGCATCCGGGGGTGGATGTCGGCCAGTGAGCGCGGGCCGTCAGCCGGGGCCACCGCCAGCGGGGTGCGCTCCGCCTCCGTGGTGATCACCGAGCAGGTCGCCCACCAGGCCAGCGGATGGTCGTCGGGCAGCGTGCGGTCCCGCCAGAACTCGTACAGCCCCGCCATCGCGAACACCGAGCCGTCCGCCGGGGTGACGAAGTACGGCTGCTTGCGCGGCCGCTTGCGCCTGCCCTCCACCTCCAGCTCCCGCTCCTGGGTGCCGGTGACCCACTCGTAGTAGCCGTCGGCGGGCACGATGCAGCGCCGGACGGCGAAGGCGCGCCGGTACGAGGGCTTCTCGTGCACGGTCTCCGCCCGCGCGTTGATCATGCGGGCGGCGCCCTCGGGGGACTTCGCCCAGGAGGGCACCAGACCCCACTTCAGCTTCCGCAGCTGCCGAACCGGACGCTTGTCCCCGGCGTCCCTCACAGGGCGGTCCAGGACGACATGGACCTCCTTGGTCGGGGCCACGTTGTAGTCGGGCTCAAGCGTCTCCTCCGGCTCCCACTTCTCGATCTCGAAGATTCCCGCGAGATCCTCGGCTCCGCGACTTGCCGCATACCGTCCGCACATACGTGCAACACTGCCAGGCCCGCCCGTCCCCCGACCACCACCCCTGAACGAGGCGCTTCGCGCCGCCCCTTCCGAACCGCGAGCACAGGAGCCACCGGAACACATGGACAGCCTCGCCTCGACCGCGCTGCCCGGTCTCTGGGACCGGCTCGTGGGCACCCAGCCCGACCCGGACCTGTGGGTGGTGATCGCCACCGCGGTCGCCGCGCTCGGCGTCGTCGTCCCGCACACCCTGTGGCGCGTCTCCCGCAACGCCATCACCATCGCCCACGAGGGCGGCCACGGCCTGGTGGCCCTGTTGAGCGGCCGCACCCTGACCGGTATACGGCTGCACTCCGACACCAGCGGACTGACCGTGAGCCGCGGCAAGCCGTACGGCGCCGGCATGATCCTCACCGCGGCCGCCGGCTACACCGCTCCCCCGTTGCTGGGCCTGGGCGGCGCGGCCCTGCTCGCCGCCGGGCGGATCACGCTGCTGTTGTGGGTGGCCACGGCGCTGCTGGTGGCGGTGCTGGTGATGATCCGCAACGCGTACGGGGCGCTGACCGTGCTGGTCACGGGCGGTTTGTTCCTGCTGGTGTCGTGGCTGACCGGGCCCCAGGTGCAGGCGGCGTTCGCGTACGCGGTGGTGTGGTTCCTGCTGCTGGGCGGGGTGCGGCCGGCCTTCGAGCTCCAGGCTAAGCGGTCCCGTGGCGGTGCCGGGGACTCGGACGCGGACCAGCTGTCCCGGCTGACGCACGTACCGGCGGGCCTGTGGCTGTTCCTGTTCCACGCGGTGTCGCTGTGCTCGCTGATGGGCGGCGGCCGCTGGCTGCTGGGGGTGTGAGCGGGCCGTGGCTACGGGCGCGCTCCGGGCCGGAGGGGCGTACGACTCCGGGAGGTGCGGTGGGCGCACGGCTCCGGGAGGTGCGAGGCGCGACGTACGCGTACGGCGTGGGGTACGGCCGCGCCGCCCGGCGTGCCCGCCCCCGGCCGGGCCGCACCCGTAGGACGGCCTGTCGAAGCGCCTCCTTATAGAGTGGGTCCATGGCCCCGAACCCCGCAGACACCGCCCTCTGGCCCGCCCCGCACGCGAGCGGAGCCGTCGAAGCGACGGTCCACGTGCCCGGGTCCAAGTCGGTCACCAACCGCGCGCTGGTGCTCGCCGCCCTCGCCTCGGAGCCGGGCTGGCTGCGCCGCCCGCTGCGCTCCCGCGACACGCTGCTGATGGCCGGGGCCCTGCGGGAGATGGGCGTGGGCATCGAGGAGACGGTGTCCTCCGCGTCGGGCGCGGGGGCCTCGGGCGAGGCCTGGCGGGTGATCCCCGCGGGGCTGCACGGCCCGGCCACGGTCGACGTCGGCAACGCGGGCACGGTGATGCGCTTCCTGCCGCCGGTCGCGGCGCTGGCCGACGGCCCGGTGCGCTTCGACGGCGACCCTCGTTCGTACGAGCGTCCGCTGCACGGCGTGATCGACGCGCTGCGCGCGCTCGGTGCCCGCATCGACGACGACGGCCGGGGCGCTTTGCCGATGACCGTGCACGGCAGCGGTGCGCTGGACGGCGGCCCGGTCGAGATCGACGCCTCTTCCTCGTCCCAGTTCGTCAGCGCCCTGCTGCTGTCCGGCCCGCGCTTCAACCAGGGCGTCGAGGTCCGGCACACCGGCTCGACGCTGCCGTCGATGCCGCACATCCGGATGACGGTCGACATGCTGCGCGCGGTGGGCGCCCAGGTCGACACTCCGGAGTCGGGCGGCGAGCCGAACGTGTGGCGGGTCACGCCGGGCGCGCTGCTCGGCCGGGACCTGACCGTGGAGCCGGACCTGTCCAACGCCCAGCCGTTCCTGGCGGCGGCGCTGGTGACCGGGGGCAAGGTGGTCGTTCCGGACTGGCCGGAGCGGACCACCCAGCCGGGTGACCGGCTGCGCGAGATCTTCACCGAGATGGGCGGTTCCTGCGAGCTGACCGACTTCGGCCTGGTGTTCACCGGCTCGGGGTCGATCCACGGGATCGACGTGGACCTGGGCGAGGTCGGCGAGCTGACCCCGGGTATCGCCGCGGTCGCCGCGCTGGCGGACTCCCCCTCGACGCTGCGGGGCGTGGCCCATCTGCGGCTGCACGAGACCGACCGGCTGGCCGCGCTGACCAAGGAGATCAACGAGCTCGGCGGCGATGTCACCGAGACCGCCGACGGCCTGCACATCCGCCCGCGCCGGCTGCACGGCGGAATCTTCCACACCTACGAGGACCACCGCATGGCGACGGCCGGCGCGGTCATCGGCCTGGCGGTCGAGGGCGTGCAGATCGAGAACGTGGCGACGACGGCGAAGACCCTTCCGGACTTCCCCGAGTTGTGGGCCGGGATGCTCGGGGCGTAGGGGCGCGAGGACCACGCGATGCGCCGCTACGGCAAGCACACCGACGAGGACGACATCCGGACCCGGCCCGGTCGCCGAGGCACACGACCGCGTACGAACATCCGGCCCAAGCACGAGGACGCCGCCGAGGGCATGGTGCTCACCGTGGACCGCGGGCGGCTGACCTGCCTCGTCGACGGCCGCACGGTCATGGCGATGAAGGCCCGCGAACTGGGCCGCAAGGCCGCCGTCGTGGGCGACCGGGTGGCCCTGGTCGGGGACCTGTCCGGCGCCAAGGACACGCTCGCCCGCATCGTCCGCATCGAGGAGCGGAGCTCGTTGCTGCGCCGCACCGCGGACGACGACGACCCGTACGAGCGCGTGGTCGTGGCCAACGCCGACCAGCTGGCCATCGTCACCGCGCTCGCCGACCCCGAGCCGCGCCCACGGCTGATCGACCGCTGCCTGGTGGCGGCGTTCGACGGTGGTCTGGACCCGCTGCTGGTCATGACCAAGTCGGACCTGGCCCCGCCGGACAAGCTCCTGGAGCTGTACGGGGCGCTGGACATCCCCCATGTCGTCACCAGCCGTGAGGAGCTGGAGAACGGGGACGCGGCGGACCGGGTGCGCGAGCATCTGGACGGCAAGATCACCGCGTTCGTCGGTCACTCCGGCGTCGGCAAGACGACGCTGGTCAACGCGCTCGTCCCGGAGGACAGGCGCCGGCTGACGGGACACGTCAACGTGGTGACGGGCCGCGGCCGGCACACCACCACCTCGGCGCTCGCCCTGCCGTTGACCGGCGGGGACGGCTGGGTCGTCGACACCCCGGGCGTCAGGTCCTTCGGACTCGCCCACATCGATCCCTCCCGGGTCATCCACGCCTTCCCCGACCTGGGACCCGGCACGGAGGGCTGCCCGCGCGCGTGCAGCCACGACGAGCCGGACTGCGGGCTGGACGCGTGGGTCGAGGAGGGGCACGCGGACCCGGCCCGGCTCTACTCGCTGCGCCGGCTGCTGGCCACCCGGGAGCGTAGGGAAGGCGACTGACGCCGCGTGCTCACCTTGGCGTAGTTTGTGTCCGCCACGGTCCGGCACGTGCATAATCGCAGCGAGCCGGAGCGGTCACGGAGCAAGGACCTACGGGAGGACGGCACATGGCGTGGCTGCTGGTCATCGTCGCGGGACTGCTCGAGACCGGCTTCGCGGTGTGTCTGAAGCTGTCGCACGGTTTCACCAGGCTCTGGCCGACCATCGCCTTCGCCTGCTTCGCGCTCGGCAGCTTCGGCCTGCTCACCCTGTCCCTGCGCAAGCTCGACGTCGGCCCCGCGTACGCGGTGTGGACCGGTATCGGCGCGGCGGGCACCGCCATCTACGGCATGGTCTTCCTCGGCGACCTGGTGTCCACACTGAAGATCGTGTCGATCAGCTTCGTCATCATCGGCGTGATCGGCCTGCAGCTGTCGGGCTCGGCCCACTGAGGGCCGGGCACGGGCCCGAACCGGGTCCTGTCCGTACGGCCCGGCGGCCGGTGGCTCAGACGAACTGGTGGCGGCGCAGGGTCTCGCGCACCAGGGCGGCCACGCCTCCCTCGCCGGGGGGCACCGCCACACAGGACAGGGCGAGGCGGATCGCCAGCTCGCAGACCCTCGCCAGCTCGGTCACGTCCGTGCCGGACGGGACCGAGGCGGCCAGGGCGGCCACGGCACGGTCGCGGACGTGTCCCAGCAACTCGCCCGGCGACGGCAGCGGACCGTCCGCCCTGCGCTGCGCCGGGACGGGAGAGGTCGAGGGCACCGCCGACAGCGTCGGCCAGGGCAACCGCTCGCTCCAGCATCCCGTGAGCATGGCCTTCACCAGCGCGTTCTGGCGAGCCGCCGCCACGGTCCACTCGGCGGCGGCGGTGAGCCGCTCGGACGGGTCGGTGTGTCCGGCCAGGGCGCGGTCCACGCCGGCGAGATAGCCGTCCGCCTCTCTCCTGACGAGCGCCCGCGCGAGTCCGTCCTTGCTGCCGAACTCGTTGTACAGCGTCTGCCGGGACACCCCGGCCGCCGCGGCCACGTCCACCATCCGTACCGCGGACCACGGCCGACGCGCCAGCGCCGTGTAAGCGGCGTCCAGCAGGGACTCCCGCGCTGCAGGCATCATCGCCTCCCGGGGGCGAGCGACTCTGCGCACAGATTTGACGCGCCCCGCGGCACTGTCAAGGGTGCCCGGGGGCATGTGAGCCCTTCGAGCGACACACCGTGACCCCGGCCCCGCCGTCCGCGCCCCCTGTGGCCCGGTGTCGCCCCGGGCCGATACCGTTCCCTACATGCCGGACTACCTTGACGACCTGCGCCTGGCCCACGTTCTCGCGGACGCCGCCGACGCCGCCACCATGGACCGCTTCAAGGCCCTCGACCTGAAGGTCGAGACCAAGCCGGACATGACCCCGGTCAGCGAAGCGGACAAGGCGGCGGAGGAACTGATCCGCGGCCAGTTGCAGCGCGCCCGCCCGCGCGACGCGGTCCTCGGCGAGGAGTACGGCGTCGAGGGCACCGGTCCGCGCCGCTGGGTCGTCGACCCGATCGACGGCACCAAGAACTACGTGCGCGGCGTGCCCGTGTGGGCCACGCTGATCTCCCTGACGGAGGCGGGCGAGGGCGGCTTCCAGCCCGTCGTCGGCGTCGTCTCCGCGCCGGCCCTCGGCCGCCGCTGGTGGGCCGCCAGGGGCCACGGGGCCTTCACCGGCCGCAGCCTGTCCCAGGCGTCGCGCCTTCGGGTCTCCAGCGTGGCCAAGCTGGCCGACGCCTCCTTCGCGTACTCCTCGCTCGGCGGCTGGGAGGAGCAGGGCCGCCTGAACGGTTTCCTGGACCTGACCCGCGAGGTCTGGCGCACCCGCGCCTACGGCGACTTCTGGCCGTACATGATGGTCGCCGAGGGCTCGGTCGACCTGTGCGCGGAACCCGAGCTGTCGCTGTGGGACATGGCCGCGAACGCGATCATCGTGACCGAGGCGGGCGGCACCTTCACGGGCCTGGACGGCCGGCCCGGCCCGCACAGCGGGAACGCGGCGGCGTCCAACGGGCTGCTGCACGACGAGTTGCTGGGGTATCTCAACCGGCGCCACTGAGGAACGGGAGTCGTCCGCGCACGCCCCCCGACCGGCTACGCACGCCCTCTTGTTGACCGCCGCTTTGCCTGCGACTCTGAGAGTCCCCCACTTGTGAACTTGTGAATCCAGTCACCAACTGGATTCCGCGAGGAGGTGGCTCCATCCCATGCTCGTCCGCGACGCCATGAGCACGGTGGTCCTCACCATCGGCCCCGCCCACACCCTCCGACAGGCCGCCGCCCTGATGTCCGCCCGCCGGGTGGGCGCGGCCGTGGTCCACGACCCCGACGCCGGCGGCATCGGCATCCTCACCGAACGCGACATCCTCAACTCCGTCGGCCTGGGCCAGAACCCGGACACGGAACCCGTGCACGCCCACACCACCACCGACGTCGTGTTCGCCGCCCCGTCCTGGACCCTGGAGGAGGCCGCCCGCGCCATGGCGCACGGCGGCTTCCGCCACCTCATCGTCCTCGACGACGGCGAACCGGCCGGCATCGTCTCGGTCCGCGACATCATCAGCTGCTGGGTTCCGGCCCGCGTGGCGGCCTGAACACAGCCGCGCGCCGGCCCGGGGAGAGGCGGGCGGCGGCCGAGGCGTACGGGCCGCGTCCGGGAGGCGTACGGGGGCCGCCGGAAGGCGACGAGCGGCGGTCCGAAGGCATACGGGCGGGCCGGGCCCCGTGAAGGGCCCGGCCCGCCGCCCCGGCAAGCGGTCCAGCGCTGGAGATCAGCCCCGCAGGTCCTGGACCGCGGCCTCCAGCCGCTTGCCGAAGTCCGCGTCCGCCCGGCGGAAGTTGTCGATCGCGCGCGCGGCGATGTCCTCGCGCGACACCTGCGCGATGGCGCCCGCCAGGTTGCCGATCAGGCGGTCCTTCTCCTCGTCCGACATCAGCCGGTAGAGGTTGCCTGCCTGGACGAAGTCGTCGTCCTCGGCGTGCCCCGGGGTCGCGTGGTCGCCGGTGACACCGGAGACCGCGAGCGGCTGCCACAGCGGCCGGTCCGTCTGGAACGGACCGCCGAAGCTGTTCGGCTCGTAGTTCTTCGCGCCCTTGTGGCGGCCGTCGTAGAGGTAGCCGTCACGGGCATGGGTGCGCGCCTCGGCGGCGTGCGGCCGGTTCACCGGCAGGTGGTCGGCGTTGATGCCGACGCGGTAGCGGTGGGCGTCGCCGTAGGCGAAGAGACGGCCCTGGAGCATCTTGTCCGGGGACGGGCCGATGCCGGGCACGAAGTGTGCCGGGGAGAAGATCGACTGCTCGACCTCGGCGAAGACGTTCTCCGGGTTGCGGTTGAGCTCCAGCCTGCCGATCTCGACCAGCGGGTAGTCGGCGTGCGGCCAGACCTTGGTCAGGTCGAACGGGTTGAAACGGTAGGTCGCCGCCTCGGCCGCCGGCATGATCTGGACGTGGACGGTCCACGAGGGGTACTCGCCGCGCTCGATCGCCTCGCGCAGGTCGCGCTGGTGGGAGTCGGGGTCCTCACCGGCGAGCTTGTTGGCCTCCTCCTGGGTGAGGCACTTGATGCCCTGGTCGGTCTTGAAGTGGTACTTGACCCAGAAGACCTCACCGGCCTCGTTGTTCCACTGGTAGGTGTGCGAGCCGAAGCCGTCCATGTGGCGGTAGGACGCCGGGATGCCACGGTCGCCGAACAGCCAGGTCACCTGGTGCGTGGACTCCGGGGACAGGCTCCAGAAGTCCCAGACGTTGTCCGGCTCCGTCGAGCCCGTGTACGGGTCGCGCTTCTGGGTGTGGATGAAGTCGGGGAACTTGATCGCGTCCCGGATGAAGAACACCGGGGTGTTGTTGCCGACGAGGTCGTAGTTGCCCTCCTCGGTGTAGAACTTCAGCGCGAACCCGCGCGGGTCGCGCACCGCGTCCGCCGCACCGAGGTTGCCCGCCACCGTCGAGAGGCGCAGGAACGTCTCCGTCTGCTTGCCGATCTCGGAGAGGAACGCGGCACGCGTGTACGGCGTGACGTCGGCGGTCACCGTGAAGGTGCCGTAGGCGCCGGCACCGCGTGCGTGCACGACGCGCTCCGGAATGCGCTCGCGGTTGAAGTGGGCGAGTTTCTCCAGCAGGAGTTGGTCCTGGACGAGAACCGGGCCGCCGACGCCCGCGGTCTCGCTGTTCTGGTTGTCGGCCACCGGTGCACCGGCCTCCGTCGTGAGCGGCCCCTGGGTCATGTCGCCTCCCGGCACATCTGTCTGTTTCCTGTTGCTTGGCCAAAGCCGTTCTGGATCCTACAATGGACTTTGTCCAAGTCAAACAGACATCCAAAGTCACACTCGTTCGGAAACTATTCCCCTTGCTGTTAAGCTGGTGCTCATGAGCGACCTTCTGGAACGGCTGCGCGGACGCGGATGGCGGATGACCGCGCAGCGCCGCGTCGTGGCCGAGGTCCTGGACGGCGAGCACGTCCACCTGACGGCCGACGAGGTGCACGCGCGGGCTGTCGCCAAGCTGCCCGAGATCTCCCGTGCGACCGTCTACAACACCCTGGGCGAGCTGGTCTCCCTCGGTGAGGTGATCGAGGTCAGCACGGACAAGCGCGCCAAGCGGTACGACCCGAACGCCCACCGGCCGCACCAGCACCTGGTCTGCGCCGGCTGCGGCGCGATCCGGGATGTGCATCCCGGCGGCAATCCGCTGGCCGACCTTCCGGACTCGGAGCGGTTCGGCTTCACGATCTCGGACGTCGAGGTGACGTACCGCGGCCTGTGCCCGAACTGCGCGGCAGCGTGACGAACGTCTGAAAGTCCCGGCACCAGGGAGTGCCGGGACTTTTCGCATGCCGGGACTTTTCGCCCGGAGGCTGCCCGCGTGGGACTCATCGCACGTCGGGGCTGCCCGAGCACCGTGCCTTGGCGTGCCGGCGTCTTCGCGCGGAACGGAGATACCGAGGGGCGTCGCGGCACCCAGAGGCGAAAACACCGAGGGCCGGAACCCTTGATCGGATTCCGGCCCTCGGCCTTCAGTAGCGGGGACAGGATTTGAACCTGCGACCTCTGGGTTATGAGCCCAGCGAGCTACCGAGCTGCTCCACCCCGCGTCGGTGAATAGAACACTACGTGACCGGCGGGGAAAGAAGCAAATCGCTTACGGGGCAGGTCGCGCACGTCACGCCGACAGCTCCTCCCGCAGCGCGTCCCTGAGCCGTGCCGCCCGCTCCGCGACCTCGGCCGGGCCCAGCGCCACCGCGCGGTCGGCCCACCGCTGCCCCTCCGCGAGCTCCCCGCGCCGCGCGTAGACAAGGGCCAGCCGCAGCGCCGCCCGCCCGTGGCCCGCGTCGGCCGCCCGGGCCCACCACACGGCGGCCTCGGGCTCGCTCCCCTCCCGCGCGAGCAGCAGCCCGAGGTTGAAGGCGCCGTTGCGGGACCCGGCCTCCGCCGCCGCCCGGTACCAGCGGGCCGCCTCGACCACGTCCCCCCGGGCGGCGGCCAGCATGCCGACCCGAACCTGTGCGCGCCGGTGGCCCTGGGAGGCCGCCCGCTCGTACCACTCCTCGCACTCGGTCTTCTCGTGGATCACCGACTCCCCGAGCTCGTGCGCCGGGACCGGAGGCCGTCGCGCGTCGAGCACCGTCGCCAGCCGGTAGGCGGCTTCCGCGCTCCCGCCGCCGGCCGCGCACCGCAGGTGCCGCTCGGCCTGCTGCTCGTCCCCCGCGCGCAGCCGGGCGATCCCGACCTGTAGCGCCGCCTCCGTGTGCCCGGCGGCCGCCGCACGCTCGTACCAGCGCAGGGCCTCGGACTCCAGATCCCGCCCGGCATAGAGGATCCCCAGGTTGAACGCGGCGTCCACGCTCCCGGACTCCGCCGCCCGGGAGAACCACGGCTCGGCCCCGCTGGTGTCACCGCCCTGGAGCAGCAGGACGGCCAGCGCGTTCGCCGCCTCCCGGTGGTCGGCGTAGGCCGCGCGCCGGTACCACTGCTCGGCCTGCGTGGTCCGTCCCTGCTCGGCGCAGAGCAGGCCGAGGTTGTAGGCGCCGTTCACGTCGCCGGCGTCCATGGCCGCCCTGTACCAGCGTTCGGCGGTCTGCGTCTCGCCGCGTTCGGCGTGCAGCGCGCCCAGCGCGTTCGCCGCGTTGCCGTCACCGTGCTGGGCGGCCCGCAGCCACCACACCGCCGCGGCCTCGGTGTCCCCGGCGTCGCGCAGCAGGAACCCGAGGGCGCAGGCCGCCCGGGCCTCGCCGTCCTTGGCGGACGTCAGGTACCAGCGGCCGGCCTCCTTCAGCTCGCCCCGCTTCTCCAGGATGGCGCCGAGGTGCAGCGCCGCACGCCGGTGCCCGCGCGCCGCGGCCTGCCGGTACCACTGCTCGGCCTCCGCCGTCCGGTCGCTCGGGTCCGAGCCCGCGCCGTGGCGGTCCGTCCCGGTGGGGCCGGCGCCGCTCGAGCCCGTGCCCCGGGCGCCGGCACCGTCCGCGGTGGAGTCGTCCGCCGCACGCCGGTCCAGAGCCCGCGCCAGCCGGTAGGCCGCCTCGCGGTGGCCGCGCTCGGCGGCGACCCGCATCCAGCGTTCGGCCGCGGGGTCCGCGCGGTGCTCCAGGAGATCGGCGAGCGCGTAGGCGCCCAGCACGTGGCCCTGCTCGGCGGACTGGCGCAGCCAGTACTCGGCGGCGGGCTCGTCGCCGCGCTCGCGGTGGTGCCGGCCGAGCGCGTGCGCGGCCGCGGCGGAGCCGGCGACCGCGGCGATCCGCCACCAGCCCGCCGCCTCGTCGGCGTATCCACGCTGGTGAAGGAGGACTCCCAGGTTGTTCGCGGCGGCGCGGTCACCGGCCGAGGTGGCGGCACGCAGATGGGGTTCGGCTGCGTCGAGGTCGCCGCGGCGCAGCAGCATGGCTCCGAGAACGCTCATCGCGTCGATGTCGCCGGCCTCGGCGGCCAGCCGGCGGCGCGCCAGTTCGGCCATCTCGTCGGCGGCCTCCCCGGTCTCGTCCGCGACCGCGTCCCCGATCCCCTGGGCCCCCTTCGTCTCCTCGAGGCCCTCGGGCTCCCCGCCCGTCCCGGGATCGGAAGCCTGCACAAATCGCCCTGTGTCGAACAGAGTTACCTTGTCCCCCATAACGTTCATCGTCGCACCACCTGCAAACTGGGTACATCTGGTATACCGCAGCCAGTGAGGTCACTTCAGCGTTTTGTCGACATGCCCACAGAGAGACAAGTCAAACACAGATCGCCCAACTCCCCACGGCGGCACGGCGGTCTCCGCTGTCGGCACATGCGTTCGCCCTCCCCCACCGAGCGCCGTACGCACACCACGAGGGCCCGGATCCGCTCACGGACCCGGGCCCTCGACGCCGTACCGGCGATCAACTCCCCGTCGTGCCGCTACCGCTGCCCGTCTCGTCGCCGCCGGCGCCGTTCTTCGCACCGTCGGTGCCGTTCTCGGCGCCGCCGCTCCGCTTCTCCGCCTGGGCCTGGGCCTGCGCGGCCTGCTTGAGCGCGTCCTGCAACTGTTTCTGCGCCTTGCCGTACGCCTCCCAGTCGGTCGGCTTCTTGTTCAGCGCCGCCTGCCCCTCGTCGAAGGCTTTCTGCGCGTCCTTCAGCGCCTGTTGGACCGTCGGATTGTCCGAGCTCGGCGGAGGCGTGGTGCCGGTACTGGGCGGAGGCGTCGGACCCGACGCGCCGAAGATCTTGTCCAGGGCCTGACCGAGCGTGTCCTCGAACGCCGTGGAGCCGCCGTAGGTCACCAGGACCTTCCGCAGCAACGGGTACTTGAGTTGACCGCCGCGTACGTAGACCGGCTCCACGTAGAGCAGTCCTCCGTCGAGCGGAATGGTCAGCAGATTGCCGTACTCGATCTCCGAGTCGCCGTTCCTGACCTGCCGGACGAACTCGGTGATGTTCTGCTGCGAGTTGGAGTTGAACTGGCTCTGGACCTGCTTGGGTCCGTCCGCCGAGGTGCTCGTGCGCAGCTTCAGAATCCTTATCTTCCCGTAGTCGGACGTGCCCGCCTGCGAGTCGACCGCCATGAAGGCGCTGAGGTTGTCCCGGTTGTTCGGCGTGTACGTCGTCGTCAGCGAGAACGCCTGGGAGTCCTGGCCGGGCATCTTCATGGTCAGGTAGTACGGCGGCACCGCGTCGCCCGACTTGTTCGTCGGGTCGTCCGGAACCTGCCAGACCTCGCTGCCGCTGAGGAAGGTCTGCGCGTCCTGGACGTGGTAGCGGGTGAGCAGCTCGCGCTGGACCTTGAACAGGTCCTGCGGGTAGCGCAGATGGGACATCAGGTCCGGGGAGATGTCCGACTTCGGCCTCACCGTGTCCGGGAACGCCTTCATCCAGGTCTTCAGCACCGGGTCCTCGGTGTCCCACTGGTACAGCCGGACCTCGCCGGTGTAGGCGTCGACGGTGGCCTTCACCGAGTTGCGGATGTAGTTGACCTGGTTCTGCTGGGCGACCACCGCACGCGAGTTGTTGGTCGCGGTCAGCGAGTCCGCCGTGGTGTCGCCGAGAGTCGTACGGGAGGCGTACGGATAGCCGTTCGTGGTCGTGTAGGCGTCCACGATCCACTGGATGCGGCCGTCCACCACCGCCGGATAGGCGTCACCGTCGATGGTCAGCCAGGGGGCGACCGCCTCGACCCGGTCCTTGGGCGTGCGGTTGTACAGAATTCGCGAGCCGTCGCCGATCGCCCCGGAGTAGAGGATCTGCGGCTCACCGAACGCCAGCGCGTACGCGGCCCGGTTGACCGGGCTCGACAGGCTGACGCCGCTGTCGCCCCGGTAGCTGGTGGTCTTCTCGCCGTCGTTGTCGGAGTAGTCGATCTCCTTCTGGGGACCGCCGACGATCGAGTACGTGGTGGTCTTCTCGCCGTAGTAGACCCGCGGCTCGTACTTCGGCAGGTCGCCGGCGGGCGGCAGGTTCTTCTCGGTGAAGACGGGCTCGCCGTTGTCGGCCTCGGTGCCCTTGGCCGAGACGATGCCGTAGCCGTGGGTGTAGCGGAAGTGGCTGTTGATCCAGTTCTGCTTGACCCCGGCAAAGTTCAGCTCGCGCAGGCCGATGACCGTGTCCTGGACCTTGCCGTCCTTGGTGGGGTAGCGGTCGACGTCCAGATTGTTGGGGAATGCGTAGAAACCCTTGATCTGCTGCAGTTGCTGGAACGTCGGCGAGACGATGTTCGGGTCGAGTATGCGGATGCTCGCCGTCTTGTCGACGTCGTCGCGCAGCGCCGACTTGTTCTTGGTCTTGCTCGTGCCGTCGTAGGGCGTCACCTCGGTGTCGTCGATGCCGTACGCCTGGCGCGTCGCCTCGATGTTCTTCTCGACGTACGGCGCCTCCTTGGCCTGCTCGTTGGGCTGGACCTGGAACTTCTGGACGATCGCCGGGTACAGGCCGCCGATGAGGATCGCGGAGAGCACCATCAGACCGAACCCGATGACCGGCAACTGCCAGGTGCGCCGCCACAGGGTGGCGAAGAACAGCAGCGCGCAGATGACCGCGATGCAGAACAGGATCGTCTTGGCCGGCAGATAGGCGTGGGCGTCGACGTACCGCAGACCGGTCCAGTTGTCGGTGGCCTTGAAGTCGCTCGACTTGACCGCGAGCCCGTACCGGTCGAGCCAGTACGCGATCGCCTTCAGGGACACGAACACGCCGAGCAGCACCGACAGGTGCCCGGTCGCCGCGGCCGTGGCCCGGGCGCCGGGACTGGTGAGCCGCAGCCCGCCGTACAGGTAGTGGGTCAGCGCCGCCGCGATCAGGGACAGGATCGTCGCGGCGAAGCCGAAGCCCAGCAGGAAGCGGTACCAGGGCAGGTCGAAGGCGTAGAAGGAGACGTCGAGGTGGAACTGCGGGTCCGTCCGGTGGAAGGGGACGCCGTTGATCCACAGCAGCCAGGTGCGCCACTGACCTGCGGCGGAGGCACCCGCGATCAGGCCGACCAGGGCGGTGATGCCGCACAGCAGCCACTTCTTGTACGGAGCGATGCCCATCCGGTAGCGGTCGAGGTTCTGCTGCTCCACCGACATGGCGCTGAGCGGGGGCCGCAGCCGGTGCGCGAGCCAGATGTTGAAACCGACGGCCAGGGCCATCAGCAGTCCGAAGACGAAGAACAGCCCGATCTTGGTCCACAGGGTGGTGGTGAACACGGACGAGTAGTGCACCGACCGGTACCACAGCCAGTCGGTCCAGAACCCCGCGAACATCGTGAACGCCATGCCGAGGACGGCCAGGACGCCCAGGGTCATCAGCAGGACACGGGCTCGCCGGGACGGGCGGCCGACTCTCATCCGCGGCCCGGACGGGCCTGAGCCACGGTCCGGCATCTGGAAAGCCAAGGTGCGCACCTCGAAGTTCGCTGGTGGTTCGCTGTCGTTGCGTCTGGCCCCCGTGCCCGCGGACCGTACGGTGTGCCCGCCGTCGTCGCGGGCACACACCTATGAAACTTACTGACGGTTTACTCGGTTCCCGATTCCGGCCGGGAACGAGGCAGGATTGTGACCATGTCCAACACTCCCATGGCAGCGAGCCCGCTCACCCGGGCCGTACTCGAGATCGACGAGTACGCCTCCGGCCTCGGCTGGGACCAGCCCGCTCGCCTCTTCGCCCTCGTAGACACCGCGCGCCTGCGGGCCGAGGAACCCGCCCTGGCGGCCCAGCTCGGCCTGGAGGATGAGGAGCAGACCTCCGGTCTCACCCCGATCGAGCAGGACGAGATCCCGGCCGGTCAGCCGCTCGACGAGTTCCTCGGCACGATCGCCTGGCCCGACGCGGTGGCCGGCTGCGCGCTGACCGTGGAACGGCTGATGCTGCCGCCGTCCGCCGAGGCGCAGGTGCCGCAGGGGCTGGACGAGGAGAAGCTGACCCGGTGGGTGGCCGACCACCCCGAGCGGCAGGAGGTCCGGATGACGGTGGCCGTGCTGCGCGACGGCGGCCGGGAGTCGGCCCTTCGGCTGCGCGAGAAGGACTCCTCCACGGAGGTGCTCACGGGCGCCGACCTGGTGCCGGGGCTCGCGGAGGCACTGGCGGCCACGTTCGAGGACTGAGACCCGGGCTTTCGTGATCGGGAGCGCCCGCGGTCGGGCGCTCCCCCCTCGTCTCAGCCCTTGGCCGTGCACTTGGGCAGGTCGGAGGTCTTCCCGGAACGGATGTCCTTCAGGGCGGCGAGGGCGTCCTCGATGGTGCCGACCTTCACCAGGGTCAGCCCGGAGGGGGTGTCCTCGGCGGCGGCCGCGCAGTTGTCCGCGGGGGTGAGGAAGTACTGGGCGCCCTTGTCGCGCGCGCCGACGGTCTTCATCTCGACCCCGCCGATCGGGCCGACCTTGCCGTCGTCGTCGATCGTTCCGGTGCCGGCCACGAACTTCCCGCCGGTCAGACTGCCCGGGGTGAGCTTGTCGTAGATGCCGAGGGCGAACATCAGACCGGCGCTGGGTCCGCCGACGTCGGCGAGCTTGATGTCGATCGTGAACGGGAACGTGTGATCGGTTCCGGTGGAGATCCCGACGATGGCGCGCTTGGCGCCGGTGTCGTGGGACTCCGCCGTGGTGACAGTGACCTTCTTGGTGGTGGTCGCCGTCTTGTTCTGCTTCTCCGCGGCGGCCTGATCCTTGGCGGGCACGATGGTGAAGACGACGTCCTGCCCGGGTTCGTGCCGGGTGACCAGCTTCGCGACGTCGGAAGGCTGCTTGACCGCGGTGCCGTCTACGGCCTTGATCACGTCACCGGCGTGCAGCCTGCCCTGGGCCGGGGTTCCTTTGAGGACCGCGGAGACGATCACCCAGGACCGCACCGGGACGCCGAGTTCCTTCAGGGCCGCCACCTTGGCGCTTTCCTGGGACTGGCTGAACTCCTCGGCGTTCTCCTGCGTCGACTGCTCCTCCGTTTTGCCGTCGGGGTAGAGGGTGTCGTGCGGGACGATCTTGTCGTCGTGCGCGAGCCAGCCGTAGACGGCCTCGACGAGGTTCATCCGGTAGTCGGCGCTGGTGACCCGGACGGTGGTCATGTTGAGATGGCCGTCCGTCGGATACGTCTGGTGCCCGGAAATCTGCAGCACCGGCTCGCCGTCGTGCTCGTCCAGCGTGTTGACCGTCGGTCCCGGGGACATCTCCGAGTACGGCACGGGGAGGAAGACCCCCGCGCACAGGAGCGCGATCAGCATCAGAGTGGAGGCGAGCATCGTCGCGGTGCGGCGTGGCATGAGTCGACAGTACGGGACGCGCCTGTCAGAGGACCGTCAGGGCCGTCGCACGGAGCCTGGGCACCTGGTCTTCGCACGCGGTTCTCCGCACGGCCTCACGTGCCGGACGTGGACCTCTCCATGGCCTCACGGAAACGGGCGTACCCGTCCAGCTCGGGACGATCGCTGCGCACCTTGCGGGTCCGGTTCGCCCAGATCCCCCACAGTCCGGCGGCTATCGCAGCCACCAGTGGTATCAGCAACCAGGCGAGTGCCGCCATGCCGACCTCCCGACCCCAACCGAGCGACCCCAACTGACTGATCAGCAGATTAACCATCTGCAATGACAACGCTCGGGTCAGGGGGTCGGTTACGCAACCGGAGCGCCGGCGCGGGGAGCGGCGGTGACCGCCTGCGGCATCGGCAGGTCACCGGGCTGGGCAGAAGGTGCGCCGGCGGACCGGGGAGTGACGTCGCCAGGCCCCGGGACGGGCGTCGGCAGACTGCCGGGAGTGCCGTCAGCAGGCTCCGACCCACTCCTCGGTGCCGTCCGAGAACTTCTGGTGCTTCCAGATGGGTACCTCGTGCTTGAGGTCGTCGATCAGCTTCCGGCAGGCCTCGAAGGCCTCCCCGCGGTGCGGACACGACACGCCGACGACGACGGCGAGATCCCCGACTCGGAGGTCCCCCACACGGTGGACGGCGGCGAGCGCACGCACCGGGTACTCCGCGACGACCTTCTCCGCGATCCGCCGCATCTCGGCCTCGGCGCTGGGATGGCAGGAGTAGCCGAGCTCGTCGACATCGGCACCCCCGTCGTGGTTGCGCACGGTCCCGACGAAGAGCGCGGTGCCGCCGGCGGCGTCGTCCCCGACGGCCCGGAAGACCTCGTCGAGGGAGAGCGCCGTCTCACGGACGGCGATCAGCTTGATGGGATCGTCGGCGGCGTGTTCGCCCGGGTGATCGGTGGTGGGTGCCATGCCCCCATCGTGCCGCACGCGCCCGACCACGCGGAATAGCGTCATCGCCCGGCACGCGCGCGTGCCGGTTCGGAGCCTTCTACGACACCGAGGACGCGCACCGCGGACCTCGTTCTACGACCGGGACCCGGACCGCGGACCTCGTGTCCGCGGCGCATCCCGCCGGGCCGGGGTCACATCCGCCGTCGGGCCTTGCGCGCCCGCCGTACCACGGCGGCCGCGCCCAGCAGGGCGACCGTGGCCCCCGCGGCGCCCGCCGCCGTCGCGTCCTTGCGGCCCAGCCGTCGGCCGGCCACCGTGTGCCGCCCGGCGACCTCCTCCAGCAGCTCGGCGAGCACCTCCTCATTGGTCCACCTCGGCCGCCAGCCCGCGTCGTGCAGCCTGCTGCCACTGACCACCCAGGGGTACATCGTGTACGCGAGGTCCCCCGCCGGGGACGGGGTGAGCCCGATCCGGTGCAGCCGAGCGGCCGCCCCCAGCGCCACCGCCGAGGGAAGCTCCATCCGCCGGATGCCGCTGAGCTCCTCCACCTCCTCCTGCTCCAGCCATCCGTCGCAGCCGACGGCCAGCTCGCCGTCGACCTTCTCCAGCACGGCGTACTCCAGCGCACTGCACAGGTCCTCGACGTGGCAGAACTGCCAGGCGGGCCGTGAACCGGCCACGACCAGCAACCGCGGCGACTCGAAGTACCTGGTCAACGCGGTGTCGGTGCCGCCGACCAGCACGGCCGGCCGGACCACGGTGACGTTCAGCCCGGGGTGCGCCCGCGGCGCGCGGCGCGCCAGCCGCTCGACCTCCAGCAGGTCCCCGACGCCGGTCGCCTCGGCGGTCGCCCGCAGCTCGGCGTCCTCCGACAGCGGCAGCTCGTTGTCCGGCAGCGCTCCGTACACCATCGCGGACGTGCACAGCACCACCCGGTGGACACCGGCCGCCGCGGCCGCGGTGAGCACGGTCTGCGTCCCTCGGACGTTGTAGGCCGTACGGGCGGCGGGGTCGGTCTCCAGGTCGAGATCGAGCGCCAGGTGCACCACGACGTCGGCGCCGCGCAGCTTGTCGGCGATCGCCGGGTCCCGCACGTCGAGGATGTGCCACCGCGCCGCCGCGCACTCCCCGCGTCGCTCGTCGATGGCGATGACCTGCCTGACCTCGTCGGACGCGGCCAGCCGCTCCGTGAGCAGCGCGCCGACACCGCTCGCGGCTCCGGTGACCGCGACGACGGGCCCGCGCACGGCGGGAGGGTTTTCAGGGTTTCGCGCTGCGCGAACCTGCGGATCTGGGGAACTCACCGGGCGTCTCCAGCGGTTGTCTTCCATACGGGCGCGAATGACGCGTACGTACCAGGTGGCTCCATCCTGCCGCAGCCGCTGTGTCGGCGAAGCACCGAGGCCCGATGCGTCCGCGGTGTCTACGCTGGGTGGTGTTGTCGGGCAGCCGCGCCGCCGGAAAAACCGGTGGCCTTACCAGCCGAGGAACCCCGTGAGTGACACCCCATTCGGATTCGGCCTTCCGCCGGAGGAGCCGGACGACGGCGACGAGGGCAAGAAGAAGGACCAGCAGAGCGGTGGTGGGCAGGGACCGGCCAACCCGTTCGGTTTCGGGCGGCCCGGAGCCGGAGGCCTTGGCGGGCCCGGCGCCGACAATCCGCTCGCAGCGATGTTCGGTTCGCTGAACCCCACCGACCTGGGCGCCGCCTTCCAGCAGCTCGGCCAGATGCTCTCCTACGAGGGCGGCCCGGTGAACTGGGACATGGCCAAACAGATCGCCCGCCAGACGGTCGCCCAGGGCGCCCCGGACGGCACGAAGGACGCGAGTGTCGGCGCCGCCGACCGCACCGCCGTCCAGGAGGCCGTCCGCCTGGCCGACCTGTGGCTGGACGACGCGACGTCCCTGCCGTCCGGCGCCGCCTCCGCGGTGGCCTGGTCCCGTGCGGAGTGGGTCGAGGCGACCCTGCCCGCCTGGCAGGAACTCGTCGACCCGGTCGCCGAGCGCGTCGGCACCGCCATGGGCGACGTGCTGCCCGAGGAGATGCAGGCCATGGCCGGCCCGCTGATCGGCATGATGCGCTCCATGGGCGGCGCCATGTTCGGCACGCAGATCGGCCAGGCCGTCGGCGTGCTCGCCGGCGAGGTCGTCGGCTCCACCGACATCGGCCTGCCACTCGGTCCGGCCGGCCGCGCCGCGCTGCTGCCGGTGAACATCGAGAGGTTCGGCAAGGACCTGGGCGTGCCGCTGGACGAGGTGCGGCTGTATCTCGCACTGCGCGAGGCCGCCCATCAGCGGCTGTTCGCGCACGTGCCGTGGCTGCGCTCGCATCTGTTCGGCGCGGTCGACGGGTACGCGCGCGGGATCAAGGTGGACACCGCCAAGCTGGAGGACGTGGTCGGCCAGTTCGACCCGCAGAATCCCGAGCAGCTGCAGGACGCTCTGCAGCAGGGCATGTTCCAGCCGGAGGACACCCCGGAGCAGAAGGCCGCTCTGGCCCGTCTGGAGACCGCTCTGGCGCTCGTCGAGGGCTGGGTGGACGCCGTGGTGCACGCCGCGGCCAAGCCCCGTCTGTCGTCCGCGGACGCGCTGCGTGAGACGCTGCGCCGCCGTCGGGCGTCGGGCGGCCCCGCCGAGCAGACCTTCGCCACGCTGATCGGCCTGGAGCTGCGTCCGCGCCGTCTGCGTGACGCCTCCCGTCTGTGGGCCTCGCTCACCGACGCGCGCGGGGTGGAGGGCCGCGACGGTCTGTGGGCCCACCCGGACATGCTGCCGACGGCCGCCGACCTGGACGACCCGGACGGCTTCGTGCACCGTGAGCAGCTGGACTTCTCCGAGCTGGACAAGATGCTCGGCGAGGCCGCGGGCGGCTCCGCGCCGAAGCCGGACCTGCACAAGAAGGACGAAGGCGACGAAAAGGACGGCAGCGACACGGGCGACGACGCCGAGTGAGCCTCCATGACGACGCGACCCTGGTGCTGAAGGAGTACGAGGGCCAGGAAGAGCTGCGGCAGACATACCTGGAGCACCTGACCGCCCACCCGGACGGCATGTGGAAGGCCTGCGCCGACGGGCACATCACGGCGAGCGCCCTGGTGGTCGACGCCGAACGCGGCCGGGTGCTGCTGACCCTCCACAGGAAGTTGCGGATGTGGCTCCAGATGGGCGGCCACTGCGAGCCGGCCGACGCCACGCTAGCAGCCTCCGCGCTGCGCGAGGCCACCGAGGAGTCCGGCATCGCGGGGCTGGCTCTGCTGCCCGGTGGCCCGGTCCGCCTGGACCGGCATCCCACGCCGTGCGCCTGGCACCTGGACGTGCAGTACGCCGCCGTCGCCCCGCCAGGATCGGTGGAGGTCATCAGCGACGAGTCCCTGGATCTGCGCTGGTTCTCCTACGACGAGGTGCCGGGCGTGGCGGACGAGTCGGTCGTACGCCTGGTGGAGGCGACCCGCGCCAGGCTCTGACCAGACGGACGAGCGAGGGGTGGCCGTCCTCGCGGCCACCCCTCACCTCGGCTCCAGCGCCTCAGCTCCAGACGTTGCCCTGGTTCTGTCCGCGTGCGCCGTGCTGTCCCATGCCGAACTGCGCGGCGACGCCCTGACCGATCACCGCGTTCTGCGGCGGCAGCAGCTCGCTCGGCTGGACGAGCACGTAACCGCTGCCCATGAAGCTGAGCTCCCAGCCCTCGCCGGTGTTGCCGCGCCGCCGCCACACCCCGGAGGAGTGGGTCTGGGCCTGCATCTGCACCCGCAGCCCCGTGGACCAGGCGACGATCGCGTCAGCGTCGCAGTTGACGTACTTGTCGGGCGTCACCTGCATCATCAGCGGAGCGCCGGAGGTCATCAGGGCGACCTTGCCACGGCCGGTGATGTTCAGCTGGTACTTCCCGGAGCCGGAGATGCCGTACATGCTGTCGACGGCGATGACCTCGTGGTGCAGCGAGGAGTCCATCGCCAGCACATAGCTGCTGTCCACGGTCAGGCCGTCCTGCTCGACGTCCATGACGTGGACGTACTGGGCGAGGTTGGCCAGGTAGACCGTGCCCTGCCCGTGGCAGCGCATGAGGTCCAGGCCCTCGCCGGTGCGCGCCCGCGCATAGGCCTGGTTGCTGCTCTGGTACTCGGCGTCGAACTCGACCAGCCCCTGGTAGGCGACCATGGTGCCCTTGCGGGCGAGGATGTCGTCGTGACTCTCCAGGGTGACGCGCAGCATCTGCTTGTTCTGCAGGCTCCAGCGCTCCTGGGTCTGGGAGTCGTTGAACGCGAAAAGCGGGCTCTGCATGGTGTCCTGTCTCCCCCTCAGCCCCGGATCCGGAGGCGGTCGGTGCTGTCCTCGCTGGGCTGCACGACGACGATGCCCTGGCCGGAGAAGGCCATCTGGTACGCCTCGCCGCTGCCCCGGCCGATCAGGGACTGCGCCTTGAAGCTGCGCTTGCCCTTCACCTTCAGGTTCGGGGACCAGGCGACGAGCGCGTCCGGGTCGACGTAGGTCTCGTCCTCGCCACTGCCGCAGTCGACGACGATCGGCTTGCCCCGGGAGGTGAACGCGACCCAGCCCTGTCCGGAGATCTTCGTGTTCCACAGGCCCTGCCCGGCGAACTTCGCCAGGCCCTTGACCCGCTCGACGCCCCACTGGAGGTTCGCGTCGAAGGCCAGCAGGTTGGTGGCGTTCACCGAGATGGCGTCGCCACCCAGGTTGATGACGACGACATTGGCGCCGTAGTCGGCGAGGTAGAGCAGGCCGTCGCCGGAGCACTTCATCAGGGGCGCGCCCTCACCGGTGATCCAGTCGCGGGCGATCTGCCGCACGGCGGGCGGGTTGGGCTCGTACTGGATGAAGCCTTCGTAGGCGACCATGGATCCGACGCGCGCAAAGAGGTCGTTCCCGGTCTGCATGGCGACCTTCAGCATGTGACTGCCGTGGTTCTCCATGCGGGCGGTGACGGGTGCGGGGGCGTAGCCCGCGAGCGGCTGGTTCATGACGGGCTCCCTCTAGACCTCGTAGGGCTGGACGACGACGAAGTTGCCGGGTGCGGCCCGGAACTGGAGGTTGACGCCCTCTCCGGTGTGGCCCGGGTAGGCGTTGCGACGCATGCGCACCTGGCTGGAGACGATCACCTGCGCGGCGGCGGACCAGGCGACGACGGCATTGGAGTCGACGAACGTCGTCGGAGTCACCGGCAGCACCACGGGCGTGCCGTGCGTCTTGACGACGATGGTGCCGGTGCCCTGGAACTGCATCGTGAACAGGGCTCCTCCGGGGATGCCGTGTCCCTCGATACGGCGCACCTCGTACTGGAGGCTCTCGTCGAAGGCGAGGACGTTCTCCGCGGAGACGCAGATCGCGTCGCCCTGCAGTTCCACGGGGTGCAGATGCGTGGAGTTCTCCGCGAGGAACACCTGGCCCTGGCCCGTGCAGCGCATCAGCTGCATCTCCTGGCCGGTGGCGTTGCCCACGATGCGGCCGGCGAAGCCGGCGCCCTTGTAGCTGAAGTCGACCTTGCCCTGGTAGAGCACCATGCTGCCCTGACGGGCCAGCACGGGCTGGCCGCCCATGCCGAGGTCGACCCGGATCAGCTTGCTGCTCTGCGGTGTCCAGCGCTGGCCGGTGGGCGTCTCCTTGAACTGCTGCAGCGCGGCGGCCACGCCGGTGCCCTGGGGGACGCCCTGCGGGGCTCCGTACGGCGCGGGCGCGGCCTGGCCGGGGACCTGTCCGTACGGCTGCCGGCCGTAGCCCGGGGGCGGGGTGGGCTGGCCGTAGCCGGGAGGCGGGGCGGGTGCCTGCGGTGCCTGGGGCTGTGCGTAGCCGGGGGGCGGGGGCGCGCTCGGGGCGCCGGCCTGGTGGTACGGCGACTGCTGGCCCGGCTGGCCGTAGGGCGCGGGGGCCGGGGGCGGGGGCGGGACAGTACCGCCCGGCGGTGTCATGGGCGCCACGATGGTCGGCGCGGCGTGCACCGGGGGCGTGGGCGGCGGGGTGGCCGCTCCCGGGGGCGGCGCGAAGCCCTGCGCGGCAGGCTGCGGTGCCGGGGCCGGCGCAGGGGCGGGCGCGGGCGCCGGGGCCGCGGGAGCGGATGGTCCGGTGGGAACGCCGAAGGCCGGCGGCGGCGAGGTCTGGGCGGGTGGGGCGAAGCCCGGAGCACCGCCCGTCTGCGGCTGCTGGGGGGCCTGTGCCGGAGCGGGAGCTTCCTCCTCCAGGACCTCGCCGCCGAAGTTCTTCAGCAGCGCATCCAGTCCGCCGTCGAATCCCTGTCCGACGGCGGCGAACCGCCACACGTCCTTGAGGTAGATGTCGCCCAGCATCACGGCGCGTTCGGTGGAGAACTCCGAGCCGCTGAACGCGTACCGGGCCACTTCTTCGCCGCCTGCCACGATGCGCAGATAGCCGGGTCCGATCTGCGACATCTGCCCAGCGCCGTCGATGGTCGCCGTGAACGACAGCTTCTGGATCTGTGGCGGTATCCGGTCGAGCGTGACCCTGAAGGACTCCGTGTCACCCGCCTGCGCACCCAGCAACTGGATGGCCTCCTCGGGGGACTTCGGCTGGTTGAAGAAGACGAAGTACCGGTCGTCCGAGAGCCGTTCGTCGGCGTCGAGGCCGAAGCAGCTGATGTCGAAGGTCAGTCCGGGGCCGGAGATCTGCACGCCTACGTACAGATCCGTGCCCGCGGTCAGGTCACTGATCCTGGCCTTGTGGCCGCGTTGGAATTCCCTGGGCATGCGTAACGACCGTCCCCCATCCCGAATACGAGTGCGTCGCGCCAGGCTAACGGCAAACTCCGACACCGGACCAAGCCGGTACTGACCCGGTACACAATCCCCGCCCGCCTGTGCCGCACGTGCCTCCGTCCGCCGCCTCCCCGGTCTCACGTCCCCCGGCTGCCTCGCGGGCCGCCGTCCGGCCGCCGGGTGGGCCGTTCCTCTTCCGAGGGGCCGTCACTCGCCCCGTGCGGCCGGCAGGTGCGGCAGCCGGCCCGCGGCGACCACCCCTTCGAGATAGCCCCGGGCCCGCTCGGTGCGCGGATAGGCCTCCAGGAGCCGCCAGAAGTCGGGACCGTGTCCGGGGACGAGCAGGTGGGCCAGCTCGTGCAGGAGCACGTAGTCGACGACGTACTCGGGCATGCCCTGAAGGCGGTGCGAGAGCCGGATGCTGCCCTCCGCGGGGGTGCACGATCCCCAGCGCGTGTTCTGGTTGGTGACCCAGCGGACCGAGGCCGGCCGGGCCCGGCCGTCGAAGTACTGTGCGGACAGCCGCTCGGCCCGCGCGGCCAGCTCGCCGTCACCGAGCGCACGCCGGCTCTCCTGGGCGGCCAGCTTGTCGAGCATGACGTTCACCCAGCGCCGCTCCTCCGCCTCGGACATCCGGGCCGGGATGAGCACGATGGTGCGGTCGCCCTCGCGGTACGCGGAGACCGTCCTGCGTCGGCGGGCGCTCCTGCGGACCTCGATCGCGCTCGTCGCCGAGCCGCTCGGCGGCGGGCTCGTCTTGCTGCGCTGTGGTGCTCCGGCGCGGTGCAGTGGGTCGGCGGACACGCCCCGACGTTACCGGGTGTACGCACGGGAAGTCCCGGGTCCGGGACGGTTCCGCACGGATCCCCCACCGAGCGTCTGATTCGTACGACGAATATCCCCTGCCTGTGGACAACTTTCCGCACCGACCGGCCGGGCCGGGCATGCTGGCACCTGTCGGCGGAGCGATGACCGGCTCCGCCGGCGTCCGGGGACGGACCTGACCCTCTCCCGGGCTGCTGTCCATGCTGTTTCCTTGGGTTTCTTCGGCTACGGGGGCCGCACATGCATCCGATGGTGAAGCCCGCGCTGCGGCGCGGATGGCGCGATCTGAACACCGTGCAGTTCGGGATGACTCCCGCGCACGCGCTGACACTCGGCCCGGTCGACACGGCGACAGGCCATTTCCTCGAACTGCTCAACGGCGCACGCGGCCTGGTCCTTCTGCGGGAGGAGGGGCGCCGCATGGACCTGCCGGAGGGCCATGTCGACCGGCTCGTGACCCGGCTGGCCCACGCCGGGCTGCTGGACGACGCCCGCGGCGGGGGTACGGCTGCCCGGGCGCTGCGGGAGCGGAAGGAGGTCATGGACCGGCTGCGGCCGGACCTGGCCTCTCTGTCCCTGGTGGCTCGGGAACCGGGCGAAGCGATCGACCGGCTGGCCGCCCGGGGTGATCTGCGCGTCCAGGTGCGCGGCGCGGGCCGGGTGGGTGCGGTCCTGGCTGCCCTGTTGTCCGGCGCGGGTGTCGGTGAGGTCGATGTGCTCGACGGGGGATGCGTCGAGCCGTGGGACGTCGCCCCCGGCGGGCTGTCCGCCGAGTCCGTCGGGGGGCGCAGGACCGCCGCGGCCCGCCGGGCCGTGCGCAGGGCGGCCCCGGACCGTCGGGCGCGCCGCGGCGCCCGCGGGGCGCGGCAGGAGTCGCAGGAGTCAGGCCAGTCGCACGGGGCGGGTGAGCCCGGCCACTCACTGGTGATCCTCGCCCCCCGGGACGACCTCGCCGTCCACGCACCCGACCCGGTCGCGGCGGCCCCGCTGATCGCGTCGGGCACCCCTCATCTGTACGTCGGCGTCGTCGAGGCCACGGGCGTCGTGGGACCTCTCGTCCTGCCCGGCCAGACGGGCTGCGCCGAGTGCCTGCACCGGGACCGTACAGGCCGGGACGAGACATGGCCGCGTCTGGTGGCCCAGTGGCGGTCCGGCGGACAGCGCACCGTGCGCCCCTGTGACCTGGCCCTCGCCACGTCGGTCGCCGGGCTGGCGGCGGCCCACGCCCTCGCCTTCCTGGACGGGGAGCCGCCCTCCGGCGCGGGTGTCCGCTGGGAGGTGTCCACGCCCGGTCTGAACTGGCGCGCGCGACCGGTGTGGCCGCATCCGGACTGTCCGTGCGGAGCCGGACGGAAACCCGTGGCCGAGGACACCTCGGACGAAGGTGACTCACGCGCGACAATGGCTGGGCAACGGCCGTCATCGACGCCCTGCCGACAGGCAGACGCCGCGCGGCTTGCTGGGACTTGGAGGGCGCATGTCTGATCTTCCCCGGAAGGCGGTCACCCGGACCGCCAAGCTCGCCGCGCTCCCGCTCGGCTTCGCCGGGAGGGCGACCTGGGGACTCGGCAAACGGATCGTCGGTGAGTCCGCCGATCTCGTCGGGCGGGAACTGCAGCAACGCACGGCCGAGCAGCTGTTCAAGGTGCTGGGCGAGCTCAAGGGCGGGGCGATGAAGTTCGGGCAGGCGCTGTCCGTCTTCGAGTCCGCGCTGCCCGAGGAGGTCGCCGGCCCCTACCGGGCGGCGCTGACCAAGCTCCAGGAGGCCGCTCCGCCGATGCCGACGCGCACGGTCCACGGCGTTCTGGAGGAGCGGCTCGGGGCGGACTGGCGTGAGCTGTTCGAGGAGTTCGAGGACAAGCCGTCCGCGGCGGCCTCGATCGGACAGGTGCACCGGGCCGTGTGGCACGACGGCCGCGAGGTGGCGGTCAAGGTGCAGTACCCGGGCGCCGGCGATGCCCTGCTGTCCGACCTGGGGCAACTGAGCCGGTTCGCGCGCCTGCTGGGACCGCTGATCCCGGGGATGGACATCAAGCCCCTGATCTCCGAGCTGAAGGACCGGGTCTCCGAGGAGCTGGACTACGGCCTGGAGGCGCAGGCCCAACAATCTCACGCGGAGGAGTTCGCGGACGACCCCGACGTGGTCGTCCCGGCCGTCGTCCACCAGCGCGACCAGGTGCTCGTCACCGAGTGGATCGACGGCATCCCGCTGTCGGAGGTGATCGCGGACGGCTCCCGTGAGCAGCGCGACCGGGCCGGCCAGCTGCTGGCCCGCTTTCTGTTCTCCGGTCCGGCCCGCACCGGTCTGCTGCACGCCGATCCGCATCCGGGCAATTTCCGTCTGCTGCCCGGCGGGCCCGACGGCGAGGACGACTGGCGCCTGGGCGTGCTGGACTTCGGCACCGTCGACCGCCTGCCCGGTGGTCTGCCCACGCCGATCGGGGAGTCCCTGCGGATGACCCTGGACGGGCAGGCCGACGCGGTCTACGAGCTGCTCTGCGCGGAAGGCTTCGTGAAGGAGTCGATCGAGCTCGACCCGGACGCGGTCCTCGACTACCTGCTGCCGATCATCGAACCGGCCCAGGCCGAGGAGTTCACCTTCACCCGGAGCTGGATGCGCAACCAGGCGGCCCGCATCGCCGACCCCCGCTCCCCCGCCTACCAGCTGGGCAAGCGGCTCAACCTGCCTCCCGCGTACCTGCTGATACACCGTGTGACGCTCAGCACCATCGGGGTGCTGTGTCAGCTGGGGGCCACGGTGCGGTTGCGGGAGGAGCTGGAGGAGTGGCTGCCGGGCTTCGTCCTGGAGCCCGAGGATGTGCCGGACGCCGAAGACGTTCTGGAGTCCGAGGCTGAGGAGTCCGCCGTCGAGGCCTGAGCCGGGCGAGGGCCCCGGATCGAGGAAGGGCCGCGCCGTACGTCCGGCGGGTTCACCACCAGGCCGAGTCGAGCCGGCTCTCGATGGAACGGAGATGCTCCCGGGAGCAGGTGTCACAGAAGTAGCACCGGAGGCCGTTCTCCACGGAGCAGGTCCATGTGGGGGGAAGGCCCTCGGCCGGGGTGGCGCAGCGCGTGCAGACCACGGGCGGGCGCTGCGCGGTGTGGCCGCCGTGGCCGGGTTCTGCGGGAAGACTCGTCACCCGGCGACGATACCTCCGCCGTCGTGCGTCGGCGTGTGCAACGCACCGCGGGGGCGGGTCCGCATCCCAACGGACCCGCCCCCGCGGGAGAGTTCACCTCCCGGCTGGGGAGGCCACCGCTCGGCGGTGTCGGGCGGTCAGTGCATGACCGCCATGGCGAGCGCACGGCGGGCGCGCAGCGAGGCACGCTCGGCACGGCGCTGCATCCGGCGGGCGGCCACCAGACGCGTGGCCTGGCGTTGCCGATCCGCCTCCATCAGTCGTTCGTGCATATGCGCACGAGCCATGGCTTCGGGGATGAGTTGCATCTCTCGGGTCCTGTTCTGACGCGAGTCGTTCGCGCCGGTGGTGGTGACGTCTTCGGTCGCGGAGCCTGCGGGCTCGCTGGTGGACGGCTTCATCGGGGCCTGCTTCTGGGGGTCGTGCGTGAGGGGGCGGTCGATCGTTCCTGCGGTGTTCATGCTGTGACCGGGTTCTTGCGCGGGCGGCCACGCGGCCGCTTCCGGGCGACGACGACCCCCTGGACGAACAGCTCGCCGCCCCAGACGCCCCAGGGCTCACGCCGCTCCTTGGCGCCGGCGAGGCAGGCCTCCATCAGCGGGCAGGTGCGGCAGAGGGACTTGGCGTACTCCACGTCCGCCGGCGACTCGGCGAAGAAGACCTCGGGGTCGTAGGAGCGGCACGGGACGGGCACGCCGAGGTTCTCGATGGCGTCGTCGAGCGCGGTGAGCGCGGTGAGCGGGATCAAGGTGGGGTCCTCCGTGAGACCGGGCTTGGGGATCGTGTCTGAAGGCGGTACGGACGGGGCGTGCGCTTCGAGTTGCACGGTTTGTCTTCCTCGTCTGGTCGGTCCGGCCGGTCGGCCGGGTGTCGGCTGGGTACCGGGTTCTTTTCCTGTCCCGAGGCCCCTTCGGTCCGCTGTCCCCGTTCGGGGAAAACAGAAGGGCCGCGGATCCCGGATGGGGTTCCGCGGCCCTGAAGGCGCCGGCCTGATCGGCGGTCAGGCTGGATCACTCCAGGGTTTCGGCCCACGGAAGGCCCACATCTGGTGGTGGTGCTGCGTCGTCTGCTTCCGGCTTCCGGCACCGGCCGCCGTAAAGGCATAGGCCTGCGCCTGTGCCGCTACTGCTTCCAGTGCCTTGGTCGGTCGCTCATTGCGCTCACGGATGGGAAGACCCGCGAGAGACACAGAGGACGCCGGACGCACGGCACGAATGCCGGACAGACCGGTGCCCTGGTCGGAGACGCCGAGCATGCACAGGGAGGCGACCGAGCGATCGGTCATTTTGGCGGTGCTGAAGAAGCTGCTCTTGATGCTGATCACTGGACTCGCCTCCTCTCGGCGTCTAAGGGACTGACGTGAGCCAGTCCGCTCGGATGTGCAAGTACAACACGGAATCAGGGCCTCAGGAAGACCGCTGTTCCCGTGACCAAGAACCTATGGGGATCGACGGGGCGGGCGCAAACTATTTTTTCGACGAGTTCGTATCAGTCCTCGGCGTCTCCGGTCGGGCACGGCCGGCCAGCGCAGATGGCGAGAACCTCGGCTCCGTGGCGGCGCAGCTTGCGCATGCCGACCCCCGGGATACGCGCGAGCCCCCGCTCGTCGTCCGGGACCGCCTCCGCGATCGCCATCAGGGTTCTGTCGGTGAAGACGCAGAACGCGGGTTGTCCGGTGCGCCGCGCCTGTTCCTCCCGCCACTCGCGCAGCCGCTCGTAGAGGCCCTCGTCCATGTCGGAGGGGCAGTCGTCGCAGCGCATCAGTTTCATCTCACCCGCGTCGGTCAGCGTGCGGCCGCAGACACGGCACCGGGCCGGGGTCCGCTGGACGCGCCGGGGGACGCCCTGTGACGTCGCCGCCTCCGCCGTCCGGCCGGACATGGCGACCCCGCGCTCGATGCCACCGCCGGCGCCGGCCCTGGCACGGCCGGCCGTGGCGGCGGACCCGGGACGCAGTCCGTCGAGGAAGCGACTGGGGCGGCGGTTGGGACGGCCGCCGGGCGAGCGGCTCAGCGACCAGGAGACATGCAGCCGCTCACGGGCGCGGGTGACGCCGACGTAGAGCAGGCGCCGCTCCTCCTCGATCTGCTCGTCGGTTCTGGCGTAGCTGATCGGGAGCATTCCCTCGGTGACGCCGACGAGGAAGACGACGTCCCACTCCAGGCCCTTCGCGGAGTGCAGGGAGGCCAGGGTGACGCCCTGCACGGTGGGGGCGTGCTGGGCGTTCGCCCGCTCGTCGAGTTCGGCCACGAGGTCGGCGAGGGTGGCGCGCGGGTGTGCGGCGGCGAAGTCCTGGGCCAGGTTCACCAGGGCGGCGAGCGACTCCCAGCGTTCCCGCACGGCGCCCGAACCGGCCGGGGGCTGCGGGGTCCAGCCTTCGCCGGAGAGGACGGCACGCACCTGCGACGGCAGGTCCACGGCCTCGTCGAGAAGGGAGTCGTTGGACCCGAAGCGGGCGGCGCCGCGCAGGGCGACACCGGCCTTGCGTACCTCGGGACGGTCGAAGAAGCGGTCGGCGCCCTTCAGCTGATAGGGCACGCCGACGTCGGCCAGGGCCTGCTCATAGCTCTCGGACTGGGAGTTCGTCCGGAACAGGACCGCGACCTCGCTCGCCGGCACCCCGGAGGCGACGAGGTCCCGGATGCGGCGGGCCGCGCCCTCCGCCTCGGCGGGCTCGTCGATGTACTCGGCGAATTCGGGCTCCGGACCGGCGGCCCGTTGGGAGACCAGTTCCAGCCGGTGGTCGGCGGCACGGCCGCGAGCCTGGGCGAGCAGTCCGTTGGCCAGGTGGACCACCTGCGGAGTGGAGCGGTAGTCGCGTACCAGCTTGACCACGGTGGCGCCCGGGTGGCGGGTGCGGAAGTCGAGGAGGTGGTCGGGGGTCGCGCCGGTGAACGAGTAGATGGTCTGGCTGGCGTCGCCGACGACACACAGGTTGTCCCGGTCGCCCAGCCACAGCTCCAGCAGGCGCTGCTGCAGCGGGCTGACGTCCTGGTACTCGTCCACCACGAAGTGCTGGTACTGGGCGCGGACCTGTTCGGCGATGTCGCGCCGGTCCTGGAGGACGGCGACGGTCAGCAGCAGGACGTCCTCGAAGTCGATGACCGAGCGGTCCCGTTTGAGGTCCTCGTAGACCGAGTAGAGCTGGGCGATCTCGGCCGGATCGCGCGGGACCTCGCGGCCGGCCTCAGCGGCTGCGAGGGCGTACTCGGCCGGGACGGTCTGGGTGACCTTGGCCCATTCGATCTCCGCCGAGACGTCCCGCAGCTCGCCCCGGTCCAGGCGGACGCGACAGGCGGCGGCCGCGTCCCCGACGAGCTGGATCTTGCGGTCCACGAGCCGGGGCATGCCGCCACCGACCGCTTTCGGCCAGAAGTACTGGAGCTGGCGCAGGGCGGCCGAGTGGAAGGTGCGGGCCTGGACGCCGTGGGCTCCGAGCTGACGCAGCCGGCCGCGCATCTCACCGGCGGCACGGTTGGTGAAGGTGACGGCGAGCACGCTGGAGGGCTGGAGGATCCCGGCCCGGACCCCGTACGCGATGCGATGAGTGATCGCTCGGGTCTTGCCCGTACCGGCGCCGGCCAGCACGCACACCGGACCGTGCAGCGCGGTGGCGACCTCGCGCTGCTCGGGGTCGAGCCCTTCGAGCACCGCGTCGGCAGAGTCCGGTACCTGCGGGAAGAGGGTGGAGTGCGTTGCTGCTGTCACATGGCCATGCTGCCAGGTCGCCGGAGACCGGTGAGCCGGTTGTCCACAGGTGAGCCCCTGCGGTCGTACCAATGCGACAGGCGTCACGCGGTCCAGCCGTATACCCCCGGTGGGAATGCCGTGCCCGTGCCGTGCGTTCTTCCACCGCGACCATTACGTCCCGACCCGCCGAAGGAGCGCGAGACATGCCGGGCACTGTGACGATGTACAGCACCACGTGGTGCGGCTACTGCCGCCGGCTGAAGAGCCAGCTGGACCGCGAGGGCATCGCATACACCGAGATCAACATCGAGCAGGACCCGGAGTCCGCGGCCTACGTCGAGAAGGCGAACGGCGGCAACCAGACGGTCCCGACCGTTCGGGTCGTTCCTGCCACCGGTGGTGACGAGGTCGTGATGACGAACCCCAGCCTTGCCCAGGTGAAGCAGGCTCTGGCGGCCTGACGCTCCCCGATCACCGCGGCCCCCTCCGGTCTTGGTCACCGGAGGGGCTGCTGTGTTCCGGGGAGACCGGGGAAGACGAGCAGACCGCTATCGTCGCCGGATGTCCGAAGCTCCGGAGAAGTTCAACACCGCGATGACCGCCTGGCAGGAGTGGCAGGAAGCCCCCTGGGGCCGCCTGCGCTACTCGATCGCCGAGGCGAACGTGCTGCGTCACCTCGACGACCCCGGCGCGTCGCTGCGGATACTCGACCTCGCCGGCGGCGACGGTGGGGACGCCGTTCGCCTCGCGGCCCGCGGGCACCATGTCACCATCGTCGACCACGCGCCCGCCATGCTCGCCGCGGCCACCGAGCGAGCCGCCGCGCGCGGCGTCACGGAGCTGATGGACTGCGTCGAATCCGACGTGACCGATCTGCCCCGCGACCTTGCCCAGGGGGAATTCGATGTCGTGCTCTGCCACAACCTCCTGCCCTACGTGAACGACGTCCCAGCCACCCTCGCCTCGGCACTCTCCCCACTCAAGCCTGGGGGGCTGTTCTCCGTCATGGCGCTGAACAGGCACGCGGCGCCGTTGAACATCGCCGTCCGGCAGATGGACCCGGCGGCCGCGCTCGCCGCGCTCGAGACCGATCAGGCACAGACGCGGATGTTCCATGCGACGTTGACACTCCACACAGCCGACGAGGTCATCCCCATCCTGCGGAAGCTCGGATGCCGGGACATCGCCCACTACGGCATCCGTGGCTTCTGCGACTACATCACCGACGAGGCACGCAAGCACGAACCGGACTTCTACGCCGACCTCGAACGCCTCGAACTCGCCACCACCGCCCTGCCGCCCTACATGCACACTGCCCGGGCCTTCCAGCTCACCGCCCGGACGGCGAGATAGGGGCAGCCGTTCAGCGGTGTCGGTCTCATCGACATGTCGGGCTCCCTTCCCCCGCGGTCGGCAGAGACGGGCAGCACCGGCCGATCGCTCACATCCCGCGACTGGAAACGGGCTGTCTCGGACGTCTGGGCGGAGCACGCCCGTGGGCGGCCGACACCACCGATGATGTGACCATGCTCGGTCGACCCAAGGAGGACCAGTGCGGTTGCGCGACGTTGTACCGGACGATGTCGACGCCTACATCCGGATGCGGTGCGATCCGATCATGATGGCCGATCTCGGTGGAGCACTGCCTCGCGAACGAATGCGGGACAAGGTGAGCCGAGACGCCCGTGACGCGGCGGCCGATCTCGCCTGGATCAAGATGATCGTTCCGGACCCGGAAGCTCCCGACGTGGTGGCCGGGTCGGTGACCATCTGGTCCCACGACACCGACGACGGTCCCGTATCGGAGATCGGGTGGATGATCCTTCCTCAGTTCCAGGGACAGGGCATGGGCAAGCGTGCGGCCTACACCCTGCTCGAGCAAGCTCGCGACGACCGCCGCTGGGGCGTCGTCCATGCGTTCCCGGCAACGAGCAACAGGCCCTCGAACGGCATCTGCCGATCTCTGGGCTTCCGGTTCATCGCCGAGCAGAACGTGACCTTCGCCGACCGGGTTCTGCGAAGCAACCACTGGGCGATCGACCCGGCCACCGACCTGGTGTCACCGTGACCGTCCGCCCAGCCGTGCGCAGGTACCGGCCGAGCCCCATCGCTCGGAGAGTCGCATGTCGCCTCGCAGGACCGGATCGATCACCAGGCGGCCCTCGAGTGCCGGGGGCCGCCTTCGGTCGTGGTCCCTCAGACGACACTCCGGGTGGGCAGGGGCTTGCCGTACCAGAGTTCGATCAGCCGGGCCGCGATGGAGATGCCGTACGGGGGCAGAACCTCGCCGGAGTCGAAGGCCGCGCCCAGTTCCTCACGGGAGAACCAGCGGGCCTCGTGGATCTCGTCACCGTCGACGTCGATCACGGTGGAGGTGGCGTGGGCCATGAAGCCCAGCATGAGGCTGGAGGGGAACGGCCAGGGCTGGCTGGCGACGTACTCGACCCGGCCGACGGCGATGCCCACCTCCTCGTGGACCTCGCGGCGCACCGACTGCTCGATGGACTCGCCGGGCTCGACGAAGCCCGCGAGCGTGGAGAAGCGGCCCTCGGGCCAGTGCACCTGGCGGCCGAGGAGGATGCGGTCCTCGTCATCGGTGACGGCCATGATCACCGCCGGGTCGGTGCGCGGGTAGTGCTCGGCGCCGCAGGCGGGGCAGCGGCGGATGTGGCCGGCCGCGGCGATCACGGTGCGCTCGCCGCAGCGGGAGCAGAAGCGGTGCAGTCGCTGCCAGTTCTCCAGGGCCACCGCGTGCACCATCAGGCCCGCGTCGCGGGGCGGAAGCAGCAGCCCGGCCTCACGCAGGCCCGCCGCACGGGCGGACTGGTCCATGCGGCCGGGCAGGGAGTCCTTCTGGAGCGCGAAATAGCTCACGCCCTCCTCGTCGGTGCCGAGGAAATAACGGTGGGCCTCGGTGAGGGGGGCTTCGAAGGACGGGGTCATGACGAGCTCGGTGCGGCCGTCGGGCGTCTCGTCGATGAGCACCTGGCCGCCGGAGACCACGAAGCAGCGGGTGGTGGGGTGGCTCCAAGCCGCGGCGAGCCAGGCCTCGTCGAGCCGGTGGTGCGCGGCCCGGTCGATGCCGTTGGGCGCGGTGAGCGAGATGGGTCGGTCGGCGGTGTGGTCGGTCCAGGTGGTCACGAGTGCTTCCAACTCCCCCGGTGGAACGGTGGTTTAGGCAACGGTTCGGCAGGACGTACGGCGGGAGGCGACCGGGTCCGGCGGTGCCTGGAGGTGCCGGGCGGCCTCTCCAGTGTCCCCCGCGCGGGAGGGTTCCCCGGACGGCGGCCGCTCGTCAGGGCGCATCGCGCCAGTGCTCGGCGAGGTCGCCCCACAGGTACGCGCTGGTCTCGACGCCCTTGAGCAGAAGGTCGAGCTCGACCTTCTCGTTCGGGGCGTGCCAGCCGTCGGACGGGACGGAGATGCCCAGGAAGAGCACCGGAGCGCCGAGGACCTCCTGGAGGTCGGCGGCCGGTCCGGAGCCGCCCTCGCGGGTGAAGCGGACCGGGGTGCCGAAGGCACGTTCCATGGCACGGGTCACGGACCGCAGCGCCGGATGCTCCAGCGGGGTCAGGCAGGGGCGGGTGGCCGCGCCGAACACGGTCTCGTGCCGGATCCCGTCGGGCACGTGTTCGTCGGCCCAGGCGCGGACGGCCTTCTCGATGTGGTCGGGGTCCTGGCCCGCGACCAGGCGGAACGACAGCTTCACCATCGCCGAGGACGGGATGATCGTCTTGCTGCCGGGGCCCTGGTAGCCGCCGCCGATGCCGTTCACCTCGGCGGTGGGGCGGGCCCAGACGCGCTCCAGCGTGGAGTAGCCCTCTTCGCCGTGGGTGGCGTAGGACTTGGCGGTGCGCAGCCACTGGTGTTCGTCGAAGGGCAGCTCGGCGAAGAGTTCGCGCTCGCGCTCGGTGAGGTCCACGACGCCGTCGTAGAAGCCGGGGACGGCCACGCGCCCGTGGTCGTCGTGCAGGGCCGCGACGAGGCGGGCGACGGCGGTCGCCGGGTTGGGCACGGCGCCGCCGAAGGAGCCGGAGTGGATGTCCTGGTCCGGACCGGACAGCCGGATCTCGCACTCGGCGAGGCCGCGCATGCCGGTGCACACCGTGGGGGTGTCCTCGGACCACATGCCGGTGTCCGAGACGATCACCGCGTCGGCGGCGAGCCGGTCGGCGTGGCGCTCGACCAGCGCCCGGAAGTGCGGGGAGCCGGACTCCTCCTCGCCCTCGATCAGCAGCTTGAGGTGCACGGCCGGAGTCGTGCGGCCGGTGGCGGCGAGGTGGGCGCGGACCCCGAGGGTGTGGAAGAACACCTGGCCCTTGTCGTCGGCGGCCCCGCGCGCGTAGAGGCGGTTTCCGCGGACGACCGGTTCGAAGGGCTCGCTGTCCCAGCCGTCCTCGCGGGCGGCGGGCTGGACGTCGTGGTGGCCGTAGACGAGGACCGTGGGCGCGCCGGGGTCGTCGGAGGGCCATTCGGCGAAGACGGCCGGGGCACCCTCGGTCTGCCAGACCTCGGCGGTGGTGAACCCGGTCTCCATGAGCTTGCCGGCGAGCCAGTCGGCGCTGCGCCGTACGTCGGGCGCGTGGTCGGGCTGGGCCGACACGGAGGGGATGCGCAGCCACTCGACGAGGTCGGCGAGGAAGGTTGTGCGGTGCTGGTCGATGTACGTGCGGACGGCGCTGTCCGGGGTCTGGCTCATGCTCTCGAGCCTATCGGCACGCGGTGACATCCTGTTCGGGCGGTTCGTCACACTGTGGCTCGCCCCGTGGTTCCTCCAGGAGCAGCCGCTCCAGCGCGGCCCGGTCCGGCAGGCCGTCCGGCCGCACCACCTCGCCGGTGCGCACGTACAGGAACGCGGCGCCGACCCGCTCCAGTGGCACGCCGTGCCGCTCCGCCCAGGCCAGCCGGTACACGGCGAGCTGAAGCGGGTCGGCGGTGCGCCCCCGGCCGGTCTTCCAGTCCACGATCTCGTACGTCGCCTCCTCGCCGTCGCCCTCCTGGTAGACGGCGTCGATCCGGCCGCGGACGACGCGGCCGGCGATCTCCAGCTGGAAGGGGGCCTCGACGCTGTGGGGCGTGCGGTGTGCGTACTCGGTGCGTTCGAAGGCCTCCTTGAGGGCTGCCAGGTCGCGTTCGTCGGCGATCTCCGCGTCGGAGCCGGGCAGCTCCTCGGGCTCGAGCATGGGCAGCGCGAGCTCTTCGAAACGGGTCTCGACCCAGGCGTGGAAGCGGGTGCCGCGGCGCGCGGCCGGTTGTGGGGGGCGCGGCATGGGGCGCGCGAGCTCCCGCGCGAACCCGTCCGGGTCGGCGGCCAGACGCAGCAGCTGCGAGGCGGTCAGGGTCGTCGGCAGAGGCACCTCGGTGATGCGCTGCCGGGCGCGCCGGAGCTCCCCGGTGAGCGCGTCGAGGTCGCGGTCCCAGGAGGCGACGAGGCGGCTCTCCTCGGCGGTGAGCGGCGCGGGCCGGGCATCGGGTGCGGGCTCCGCCGGGGCGGTGTGCGCTGCGGGCGCACGCCGGTCGGGTGCGGCGGGGTCCGGTGGAGCGGTGGGCCGCGGGTCCGGTGCCGTGGCCTGGTGCGGGATCGTCGCCTGGCGCTGGGCCGCGGGCTGGTCCGGAACCGTGGGGCGGTCGCTGCTCCAGGAGTCCCAGTCGCCCGGGTCGTCCTCGAAGGGGACGCCCTCGCCGTGGGG
Organism: Streptomyces sp. NPDC003393; assembly: GCF_053589015.1. Classification (NCBI taxonomy): domain Bacteria; kingdom Bacillati; phylum Actinomycetota; class Actinomycetes; order Kitasatosporales; family Streptomycetaceae; genus Streptomyces; species Streptomyces sp. NPDC003393. The sequence continues at coordinate 15,237 of NZ_JBSFRB010000016.1, read as the reverse complement.
CGGTTCGTCGCCGTAGGGCGGTTCGTCGTCCTCCGGAGGCGGGGGCCAGTCCGGGTCGTCCTGGGTCTCGGGGTCGTGCACGGCCGGGCGGGGCCCGTCCGCGCGCGTGGCGAGGTCGTCCAGGTGGGCCAGGACGGTCGCGGCGGCGGCGCGGCGGCGGGTCAGGGCGGCCTCGTCCAGGGGCAGCGGCCAGACCTGGTCGGCAGCGGCCTGCCGAAGGGCCGGGTTCTCCTCGTCCTCGCCGGGCTCCTCCGCCCAGGCTTCGATCTCGCCGTACCCGGCGGTGCAGTGGTCGTACAGGGCCTGGAGGAACTCGGAGGGGCCGCGGGGCTTCTTCTGGCTCGGGCCCCACCAGTGGCCGGAGCCGAGCAGCAGGGAGCGGGGACGGGTGAAGGTGACGTAGCCGAGGCGCAGCTCCTCGGTGTGCTGGTGGTCCTTCATGGCCTCGTGGAAGGCCTTCAGGCCGCGCGCGTCCCAGCCGTCGACGTCAGGGAGGGTGGCGGCGTCGCCGCGCAGGGCGTGCGGCAGGACCTTGCCCTGGCTGGTCCACTTCTCACGGCCCTGGGCGCTGGGGAAGGTGCCGGTGACCAGGCCGGGGACGGCGACGACGTCCCACTCCAGGCCCTTGGACTTGTGCGCGGTGAGCACCTTGACGGTGTTCTCACCGCCGGGCAGTGCGTTGTCCAGGCCCTTCTCGTACTGGGCGGCGGTGCGCAGAAACCCGAGGAAGGCGAGCAGGCTCGCCTGGCTCTCGTTGGCGGCGAAGGAGGCGGCGACGTCCAGGAAGTTCGACAGGGTCTCGCGGCGACGGGCGGCCAGGGCGTGCGGGGACGCGGACAGCTCGACCTCCAGGCCGGTGACGGCCAGGACCCGGTGCAGGACGTCCATGAGCGGGTCGGACAGCGAGCGGCGCAGGTCGCGCAGTTCGGCGGCGAGCCGGGCGAAGCGCACGCGCGCCTCCGGAGAGAACGGCAGCCCGTCGTCGTCTCCTCGGCCGGGCGCGCCGTTCCAGGGCGTCTCCAGGAACGTGTCGAGGGCGTCGGCGAGCGAGACGACCTCGGCCGGGTCGACGCCCTCGACCGCCTCCGCTAGGCGGCGGTCCGGGTCGTCGTCGGCGTCCACGCGCGCGTGCGCCACGAGCAGCCTGGCGCGGCGTCCCAGGAGCGCGAGGTCGCGCGGGCCGATACGCCAGCGCGGGCCGGTCAGCAGCCGCACCAGGGAGGCGTTGGCGCCGGGGTCCTGGAGGACCTCGCAGACGGCGACGAGGTCGGCGACCTCGGGCAGATGCAGCAGCCCGGACAGGCCGACCACCTCGACCGGGACGTCCCGGGCGACCAGGGCGCCCTGGATCTCGGCGAAGTCGGTCGCCGTACGGCACAGGACGGCGATCTCACCGGGTGCCTTCCCCGTCCGCACGAGGTGGGCGATGGAGTCGGCGACCCATTCGATCTCCTCGGCGTGGGTGCGCAGCAGCGCGCACCGCACCAGCCCGTCGCGCTCGGCTCCAGGAGCGGGGCGCAGTGCCTCCACGCCCGCGTGCATGGCACGCAGGGGAGCGGCGAGGCCGTTGGCGAGGTCGAGCAGACGGCCTCCGCTGCGGCGGTTCTCGCTGAGCGCCTGGCGCGTGGCCAGGCGCCCGTCGGCGTGCGCGAAGTGCTCGGGGAAGTCGTCGAGGTTGGCGACGGAGGCGCCGCGCCAGCCGTAGATGGCCTGGCAGGGGTCACCCACCGCGGTCACAGGGTGGCCCGTGCCGCCGCCGAAGAGGCCGGCCAGCAGGATGCGCTGGGCGACCGAGGTGTCCTGGTACTCGTCCAGGAGGACCACCCGGAAGTCCTCGCGCAGGATGCGGCCGACCTCCGGGAGCTGGGCGAGCCTCGCCGCGAGGGCGATCTGGTCGCCGAAGTCGAGCAGGTCCCGCTCACGCTTGACGGTCCGGTAGCGCAGCACCAGCCCGGCCAGCTCGCGGCGGGCGGCGGCGGTCTCGGGGACCTTGCGCAGGTCGGCGTTGGACAGCTTGGCGCCTTCGAGGGTGCGCAGCAGCCCGGCGTCCCAGCTACGGAGGTCCTCGGGTGGCACCAGGTGTTCGGCGAGCTCGGCGTCGAGAGCGAGGAGGTCGCTGACGAGGTCGGGAAAGGAACGGGTCAGCGCCGGGTACGGGCCCGGTGCCTCGCGCAGCACGCGCGCGGCGAGCTGGTAGCGGGTGGCGTCGGCGAGCAGGCGGGTGGTGGGTTCGAGTCCGATGCGCAGGCCGTGGTCGGTCAGCAGGCGCCCGGCGAAGGCGTGGTAGGTGGAGATCACCGGCTCGCCGGGGGGATGGTCCGGGTCGATGACATCCGGGTCGGTGACGCCCGCCTTGATCAGCGCCTTGCGGACGCGCTCGGCGAGCTCTCCGGCGGCCTTGTTGGTGAAGGTCAGACCGAGGACCTGTTCGGGGGCGACCTGGCCGGTGCCGACCAGCCACACCACGCGCGCCGCCATCACGGTCGTCTTCCCGGACCCGGCTCCGGCCACGATCACCTGCGGGGCGGGCGGCGCGGTGATGCAGGCCGTCTGCTCCGGGGTGAACGGAATCCCGAGGAGCTCCTTGAGCTGCTCGGGATCGGTGATACGGGCGGACACGTCGAAGAGGCTAGCGGCGGCCACTGACAACCGGTGCCCGAGTCGGTCTCAGGGGCGGAGAAAGTGCAGGTCACCACGCGTCGTGCAGTACGTCACGTGCGTCACTCGACGATGTGGCGTCCCTCCGGCCGGGCGCTGCACGAGGCCCGGAAGGCGCAGTGGGCGCAGTGCTGGCCGGCGGTGGGAGTGAACCGCTCGTCGAGGACCTTTCCGGCGGCGGTGGCCAGCAACTCGCCGACCCACTCGCCCTCCAGCGGCTCCTGGGACTGCACCTTGGGCAGGCTGTCGCCGCCGTCCCTTCTGGCCGCGCCCTGGCGCAGCTGGACGAGTTCGGCGCCGCCCGGCTCGGGACGTTCGCCGTCGAAGGCGTCGTCGACGGCGCCTTCGCGGACGGCCAGCTGGTAGACGGCGAGCTGCGGGTGGCGTGCCACCTCGGCTCCGGTGGGCGCCTGCTTCCCGGTCTTGAAGTCGACGACGTAGGCACGGCCGTCGCGGTCCGCCTCCACGCGGTCCATGGAGCCGCGGATGCGCACCTGGTAGTCCCCGGCCGCGAGGGTCACGTCGAAGTCGTGCTCGCTGGCCACCGGGGTCCGGCCGGCGCGCTCCAGGACGTGCCAGCGCAGGAAGCGTTCGAGCGCCACGCGCGCGTGCTCCTTCTCCTGGGCCGACTTCCAGGGCGCGTCGAAGGCGAGCGCGTTCCACACCGTGTCCAGGCGCTCCATGAGGACGTCGAGGTCGGCGGGGGTGTGTCCGGAGGCGACCTCGTCGGCCAGGACGTGCACCACGTTGCCGAAGCCCTGGGCGGCGGTCGCCGGGGCGTCGGCCTTGACCTCGCGGCCCAGGAACCATTGCAGGGCACAGGTATTGGCCAGTTGGTCGAGGGCGCTTCCGGACAGCACGACGGGCTGGTCGCGGTCGCGCAGCGGCACCTTGCTCTCGGTCGGCTCGGCCAGGCCCCACCAGCGGTAGGGGTGCGCCGAGGGCACCAGGGGACGGCCCTCGTCGTCGGTGAGCGCCGCGAGCCGGGCCAGCCTGCGCGCGGCCGCCTGCCTCAGGGCGTCGGACGCGTGCGGGTCGACGGTGGTGGCCCGCAGTTCGGCGACCAGTGCCGCCACGGCCAGCGGGCGCCGGGGGCGTCCGGTGACGTCCCTGGGCTCGACGCCGAGTTCGGTGAGGAAGCGTGACGGCTGGTCGCCGTCGTCCGCGGGTGCCTTCACCGCGGTCACGACGAGCCGATCACGCGCGCGCGTGGCGGCCACGTAGAACAGCCGGCGCTCCTCCGCCAGCAGGGCCCCGGGCGTGAGCGGCTCGGCGAGGCCGTCGCGGCCGATCCGGTCGGCCTCCAGCAGCGAGCCCCGGCGGCGCAGGTCCGGCCAGAGGCCCTCCTGGACGCCCGCGACGACGACCAAACGCCACTGAAGGCCCTTGGAGCGGTGGGCCGTCATCAGACGTACGGCGTCGGGACGTACGGAGCGCCGCGTGAGCGTGTCGGCGGCGATGTCCTGGGCGTCTATCTCCTCCAGGAAGTTCAGGGCGCCCCGGCCACCGGTGCGCTCCTCGGCGCGGGCGGCGGTCGCGAACAGCGCGCACACGGCGTCCAGGTCCCGGTCCGCGTTGCGGCCCGCGGCGCCGCCGTGCCGGCTGGTCCGTTCCAGACGCTCGGGCCACGGCGTGCCTTCCCACAGGTCCCACAGCGCCTCCTCGGCGGTGCCGCCGCCCGCCAGGCGCTCCCTGGCCTTCCTGAGCAGCGCGCCGAGGCGCTGAGCGCCGCGCGCGTACGCCGGGTCGTGCGCGACCAGGCGCTCCGGTTCGGCCAGGGCACGCGCCAGCAGTTCGTCCGAGGGCGGCGGCAGCGGGTTGCCCGCGGCCCGTTCCTCCTCGCGCAGCGCACGGCCCAGGCGGCGCAGATCCGCGGCGTCCATTCCGGCGAGCGGCGAGGTGAGGAGGGTGAGAGCGGTTTCGGTGTCCAGCCAGCAGGAGTCCGTCTCCGGTTCCCGCTGACGCCGGTCCGAGTGCGCCGTCCGCTCGGCCTGCTCCGCCTCGGCCGTGTCCTCCTGAGGACGCCACTCGGCCGTGTCCCCCTCAGCCGTGTCCTCCTGAGGTCGCCGGGCCGCCTCAGCCGTGTCCTCCTGAGGACGCCGGGCCTCCTCAGCCGTGCCCTGCTCCGGACGCCGGCCCGCCTCGGCCGTCTCCCCCTCACCCTCGGGACGCCGGGCCGCCTCCGGCGTCGCCACCGCGCGCAGTGCCGTCAGCAGCGGTGCCACCGCCGGTTCGTGGCGCAGCGGCAGGTCGTCGCCGTCGACCTCCAAGGGCACGCCCGCGGCGGTCAGGGCGCGGCGGAGGGTCGGTATGGTGCGGGCGCCGGCGCGCACCAGGACGGCCATCTCGCTCCAGGGGACCCCGTCCTCCAGGTGGGCCCGGCGCAGGATGTCGGCGATGTTGTCCACCTCGGCGCCAGGCGTCGGGTACGTGTGGACCTCGACGCGACCACCCTCCCGTGCCGGGACCAGCTCCCGGTGGGCGCGGACCTTGTCGCCCGGGAGCCGGGTGAGCGGCATGCGCCGGGTCAACAGGCGGGTCGCGACCAGCAGTGCCGCGCCCGAGCGGCGGGACGTGCGCAGCACCGTGACGGGCGCGGGCCGGCCGTCCGCCCGCGGGAAGGTGTGCGGGAAGTCGAGGATGCCGTTGACGTCCGCGCCCCGGAACGCGTAGATCGACTGGTCGGGGTCGCCGAAGGCGAGCAGGGTCCGGCCCCGCCCGGCCAGTGCCCGCAGCAGACGGACCTGGGCCGGATCGGTGTCCTGGTACTCGTCGACATAGACGACGTCGTACTGCGCGGCGAGCCGGCGGGCCACCTCGGGACGGCGGGCGAGGAGCACCGCGCGGTGGACGAGTTCGGCGTAGTCGAGCACGCCCTGGAGGTCCAGGACGTCGAGGTACTCGGCGAGGAAGGTGGCCGCGGCCTGCCAGTCGGGGCGGCCGATACGGCGCGCGAAGGACGCCAGCGCCTCGGGGCCGAGGCCCAGTTCACGGCTGCGGGCGAGGACCGCCCGGACCTCGTCGGCGAAGCCGCGGGTGGTCAGGCAGGCGCGCAGCTCGTCGGGCCAGCGGACGTGCGCGAGCCCCTGACCCTCCAGGTCGACCTGGCCCGCCAGGAGCTCGCGGACGGTCACGTCCTGTTCGGGCCCGGACAGCAGCCGCAGGGGTTCCACGAAAAGGCCGCTGTCCTGGTGGGCGCGGACCAGGGCGTAGCAGAAGGAGTGGAAGGTGGTCGCGCGGGGCGCACGCGCCGCTCCGGTGCGCAGAACCATGCGGTCGCGCAGTTCCATGGCCGCCTTGCGGCTGAACGTCAGCACCAGGATCCGCTCGGGGTCCTGGCCGCGAGCGATCCGAGCGGCCACGGACTCGACCAGGGTGGTCGTCTTGCCGGTGCCCGGGCCGGCGAGGACGAGCAGCGGGCCGGCCTCGTGGTCAACCACAGCACGCTGTGCGGCGTCCAGACGAGGGGGATCCGGCTTGGCCGGCGGGGTACGCACCAGTCGGTAAGCGCCACGGCTCCCCTGTCGCACCTGGGGGTGCGACAGGCGTCTGCTGGAGGAAGAGGAGCTCACGTGGTTCGCCGGTCCTGGTGGGAGTGCTGGGGTCTGTCGCTGCCGGCGCGAGGCGCCGCGGTCGTGGGGGCGGGCCGCCCCCCGTGGAGGGCGGTGGCCGCGGGGTGAGAGGCACACGTTCAGCCGACGCTACGCCGACGCCCGGCGCGGAAGCAGGGCTTCCCCTTCTTCCCTCGGTGCACCGGGGCCCCTGCGGGCACTGCCGTCACCTGTGTCCCTCGATGCACGAACGTACGCCATTGCACGTGCGTGCCCGGATTCGCCCGTACGGGTGGCCGCAGGCTCCCCATCGGCCCGCGGAAAGGCGGAAGCTGTCAGGTGTGACCCTGCTCACGTTCACTGTCGCCACCGTCCCAGCGGGCCCTCCGCATGTCCAGGCGCGGCAGGTGGCCCTCGGCCGCCCTGCTCGCCTCCTTCAGAGGCGTGCCCTCCGTGCGGTAGTGCGCGAGCGCTCGCAGTTCGTGCCCCGGGAGCAGGACGCCGTCGGCGCGCACGACCCGCCACCACGGGACGGCGCCGCCGTAGAGGGCCATCACACGGCCGACCTGGCGGGGGCCCCCTTCCTCCAGCCACTCCGCGACGTCCCCGTACGTCATGACACGGCCCGGCGGGACCAGCTCGGCGACCTCGAGGACCCGCTCCGCGTACTCGGGCAGCGCGTCGCCCCGCCCGGGGCGGCCGTCGTCCGGAAGGCTCACTTCGCTCATCCGTCCCATCCTGCCCCACCCCACCGACAGCGTGACCGGCTCGTGACGCGGTGTGCCCCTCGCTCCCGGGCTGCGCTTGGGGCAGACTGTCGGATCCCGCATATGCACCCTCATGTCCCCGTGTGTCGGTGGGGCATGCCACCATCGTGCGGGCGGTGACCGGTGATACGAGACCAAGAAGAGATGATGAAGCAGCAGGGTGTGCACCCCGACGACGCGGAGGGCACCTCTGGGGCTTCATCGCGCCCGGACACCGAAGGCACGGCCGGCCGGGAAGGCGCGGACACCACGGACACGCGGGCCGGACGGGATCGCGAGGACACCACCGACGCCCGGGCCGTCCGGGGACGCGCGAGCGCCCCTGAGACGGCCGCAACGGCTCGTACGCCCCCGGCGGCTCCCACCTCTCCGGCGGCTACGACGTCTCCGACGACCCCGGCGGAGAAGAAGCCGGACGGAACCGCGGACGTGGCCCACGTCGACGAGCTGGAGGGCGACGAACCGCTGCTCCCCGCGCGCGTGCATCGCCCATCGGACCTGATGCGGCTGCTGGTGGGTGTGCTCGCCATCGTCGTACTGCTCGCGATCGCCGCGTTCGCGCACGGCACCACCTCGGGCCTGGAACAGGACATCAACAAGGGCACCGGGCAGGCGCCCGACCTGCTCATCAAGCTCGCCGGGCTGGGATCCAGCATCGCGATCCTGCTGGTGCCGGTCGCCTTCGCGATCGAACGGCTGATCAAACGGGACGGGCTGCGGATCGCCGACGGCGTACTGGCGGCGGTCCTCGCGCACGGGGTGACCCTGGCCACCGACCTGTGGGTGGCCAAGGGAGCCCCGCACTCCATCCAGGAAGCGCTCACCCAGCCCTCCCCCGGCGACATCCACGCGCTGACCGACCCCGTGCACGGGTACCTCGCGCCCGTCATCGCGTACATGACGGCCGTGGGCATGTCCCGAAGACCACGCTGGCGCTCGGTGCTGTGGATCGTGCTGCTGCTCGACGCGTTCTCGATGCTGGTCACCGGCTACACGACACCGTTCTCGATCATCCTGACCGTGCTGATCGGCTGGTCCATCGCCTACGGCACCCTCTACGCGGTCGGCTCCCCGAACATCCGTCCCACGGGACGGACGCTGATGGCGGGGTTGCGCACGGTCGGCTTCCACCCGGTGAGCGCGGCCCGCGAGGAGGTGCCGGAGACCGCGGACAGCGGCGACCGCGGCCGTCGCTACTTCGTCACCCTGGAGGACGGCCCGCCGCTCGACGTCACCGTCGTCGACCGGGAGCAGCAGGCGCAGGGCTTCTTCTACCGGGTGTGGCGCAATCTCACGATGCGCGGCTTCGCCACCCGCAGCAGCCTGCAGTCCCTGCGCCAGGCCCTGGAGCAGGAGGCGCTGCTCGCGTACGCGGCGATCGCGGCCGGAGCCAACGCCCCCAAGCTGATCGCGACCTCCGAGCTCGGACCCGACGCCGTGATGCTCGTCTACGAGCACACCAGTGGACGCACACTCGACGCGCTCAGCGACGAAGAGATCACCGACGAGCTGCTCCGCCATGCCTGGCACCAGGTGCGGGCGCTGCAGTCCCGGCGCATCGCACACCGCAGGCTCGCGGGCGACGCCATCGTGGTGGATCGTTCCGGCAAGGTGATCCTCACCGATCTGCGCGGTGGTGAGATCGCCGCCGGTGACCTGCTGCTGCGCATGGACATCGCCCAGCTGCTGACGACGCTGGGACTGCGGGTGGGGGCGGAGCGGGCCGTGGCGTCCGCCGTCGGCGTGCTGGGGCCGGACGCGGTCGCCGACTGCCTGCCGATGCTGCAGCCGATCGCGCTGACCCGCTCCACGCGTGCGACGCTGCGCAGGCTGGCCCGGGAGCGGGCGCAGCGGGAGCGCGAGGCGGTCCTGGAGTCGGCCCGGAAGGCCAAGCAGGCCCGGCTGGAGGAGGCCGCCCAGGACACCACCGGAACCGTCACCGGAGTCGTCCTCGAAAAGCCCGACCGCAAGAGCGAGAAGAAGGCCGAGCGGGCCGAGGCGCGGGCGCAGAAGAGGGCCATGGACGAGGCCCTGGAGGAGGCCCGGGAGGAGGACCTGCTCACCCAGATCCGGCACCAGGTGCTGAGGATCAGGCCGCAGGCGCCGGTCGAGCCGGCCCGCCTGGAGCGGGTGCGGCCGCGCACGCTGATCAGTTTCATCGCCGGTGCCATCGGCGCGTACTACCTGCTCACACAGCTCACGCACATCGAGTTCGGCACCCTGTTCGCCAACGCCCAGTGGGGCTGGCTGGCGGCCGCGGTGCTGTTCTCGGCGCTCAGCTACGTGGCGGCGGCCATGGCCCTGCTCGGGTTCGTTCCGGAGCGGGTGCCGTTCCCGCGGACGGTGGCGGCCCAGGTCGCCGGCTCGTTCGTGAAGATCGTGGCCCCGGCGGCGGTCGGCGGTGTGGCGCTCAACACGCGCTTCTTGCAGCGCGCGGGCGTGCGCCCGGGGCTCGCGGTGGCCAGCGTCGGCGCGTCCCAGCTGTTCGGGCTCGGCTGTCACATCCTGATGCTGCTGTCGTTCGGTTATCTGACAGGCACCGAGAAGACGCCGTCCCTGTCGCCGTCGCGGACGGTCATCGCGGGTCTGCTGACGGTCGCCGTGCTGGTGCTCGTGGTCACCTCGGTGCCGTTCCTGCGCAAGTTCGTCCTCACGCGCGTACGGTCGCTCTTCGCGGGTGTGGTGCCCCGCATGCTGGACGTGCTCCAGCGGCCGCAGAAGCTGATCACGGGCATCGGCGGCATGCTGCTGCTGACCGCCTGCTTCGTGATGTGCCTGGACGCCTCCATCCGGGCGTTCGGCGACGAGTCGACCTCACTGAGCATCGCCAGCGTCGCCGTCGTCTTCCTCGCCGGGAACGCACTCGGTTCGGCCGCACCGACCCCCGGCGGCGTGGGCGCCGTCGAGGCGACCCTGACGGTGGGCCTGATCGCCGTGGGGCTGCCCAAGGAGGTGGCCGCTCCCGCGGTACTGATGTTCCGGCTGCTGACGCTGTGGCTGCCGGTACTGCCGGGCTGGCTTGCCTTCAACCATCTGACACGCAAGGGGTCTCTGTAACCCAAGAGCTTCGTGTTGCTCATGGGCTCTTGCGACTCGAGATCGTATGGTGGCTCACGCCCTGTGCACCCGAAGGGCTCTTGTGGCGAGCGGGTCACGGCTTCCTCCGGACGGCCCGTGTCGCGACGCGGAGCGCCGCCCTCGGAGCCAGGATGGAGGCATGCAGAGCCCCCGCGGGCTGCGCGCAGCCGCCCTGACCACCACCGCCGTCCTGCTCTCCGCCCTCGCGGCGGGCTGCGGCGGCGAGACGCCCAAGGACGGCTACGACGGCAGGGACCTCGCGGCCCAGAAGCTTCAGTGGACGGACTGCCCCGCCCCGTCCGCGTCCGAGGGCGGCGACACGGCGCCGCCCTCCCCGCTGCCCGGCGGCGCCAAGTGGGAGTGCGCGACCATGAAGGCCCCCCTGGACTGGGGCAGGCCCATGGGCGACACGATCGACATCGCGCTGATCCGGGCGCGGGCGAGCGGACCCGGCGAGCGCATCGGCTCGCTGATCTTCAACTTCGGCGGTCCGGGTGGATCCGGGGTGAGCGCCCTGCCCTCGTTCGCCCCGGACTACGCCACACTGCGCACCCGCTACGACCTGGTCAGCTTCGACCCGCGCGGGGTGGGCCGCAGCGCGGGCGTGCGCTGCGAGAGCGACGCCCAGCTCGACCGGTTCTTCCAGCAGGACGCGACGCCCGACGACCAGGCCGAGCGGAACACGTACCTGAAGAACATCGAGCAGTTCAACGCGGGCTGCGAGAAGAACTCCGGGGAGATCCTTCCGCATGTGCGCACCACCGACGCGGCCCGCGACATGGACCTCATGCGCCAGGTCCTCGGCGACCGGAAGATGTACTACTTCGGTATCTCCTACGGCACCCAGCTCGGCGGCGTGTACGCCCATCTCTTCCCCGGTCACGTGGGCCGGGCCGTGCTCGACGCGGTCGTCGACCCCACCCAGACTCCCGAGGAGACCTCGCTCGGCCAGGCCCGTGGGTTCCAGCTGGCCATGGACAACTTCGCGCAGGCCTGCGTGTCCGACCCGACCACGGAGTGCCCCATCGGGGACTCCGCGCAGGACGTCGAGAACCGCGTGGCGGCGCTGCTCAAGAAGCTCGACGCCAAGCCGATCCCCGGCATCTCCCCGCGTCAACTGACCGAGAGCGCGGCGACCAACGGCATCGCCCAGGCCCTGTACTCCAAGGATCTGTGGCCACCGCTCATCGAGGGACTGGAGCAGGCCTACGCCGGCGACGGGACGATCCTGATGCTGCTGTCCGACGCGTTGAACGGCCGAAACGAGAACGGGGAGTACAGCAACCTCACCTCCGCGAACGTCGCCATCAACTGCTCCGACGAGAAGCAGCGGTACGACGCGGCCTACGTGCAGCGCAAGCTCCCCGAGTTCCGGGCCGCCTCACCGCTGTTCGGAAACTTCCTGGCCTGGTCCATGCTCACCTGCACCGACTGGCCGGTGCCCGGCGCGGCCGATCACCCCGACGTGAGCGCGCCCGGGTCGGCGCCGATCCTCGTCGTCGGCAACACCGGGGACCCGGCCACCCCGTACGAGGGCGCGAAGAAGATGGCCGACGCGCTGGGCAAGGGCGTCGCCGTCGAGCTGACCTACGAGGGACAGGGGCACGGCGCGTACGACAGCAAGAACAAGTGCGTGCAGAACGCGGTGAACGCCTACCTGCTCGACGGCAAGGTCCCGGCGGACGGGACGGTCTGTTCTTAGCCGTAAAGCCCCAGGTCAGACAGTTATCCACAGGCTCACGCGGATGCGGCGGGGTCCGCCTACCATGGCCTGACGTGCTTGCCCGCGGCCGATCCGCGGGAGTCGGGGAGGGGGGATGCGGCATGTCGCGTCTCATGCGATGGACGGCCGTGGTCGCGACCGTGGTGCTGCTGGCCGGGTGCAGCGGATCGACCGGCTCAGAGGGCGACGCCGACGGGGGCAAGGGGAAGGGGCGCTCCAGCCCGGCGGTCACGGCGCCGGCGTCACCGGACGACGCCGGGTCGTCCCGGCCGCTGCCCACCTCGCTCACCGCGCAGCGGCTCGACTGGGGCCGCTGCAAGGCCGGCTCCGGCTCGCCCCCGCCGGGCGGTGGCTGGCGGTGTGCGACGCTCAGGGCGCCGCTGGACTGGTCCCGGCCGGACGGCGAGACCATCGGCATCGCCCTGATCCGGGCGAAGGCCACCGGTGAGCGCACCGGCTCGCTGCTTTTCAACTTCGGCGGTCCGGGTGGCTCCGGCGTGGCCACGCTGCCGGCGTACGGCTCCGTCGCGAGCACGCTGCGGCAGCGGTACGACCTGGTGAGCTGGGACCCGCGTGGGGTCGGCGCGAGCGAGGGCATCCGCTGCCGCGACGACCGGCGGATCCAGGCCGCCGAGGCGATCGACGCGACCCCGGACACCCCGGCCGAGGAACGGATCTACCTCGAGGACGCGGCCGACTTCGGCAAGGGTTGCGCCGAGACCGCCGGAAAGCTGCTCGGACACGTCTCCACGACCGACACGGCCCGCGACATGGACCTGATCCGGCAGGTTCTCGGTGACCGGACGATGCACTACTTCGGCATCTCCTACGGCACCGAACTCGGCGGTGTTTACGCCCACTTGTTCCCGCGGAACGTGGGGCGGCTGGTACTGGACGCGGTCGTCGACCCGACCGCCGACTCGGTGGGTCACGCCCTGAACCAGACCCTGGGCTTCCAGCGGGCGCTGGACGACTACCTGAAGTCCACCGGCGAGGACCCCACGCGGGGCTCGCGGAGGATCGCCGGCCTGCTGAAGCGACTCGACGCCAAGCCGCTGCCCACCTCGTCGGGACGGAAGCTGACGCAGACACTCGCGCTGACCGGCATCGTCACCCCGCTGTACAGCGAGAAGAGCTGGCCGGCACTGACCGGCGCCCTGAACGCGGCTGAGAAGGGCGACGGCTCCGGCCTGCTGGCCCTGGCCGACGCCTACAACGAACGCGACACCTCGGGCCGCTACGGCACGACGACCCATGCCCAGCGGGTCATATCGTGCCTGGACGACAAGCAGCGGCCGACTCCCGAACAGGCGAGGAAGCTGCTGCCCCGGTTCGAGAAGATCTCGCCCGTCTTCGGCGCGTACATGGCCTGGGACACGGCCGGCTGGTGCCACGACTGGCCGGTGCCCGGACAGTACGACACCCCCCAGGTCAGCGCACCGGGTGCGGCCCCGATCCTGGTGATCGGCAATACCGGGGACCCGGCGACCACCTACGAGGGCGCGAAGAAGATGGCGGACGAACTCGGCAAGGGCGTCGGAGTCGAACTCACCTGGAAGGGCGAGGGCCACGGGGCCTACGGCAGCGGCAGCGACTGCGTGGACTCGACAGTCAACGCCTACCTCCTGCACGGCTCGATACCGGGGAACGGCAAGGTCTGCTCCTGACGCCGGCGGGGCCGCGATCACCTCGTGGCCCCGTAGTCCGGCAGACGGACGGGCCGTGCCCGGCGCACCGTCAGGTCAGTCCACGCGCTCGACGACCTGCGGGTTTCCCGCAACCTCACCCATCCCCCGCCGTGGGGGCCCCGCGCCGGTGAAGCGGTGAGCGACCTGCTGTCGGCCGCCCGCGATGGCCGCTCCACAGCATCGGACTGACGTCGGCCGATGCTCCGCCCAGCAACCGAGCGACGCTCTCAGGCAGTGGGACCGTGGGCGTCCTGGCCCCTCGGCCCGCTGTCACGTACTGACGCGCCGCCACCTTCCCGATGTCTCGGCGCCATAACGGGTGACCATGCGTCAGAAGATCACCTGCAAAGGCTAACTGCCCCTCAAACTCCGGGCTGACAAGCCGTTTTGACGGCCTCTGAGCTCGCACGCAAGGCAGCACAAGGGGCCTCTGCACACCCGATCGGCCTCACGAGGCCGATAATCCGATTTGCTCGATATGACAGCAATAGAGGGTGTTAGTACGTTCAATCACGCACCGGCTGTCATAGCGGGCCTGTCTCTGCTTTCAAGAAGGAGAACAAGCAACATGGTCATGACCCGTTCCCACGCAATCACCACGGCCGTTGTGGCCGCGGCGGCACTGACCGCGACCGGCATCACCTACGCCACCGCCGCCACCGCCCCCCAGGCCAAGGTGGCCCCGGCCGCTCTCCCCGCCCAGGCACCCATGGGCGGAGAGAGCGGCAACACCGGCAAGGGCAACGAAGGCAACGAGCGCGGGGGCAAGGAGTTCAAGGGCGGGCGCCATCACAAGGAGGGCTGGATCCACATCAACGAGCGCAGCTTCTCCAGCCGCCCCGACGGCTGCATCGTCGTCGTCAGCGGCCTGGGCTCCGACAGCTTCAACATCCGCAACGACAGCCGTAACACCGTCGAGTTCTTCCGCGGCGTCACCTGCGACAACGGTGCCCCCATCGCCACCGTCGGCCCGCGAAGCGAAGCGAACAACGTCAGCCCGAACACGGACGAAGATGGGCGTCACGAGAGGGGCGACCGCCACGAGGCCGGCAACCGATCCGAGAGAAGCGACCGCCACGAGGCCGGCAACCGCTCCGAGAGAAGCGACCGCCACGAGGCCGGCAACCGCTCCGAGAGAAGCGACCGCCACGAGGCCGGCAACCGCTCCGAGAGAAGCGACGGCCACAAGAACAGCAAGCGCCACGGAAGGAGCGACCACCACGAGAACAGCAACCGCCACGAGCACGGCGACGTGTGGGGCGGCCTGAAGGTCAAGGACGGAGTCGTCGGCAGCTTCCGCGTCGTCAAGGGTCACGGGGGCGGGTACTGAGCCCGGCAACCGGGTGATGCACGTGCTGGACCGTCCCGGCCCGCCGTAATCAGGCCGGTGCCCTCCGGAAAGGCGCACAACACGGAATCCCGGCCCGCCGTGATCGGGCCGGGATTCTGGTTTGACCACCGGCGACAGAAGCCCACGGCGCCCGAACTGGTCGGGACCGCGGGCTTCTCCTGTCTCGCTGGTCAGCGAGCCTCGCGATCAGTACACCGGCAAGTCAGGCCGCATATGGCGTGACCAGCGGCTTTCCTGCATTCTTATCCCTCCTGGGCCGTCGTGGGGCCGTCATCGGTCTCCGGGGGTTGCGTCCGGAGAAGTGGTGTACGGGTTCACCTGATCCAGGGGTTTGCTCCGGCGTCGGGGTGAGGCCCGCATAGACGAACGGCCACCGGCTGATCTTCGAAGTGTCGAAGCCTCGAAGGAGATCAGCACGATG
>NZ_JBSFRB010000015.1:99546-155686 GCF_053589015.1 Streptomyces sp. NPDC003393 | reverse complement strand
AGCGGACCTGCGCGGCCATGCCGTGCCGCAGCACCCGCTGCAGCAGTACCGGATCCACGTTGCCGCCGGACAGCACCGCCACCACCGGACCGCCGGATTCCTCCGGAGCCCGCCTCGCGGTGTCCTGCGCTTCACATGGCCTTTGCGCGGATCCGTCCGCCCTCGCGCGTCAGATCGTCAGCAGGGACTCCAGCGGGGCGCCCGCCAGGACCGGTTCCAGGCGGGCGCGGCCGCCGAGGAAGCCCAGTTCCATCAGGACCGCCACACCGGCGACCTCGGCGCCCGCGCGGCGGACGAGCTCTATGGAGGCCTCCGCCGTGCCGCCGGTGGCGAGGACGTCGTCGACGACCAGGACGCGGTCGCCGGCGGCCAGGTCCTCGGCGTGCACCTCGATCTCCGCCGAGCCGTACTCCAGGTCGTAGGTCTGGCGGAGGGTGGCTCCCGGGAGCTTGCCCGCCTTGCGCACAGGGATGAAGCCGAGGCCCGCGCGGACGGCGACCGGGGCGCCGAGGATGAAGCCGCGGGCCTCCAGGCCGACGACCTTGGTGGCGCCCTGCCGGGTGCCGATGCCGGCCAGGGCGTCGGTCAGCGCGGTGAACGCCGCCGGGTCGGCCAGCAGCGGGGTGATGTCCTTGAACATCACCCCCGGCTCCGGATAGTCGGCCACCTCGCGGATGCGGCTGAGCAGCAGCTCCTGCACATCGGTCATCGCGGTCACCGGCGCTTCCCCGAGGGGCGGCCACGACCCCGGCTGCGCGCGGCGGTCTGGTCGCGCGGACCGACGACGGCGGGTGCGGCGTCCTCGGGGTCGTCGTCGAACGACGACTCGGCGGACCGGTCCGCCTCCGGCTCGCCCTGGGTGGCGGCCTGCGCCCGCTTGGCCAGGACCCGCTTGCGCAGGGCCTTCATCTGCGGCTCGCGCTCCTTGAGGTCGGCGACGAGCGGCGTGGCGATGAAGATCGAGGAGTACGCACCGGCGGCGAGGCCGACGAACAGCGACAGCGAGATGTCGTTGAGCATGCCCGCGCCGAGCACGCCGCCGCCGATGAACAGCAGGCCCGCCACCGGCAGCAGCGCGACCACGGTGGTGTTGATCGAACGCACCAGCGTGCCGTTGATGGAACGGTTGGCGAGGTCGCTGTAGGTCCAGCGGGTCTGCCGGGTGATGCCCTTGGTCTGCTCCTTGAGGCTGTCGAAGACGACGACCGTGTCGTAGAGCGAGTAACCGAGGATCGTCAGCAGACCGATCACCGTACCGGGGGTGACCTCGAAGCCGACGAGGGCGTAGATGCCGCTGGTGATCGTGATGTCGTGGATCAGGGCGACCAGCGCGGCCAGCGCCATGCGCCACTCGAAGGCGATCGCCAGGTAGATCACGACCAGGATCATGAAGATCGCCAGGCCCTGCCAGGCCTTGTTGGCGATCTGCTCACCCCAGCTGGGGCCGACCAGGTCGGCGTTGATCTGCTCCGCGTCGACCTTCAGGTCCTTGGACAGCTCGTCCTTGATCTGGTCGGACTTGGCGGTGTCGATGCCGGCGATCTGGATGCGCAGGCTCCCGTCACCGAGCTTCTGCACGATCGCGTCGTGGCCGGAGGCCTCCTCCGCGTACGTCTCGGCCTGGCTGACCGAGGTGCTCATGTGCTTCGGCGTGGTGAAGACCGCTCCGCCCTGGAACTCGATGCCCATGTTCAGGCCGCGCACCGCCAGGCCCAGGATGGCCGTGATGGTGATCAGGATGGAGATGCCGTACCAGATCTTGCGGTTCTTGACGAAGTCGTAGCCGACCTCGCCACGGTGCAGTCGGGCGCCGAGGTTGCCGAGTTTCGACATCGCTCACGCCTCCTTCGTCTCGACGGGGCCGGCGGCAGGACCGGAGGGACGGCGGGTGCGGCGCAGCGGCGGCTTGGCTCCCAGGCTCTTGGGGTCCAGGCCGGACCAGCGATGACCCTGTGCGAAGAACTTCCTGCGGGCGAGGACCGTCATCAGCGGCTTGGTGAACAGGAAGACGACGACCACGTCGAGCACGGTGGTCAGGCCGAGCGTGAACGCGAAGCCCTGGACCTTGCCGACGGTGACGATGAAGAGCACCGCGGCGGCCAGGAACGACACGAAGTCGGAGACCAGGATGGTGCGCCGGGCCCGGGGCCAGCCGCGCTCGACGGCGGGGCGCAGCGAGCGCCCCTCGCGGATCTCGTCCCGGATGCGTTCGAAGAACACGATGAACGAGTCCGCGGTGATGCCGATGGCGACGATCGCACCGCACACGGCCGGCAGGTTCAGCGCGAAGCCGATGGCCGGGCCGAGCAGCGACATGATCACGTAGGTGAGGACCGCGGAGACCAGCAGCGAGGCGACGGCGATCATCGACAGGCCGCGGTAGTACACCAGCAGGTAGAGGACGACCAGGGCGAGGCCGATGGCGCCCGCGACGATCCCGGCGTGCAGCTGGTCGCCGCCGAGCGCGGCGGTGACGGTGGTGACGCTGTCCTCCTTGAAGGTCAGCGGCAGGGCGCCGTAGGACAGCATGTTCGCCAGGCTCTGCGCCTCATCCTGCGTGAAGCGGCCGGAGATCTCCGCGCTGCCGCCGGTCAGCGCCTGGCTGACGTACGGGTCGGAGACGACGTTGCCGTCCAGGACGATCGCGAACTGGTTCTGCGGCGACTGGTTCTGAGCCAGCTTGCCGGTGATGTCCGCGAACTTCTTGGCGCCCTTGCCGGTGAACTCCATGGTGACGGTCCAGCCGGAGGCGTTCTGCGTGTTGAAGACCGCCTGGGCCTCCTTCACGTCCGTGCCGTCCACGGCGGCGGGGCCGAGGACGTACTTCTGCCACTGGCCCTGCGAGTTCTGGCCGCAGGCCACGGTCGGCTCGGTGGACTTGACGCCCTTGCCGGCGGTGGCGCGGACGTCCTCCTTGGAGCAGTCCAGCGCGGCGTACTGGGCCTGGAGCTTGGCGGTGGCGTCGTCGGAGGTGCCGCCGCTCGCGGACGGAGACGGGCTGGCGGCGGCCTTGGGGGTGCCGGACGCCGTGCCGCCCGCGGAGGGGGTGGCGTCCGCCTTCAGGCCGTCGGTGACGGCGCGGCCCTGCGGGCTGGCGGGCGCCGAGGGGGTGGCGGAGCCGGTGGAGGTCGCCTTGTCGCCGGCCTTGTCCGTCGCCTTGTCCGTCGCCTTGTCGCCGGGCTTGCCGGAGGCGCTCGGGGAGGGACTGGCGGCGGCACCGGCGGACACCTCGGTGGCCAGAACCGGGCGGAAGTACAGCTTGGCGGTGGTGCCGACCTGCTCCCGGGCCTGCTTGGAGTTCGTGCCCTTGGGGATGTTGACGATGATGTTGTCGTTGCCCTGGGTCTGGACCTCGGCCTCCGAGACACCAAGACCATTGACACGGCGTTCCATGATGTTGACGGCCGTGTCCATGTTGGTCTTGTTGATCGCGGATTCCTGACCGCGCTCGGGGACCGCCCGCAGTGTGATGCTCGTACCGCCGGCCAGGTCGA
This sequence comes from Streptomyces sp. NPDC003393, assembly GCF_053589015.1. Classification (NCBI taxonomy): domain Bacteria; kingdom Bacillati; phylum Actinomycetota; class Actinomycetes; order Kitasatosporales; family Streptomycetaceae; genus Streptomyces; species Streptomyces sp. NPDC003393. Next base: position 152,192 of record NZ_JBSFRB010000015.1, on the reverse strand, counting down.
TGCCGAGACGCGGCGTGGTGTTACCGGAGGCGAACATGCCTCCGGTGAGCGCCACGATGGCGATCAGGATGAGGGCCAGCGAGCGCCACGGCTTGCTCTGGGCGCTCGCGCTCCGGCCCTTCTTAGGTGCTGCCACCTTCTCGTACTCCCTCTCGGGCCGCTCCGCGCCGGTGGGACCGGGGGGCGGCCATGACATGGTGTCGGGCTCCCGCAGGAAGTGAAACACGTGCCAGGGCGCGCGGGCGGTACCGCGCGCCCTGGGCGGTGACTACTTCACTTCGGATTCGCCGTCGGTCTTCTTCGGCTCTTCGTCCGTCTTCGCCTCGGCGGTGGCGTCGGCCGGCTCCTCGGCCGCGTCCTTCTTGCCGAGGTCGATGGGCGTGTCGTCGGAAGCGTCGGCGGCGGGCTCGTCGGTCTCGGTGAGGGAGGAGGCGTCGTCGGGAACGAGGTCGGCGTCGGCCTTCAGCTCGTGCTCGATGCCGTGGACGATGCGGTTGTACTCGTCGTCGGACAGGACGGTCGCGATGGCGTTCTTGGCGAACAGCAGTTCCACGCCGGGGCCGGCGTCCAGGAGGACCGTGTCGTCATTGACCTCCTTGACCGTCGCGTACATGCCCCCGATGGTGCGGATACCGCTTCCGGGCTGCATCTGGTTCCGCATTGCGGCCGCCTGCTGCTGCTTGCGCTTGGCCGACCGGGTCATCAGGAACATGGCCCCGATGAGCACGATGAACGGGAGGAGGGTCACGAGACTCACGGGTCGGTACTTCCTTCACACGACCGCGAAAGTGAGCGGCCTGATGGTTGGGGGTATGTGTGCCGCCGACAAGGGCGGCATCGGCGGAGTCTAAGGGAGTCCGCGTGCATGGAACAACGCTCAGCATGGCACCTGGGTTCCTCCCCAGGCCAATGGATCGCCCTCACGCCCCGAACAGGTCCTGTTGTCCGTTTCCCACCCCTGACGAGCGGGGCGGGGTCAGGCCGAGGTGCGCCCAGGCCGCCGGTGTGGCGACGCGGCCGCGCGGAGTGCGGGCCAGCAGCCCCTCCCGGACCAGGAAGGGCTCGGCGACCTCCTCCACGGTCTCGCGCTCCTCCCCCACCGCGACCGCGAGCGTCGACAGCCCCACGGGGCCGCCGCCGAACAGCTTCAGCAGTGCCTGGAGGACGGCCCGGTCCAGCCGGTCCAGGCCGCGGGTGTCGACCTCGTAGACCGCGAGGGCCGCCGCCGCGACCTCGCGGGTGATGATCCCGTCGGCCTTGACCTGCGCATAGTCGCGCACGCGGCGCAGCAGGCGGTTGGCGATCCGGGGGGTGCCGCGGGAGCGGCCGGCGATCTCGGCGGCGCCGTCGCCCTCGATCTCGACGTCGAGCAGGTGCGCCGAGCGGTGCACGACGCGCTCCAGCTCCGCGGGCTCGTAGAACTCCATGTGGGCGGTGAAGCCGAAGCGGTCGCGCAGCGGGGGCGGCAGCAGGCCCGCGCGGGTGGTGGCGCCGACCAGGGTGAAGGGGGGCAGTTCCAGCGGGATGGCGGTGGCACCGGGGCCCTTGCCGACGATCACGTCGACGCGGAAGTCCTCCATCGCCATGTACAGCATCTCCTCGGCGGGCCGGGACATGCGGTGGATCTCGTCGAGGAAGAGCACCTCGCCCTCCTGGAGGGAGGACAGAATGGCCGCCAGGTCGCCCGCGTGCTGGATGGCGGGCCCGGAGGTGATGCGGATGGGTGCGCCCATCTCGGCGGCGATGATCATCGACAGGGTGGTCTTGCCCAGGCCGGGGGCGCCGGAGAGCAGCACGTGGTCCGCGGTGGCGCCACGGGCCCGGGCGGCGCGCAGTACGAGGTCGAGCTGCTCGCGGACCTTCTCCTGGCCGATGAACTCGCCGAGGTCCTTGGGGCGCAGGGCGGCCTCCACGGCCTGGTCCTCGCCGTCGGCGGCCGGGCCCACCAGCCGCTCCCCGGCGGGGCCGACGAGCCGCTCGGCGGCCGGGGTGTCGGTCGTGTCGTCCCAGTTCATGTGGTTCGCCTCAACGGTGGTGGGGTCAGCGGGCACGGTTCAGGGTCTGCAGGGCGGCCTTGAGCAGCTGCCCCACCTGCGGCGTGCCCCCGGCGGCCTCGGCCTGCGGGGCCACGGCGGTCACGGCCTCCTCGGCCTCGCGGGTGGCGTAGCCGAGGCCGATGAGGGCGGCGTGCAGCTGGTCGCGCCAGCCCTGGGTGACCGGCGCGCCCACCGCGGGGGCGCCGACCGGTTCGCCCAGCCGGTCCTTGAGCTCCAGCAGCAGCTTCTGGGCGCCCTTCCTGCCGATGCCGGGGACGGCCGTCAGCGCCTTCTCGTCGCCGGTGGCGACCGCGCGGCGCAGCGCGTCCGGGGAGTGCACGGCGAGCATCGCCTGCGCCAGGCGGGGGCCCACGCCGCTGGCGGTCTGCAACAGCTCGAAGATCTGGCGTTCGTCGTCGTCCGCGAAGCCGTACAGCGTCAGGGAGTCCTCGCGCACCACGAGGGAGGTGTGCAGCTTGGCGGGCCGGCCGACGCGGAGGGCCGACAGCGTGTTCGGCGTGCACTGGACGGCCATGCCGACGCCGCCGACCTCGACGACCGCCGAGTCGGGGGCGAGCGCGGCGACGGTGCCGCTGACGAAGGCGATCATGCCGTACGGCCTTTCGACGTGAGCGGGGCCTCAACCGGGGCCGCGGCCGTGTGCCGGGCGACGGCCTGCTGGAGGCGGTTCTGGGCCGGGGCGCGCCAGATGTGGCAGATGGCGAGGGCGAGGGCGTCGGCCGCGTCGGCCGGCCGGGGCGGCTCGGCGAGCCGGAGCAGCCGGGTCACCATGGTGCCGACCTGTGCCTTTTCGGCGCGGCCGCTGCCGGTCACGGCCGCCTTGACCTCGCTGGGGGTGTGCAGGGCGACGGGGATGCCGCGCCGGGCGGCGCACAGCATGGCGACGGCGCTGGCCTGCGCGGTGCCCATGACCGTGCGCACATTGTGCTGGCTGAAGACGCGCTCCACGGCGACGTACTCGGGCCGGTGCTCCTCCAGCCACTGCTCGAGGCCCTGCTCGACGGCGAGCAGGCGGTGACTGAGGTCGGCGTCCGCGGGTGTGCGGACGACGCCCACGCCGAGCATGGTGAGCGGGCGGCCCGCCACTCCCTCCACGACGCCGACTCCGCAGCGGGTCAGCCCGGGGTCCACCCCCAGTACACGCACGCGCGCCCCTCCCCTCTTCGCAGCCCAGCCGCCGCTGTCGCGGACCTGGCCGAGCACCGTCGCGGTTCCTCGACGGCTGGTCGCGGTCCGCGGCCGGTGATCTCCGGATGTCCGCCAGGCTAACGGCTGCCACCGACAACGCCGACGGGCCGGTGGTCACGTGTCCCACCGGCCCGCCGTGTTCCGCTGCACCCGCGCGGTGCTACGCGCCGACCTTCTCCATGATCTCGTCGCTGACGTCGAAGTTGGCGAAGACGTTCTGCACGTCGTCGCTGTCCTCGAGCGCGTCGATCAGCTTGAAGATCTTCTTGGCGCCCTCCTCGTCCAGCTCGACCTGGACGGAGGGGACGAAGTTGGCCTCGGCGGACTCGTAGTCGATGCCGGCCTCCTGCAGGGCGGTGCGGACCGCGACCAGGTCGGACGGCTCGCTGATGACCTCGAAGTTCTCGTCGAGGTCGTTGACCTCCTCGGCGCCCGCGTCCAGGACGGCCGCCAGGACGTCGTCCTCGGTCAGCTCGCCCTTGGGGACGATGACGACGCCCTTGCGGTTGAAGAGGTAGGACACCGAACCCGGGTCGGCCATGGAGCCGCCGTTGCGGGTCATGGCGACGCGGACCTCGGACGCGGCACGGTTGCGGTTGTCGGTGAGGCACTCGATGAGCACCGCGACGCCGTTCGGCCCGTAGCCCTCGTACATGATCGTCTCGTAGTCGGCGCCGCCGGCCTCGAGACCGCCGCCGCGCTTGATGGCGGAGTCGATGTTCTTGTTCGGGACCGACTGCTTCTTGGCCTTCTGGACGGCGTCGTAAAGCGTCGGATTGCCCTCCAGGTCGACGCCGCCCATGCGCGCCGCGACCTCGATGTTCTTGATGAGCTTCGCGAAGAGCTTGCCGCGCTTGGCGTCGATCACGGCCTTCTTGTGCTTCGTCGTGGCCCATTTAGAGTGGCCGGACATCTGCCTGTCTCCTTCGCGTAACCCGTCTCTGCAACGAACTCCAGAGATCCTACAAGGACTCCGGTGCCCGGTCGGCGCGCACCATGTCGACGAACAGGGAGTGCACGCGGTGGTCGCCGGTCAGTTCCGGGTGGAACGACGTGGCCAGCGCGTTGCCCTGGCGGACGGCGACGATGTGGCCGTCGTGCTCGGCGAGCACCTCGGCCCCGGCGCCGACGGACTCGACCCAGGGGGCGCGGATGAAGACGCCCTCCACAGGATCGCCCGTGACTCCCTTGACGTCGACCGCGGCCTCGAAGGACTCGTTCTGCCGTCCGAAGGCGTTGCGCCGGACGATCATGTCGATGCCGCCGACGGTCTCCTGGCCCGAGCGCGGGTCGAGGATCTTGTCGGCCAGCATGATCATGCCGGCGCAGGTGCCGTAGACGGGCATGCCGTCGCGTACGCGCGCGCGGAGCGGGTCCATCACTCCGAAGAGGACGGCCAGCTTGGAGATGGTGGTGGACTCGCCGCCGGGGAGGACGAGGCCGTCGACCTCGGCGAGTTCATCGGGGCGCCGCACCGGCCTGGCCACGGCGTCGGCCGCGGCCAGGGCGACGAGGTGCTCCCGTACGTCGCCCTGGAGGGCCAGGACGCCGATGACAGGGGCTTCGTTGGACATGCGTGAGGGAACCTTCTCGCGGCTGCTCTTCGCTGCTGACCCGGCTTACCAGCCGCGGTTGGCGTAGCGCTCGGACTCGGGCAGGACGTCGCAGTTGATGCCGACCATGGCCTCGCCGAGGTTGCGGGACGCGTCCGCGATGATCTTCGGGTCGTCATAGAAGGTGGTGGCCTTGACGATGGCGGCGGCGCGCTTGGCCGGGTCGCCGGACTTGAAGATGCCGGAGCCGACGAAGACGCCCTCGGCGCCGAGCTGGCGCATCAGCGCGGCGTCGGCCGGGGTGGCCACACCGCCGGCGGAGAAGAGGACCACGGGCAGCTTGCCGAGCTCGGCGACCTCGCGGACCAGCTCGTAGGGGGCGCGCAGCTCCTTGGCGGCGGCGTACAGCTCGTGGTTGTCCAGGCCGCGCAGGCGGGCGATGTCGCCCTTGATCTGGCGCAGGTGGCGGACGGCCTCGACGACGTTGCCGGTGCCGGCCTCGCCCTTGGAGCGGATCATCGCGGCGCCCTCGGCGATGCGGCGCAGGGCCTCACCGAGGTTGGTGGCACCACACACGAAGGGGGTGGTGAAGGCCCACTTGTCGGAGTGGTTGACCTCGTCGGCGGGCGTGAGGACCTCGGACTCGTCGATGTAGTCGACGCCGAGGGACTGAAGGACCTGGGCCTCGACGAAGTGCCCGATGCGGGACTTGGCCATGACCGGGATGGAGACGGCGTCGATGATGCCCTCGATCATGTCCGGGTCGGACATGCGGGCCACGCCGCCGTCCTTGCGGATGTCGGCGGGGACGCGCTCCAGGGCCATGACGGCGACGGCGCCCGCGTCCTCGGCGATCTTCGCCTGCTCCGGCGTGACGACGTCCATGATCACGCCGCCCTTGAGCTGCTCGGCCATGCCGCGCTTCACCCGGGCAGTGCCGGTCTCGGGGGTCTGGGCGGAGTCGGAAAGCGTGGTGGACACGGGTGACCTCACTCGGTGAAAGAGGGTTTGGTGCACCGACGAGGAAACGGGAATGGACCAGTCCACGGCAAGGGCCAATGGGAACCCTGTGGATCCTTTTCTCCGCGCGGCACCCGTTTCGGGTGCGCGCGGACGCGCACCCGCCTACCGGCTCCCGTACTCCTGAACGGCCCTGGTCAGGGCGGTGTGGGCGGTGATCGGCGCGTCGGCGGAGATCAGCAGCCGACGCGCGGTGAGGCTCGAGCCGTCCCGCAACCGCAGTTCCACCGGCTCCCGGAGGGCCACCGCGATGTCGGCGGCCCCGGCGACGGTGCACACCACGTCGCCGTCGCCGCCGGGCACCGGCCGGACGCCGCGGCCGGGCGCGGACGCGGTCCGGCGCGAGACCGACCGTACGGCGCTCAGCGGAAGCACGATCTCGTCGAACAGCCCGGCGCGGATCGTCAGGGCGCCGGCGGTGAGCCGGTGCGGACGGCGCCGGGTGACGGCGGCGAAGAACAGGGTCAGGTCGATGAGAACGGCCATCCAGACCAGGTGGAACGGCTGCCAGGCGGGCGGGATCATCGAGACGTCCATGAGCGCCTCGACGACCACCTCGGTGCCCACGAAGGCGAACACCGTGCCGCGCAGGGCCCCGGAGTGGCCGACGACGACCTCGCCGGGCCCCCCGAGGGGTCGTCCGGTCAGCCAGGCGGTCAGATCGCGCAGCGCCGGTCCCAGCAGGTCCCGCGCCGTCCCCGCTGTCACCACGATCGCCATCTCGCCCTCCCGTCGAGCCGCTTCGTCCGGAAACGATCACAGCACGCATCCGCACGGTGTGCCAGGACGGCACAGGTCATCCCTTGGCCGGAAACATCCGGCAGCGCGGCCCAGGGGACGGCTACGGCCGGTCCGCCAGGGCCGCCGGCGGTTCGTCGTCCATTTCGAAGGCCATGGGGAACGGGGCGTGACCGGCCAGCCTGAACCACCGCACCTTGCGGTGCTCACGGAGTCTGCGGGCGGCCCCGACGGCGTCGTTGTGGAAGCGGCGGGCCATCGGGACCCTGCGCACCGCCTCGGTCAGCTCGCGTGCCGCCTCCTCTCCCCCGGGCGCCTCGCGGACCTCGTCGACCTGCTGCGTCTCGGCGAAGACCGCCCGGAGCGCCTGGCTCAGCTCGCTCTCGGCGACCTCCCGATGGTCCTCCTCGGCCTGCCGGGCGGCGTGCGCGGCCTCGTAGAGCACGATCGAGGCGGCCGGGTCGAGCACTCCGGAGGTGGCCAGCTCCTGGGCCACCGACGCGCGCCGCAGCAGCTGGGCGTCGAGCGCGGCACGCGCGGCGTCGATCCGCGCGTGCAGCCGGTCCAGCCGGCCCGCCGTCCAGCTCAGGTACAGGCCGATGACGACCAGCGCGACAAGGATCCAGATCAGCGTTGCGGTCACGGGCGGCAAGGCTACAGGGCGCTCCGCCAGGGGCGCCGGGGCCTGTGGGGCCGTGGATGTTCAGGCGCCGTGCGTCGGTGTCACCGTCCCCGGTGGCTGCCCCAGACCCCCGCTTCGGCCTGAACGGCCTCGTCCGCAAGCGCCGGACGGGCCGGTTCTCCTCCCCCGCTCGTGTCCCCTCGTCCTCAAACGCCCGACGTGCTGCCCTTCCCCGCCCTCAGTCTCGCCCGCAGGCCCGTGACCCGGTCGTCCGCGGCGACCGCCGCCGCGCCGGCCGTCACGGTCTCGTACACCGACAGGATGTCCGCGCCCACCGTCGACCAGTCGAAGCGGCGGACGTGGGCGCGGCCGTGGGTGCGGAGTTCGGACCGGCGGGCCGGGTCGGCGAGGAGGCGTACGGCGGCGTCCGCCAGGGCGTCCGCGTCCTCGTTGGCGAACAGTTCGCCGGCCTTGCCCTGGTCCAGGACCTGGGCGAAGGCGTCCAGGTCGGAAGCGAGGACCGGGGCGCCGGCGGACATGGCCTCGACGAGGATGATGCCGAAGCTCTCGCCGCCGGTGTTCGGGGCGACGTACAGGTCGATGCTGCGCAGGAAGCGCGCCTTGTCCTCGTCGCTGATCATGCCGAGGAACGTCACGCGGGAGCGCAGCTCCTTCGGCAGCGACTGGACCGCCTCCTCCTCGTCGCCGCGGCCCGCGACCAGCAGCCGGGTCTGCGGCCGGGCGGCGACGATCTTCGGCAGGGCCCTCATCAGCACCGGCAGGCCCTTACGGGGCTCGTCGATGCGGCCTATGAACCCGATCGTGTCCCGCTGCCACTCGGGCCGGGGTTCGGCCCGCGCGAAGAAGTCCACGTCGACGCCGTTGGGGATCACCACCGCGTCACCGCCCAGATGTTCGACGAGGGTGCGCCGGGCGTACTCGCTGACGGCGATCCGCGCGCTGATCTTCTCCAGGGCGGCCTGGAGGATGGCGTACGCCGCGATCATCGCCCGCGACCGGGGATTGGAGGTGTGGAAGGTGGCGACGATCGGTCCCTGCGCGGCCCAGCAGGTCAGCAGGCCCAGCGAGGGCGAGGTCGGCTCGTGGATGTGGATCACGTCGAAGCGGCCCTCGTGCAGCCAGCGCCGTACCCGGGCCGCCGAGAGGAACCCGAAGTTCAGCCGGGCCACCGAGCCGTTGTACGGCACCGGCACCGCGCGTCCGGCCGAGACGACGTAGGGCGGCAGCGGGGTGTCGTCGTCGGCGGGGGCGAGGACGGACACCTCGTGGCCGAGACCGATGAAGTACTCGGCGAGATCGCGGATGTGGAACTGGACGCCGCCCGGCACGTCCCAGGAGTAGGGGCAGACGATGCCGATCCTCACGTCCGCTCCCCGTCGGCCGGTCGGGGCTCGAGGTCCGCGAGCCACAAGCGCTGGAGCATGTGCCAGTCCTCCGGATGATCCGCGATGCCGGTGGCGAAGGCGTCGGCCAGCGCCTGTGTCATGGCAGACGTCTTCTCGGCCCGCGTACCTGTCTCGGGTACCTCGATCGGGGGATGGACGCGACCCTGCATGACGGGTGAGTCGTCGTACCAGAGGGTGACGGGCAGCAGCAGCGCGCCGGTCTGCTGGGCGAGCAGGGCCGGTCCGGCCGGCATGCGGGCCGTCTCGCCGAAGAACTTCACCTCCACGCCGGAGGCGGAAAGGTCGCGGTCGGCGACCAGGCAGACCAGGCCGCCGTCGCGCAGGCGCCGGGCCAGCCTGCCGAACGCGGAGCCGCCGCTGTGCGGCAGGACCTCCATGCCGAGGCCCTCTCGGTAGGCGACGAACCGGTCGTAGAGCGTCTCGGGCTTCAGACGCTCGGCGACCGTGGTGAACGGCGTCCGGAGCTCGGTGGTCACCCAGGCGCCGGCCAGGTCCCAGTTGGCCAGGTGGGGCAGGGCGAGGACGACGCCCCGGCCGGAGGCGAGCCCGTCGGTGAGGTGGTGCACGTCCTTCGGGGCGAAACCGGTGCGCACGCGTTCGGGACTCCAGGCGGGCAGCCGGAAGGATTCCATCCAGTACCGCAGATACGAGCGCATGCCCGCACGGGAGAGTTCGGCCAGCCGCTCGGGGCTCGCGTCGGGCACCACGCGCGCGTAGTTGGCCTCGAGCCGCAGCACCCCCTTGCCGCGCCGCTTCCAGGCGAGGTCGGCGATCGCGCGGCCCAGCCGTACGGCGACCGGCTCGGGGAGGTTCTTGACCGTGCTCCAGCCCAGGCCGTAGAGGGCGTCGACGAGACGGTCCCGGGTGTTCACGTCGCCGCCCCGCTGCCCTGGTTCTCCTGCCGTCCGGCGGCCGCCTCCGCTTCCGCCGACTCGCGTCGGACGGTGACGACCCGCTGGATCAGCGTGACCAGGCTGCCCGCGGCGACGATCCACAGCGCGATGGGCAGCAGGTACTGGATGCCGGGCACGCCGAACTTGTGCAGGCCCGCGAATCCGGCCGCGACCAGCGAGATCACCAGCCGTTCGGCGCGCTCGACCAGTCCGTTGACCGCGACGGGCAGGCCGATCGACTCGCCGCGCGCCTTGGTGTACGACACCACCTGGCCGCTGGCCAGGCAGAAGATCGACACCGCGCACAGCACGTTGTCGTCGCCCCGGCCCGCGTACCACAGCGCGAAACCGCCGAAGACGGCGCCGTCGGCCACCCGGTCGAGGGTGGAGTCGAGGAAGGCGCCCCAGCGGCTGGAACGGCCGAGCTGGCGGGCCATGTTGCCGTCGACCAGGTCGGAGAACACGAACAGGGTGATCACGACCGTGCCCCAGAAGAATTCGCCCCGGGGGTAGAAGACCAGCGCGCCCGCGACCACTCCGGCGGTGCCGATGAGCGTGACCGTGTCGGGGCTCACCCCGCGGCGGATGAGAAACGCGGCGAACGGTGTGAGGACACGCGTGAAGAATGCACGCGCGTACTTGTTCAGCATGGCCTTCCCGAGGGTCGGTGTCGCCGGGCGGCCCCTGCTGGCCACCGGCGGGCCCAATCGTAGCCACGCGCACGCGTGGGCGACGTCCGGGCACCCGCGGACCCCCTCGGCGGCACCGGCCGGGGGCGCGCGACCGCGGCGCGCGGCGGCCGTTCCACCCCGGGTGACGGCAGGTGGCGGCGGGATCGGGTCGTTCGTATGGACGCGGCATGACGGGAGTGGAAAGCTCGAATCAACCGCGGGCGTCGCAGGAGCCGCCAGTGACGCGGTGCCGCGTGTCCGCGCCCACAGTGACCTCACCGTGCACGGGAGGCAGGATCATGGGCGACAAGGCGCACACACACCCCGGAGCCGCCGGCAGGGCTATGGCGGCCGACCGACCCACGTCCCTACGGAATGTGGTGCTGGTCGGCCACTCCGGTTCGGGCAAGACGACTCTGGTGGAGGCTCTCGCGCTGACCGCGGGAGCGGTGAACCGGGCGGGCCGCGTCGAGGACGGCGGCTGTGTCTCGGACTACGACGAGATCGAGCACCGGCAGCAGCGCTCGGTGCAGCTTTCCCTGGTGCCGGTGGAATGGGACGGCATCAAGATCAACCTGTTGGACACCCCCGGCTATGCGGACTTCGTCGGGGAGCTCCGGGCCGGTCTGCGTGCGGCGGACGCGGCCCTCTTCGTCGTCTCCGCCTCCGACGGCGTGGACGGCTCGACCCGGATGGTGTGGGAGGAGTGCGCGGCCGTCGGCATGCCGAGGGCCATCGTGATCACCCACCTGGAGTCCGCGCGCGCGGACTTCGAGGAGATGACCCGGGTGTGCGCCGAGTCCTTCGGCGCGGACGACCCCGACGCGGTGCTGCCGCTCTATCTGCCGCTGCACGGCCCCGAGGGCCCCGACGGGCACAGGCCCGTGACGGGTCTGGTCGGGCTGCTGACGCAGAAGGTGTTCGACTACTCGACCGGGGAGCGCAAGGAGTCCGAACCGGGCGAGGACCAGCTGCCGGAGATGGACGAGGCCCGAGCCCGGCTGATCGAGGGGATCATCTCCGAGAGCGAGGACGAGACCCTCATGGACCGCTACCTCGGCGGTGAACCGGTCGACCTCGAAACCCTGATCAAGGACCTGGAGCGGGCCGTCGCGCGGGGGGTCTTCCACCCCGTGCTGGCCGCCGCCCCCGCGGTCGAGGGCGCGAAGCAAGGCATCGGCACGGTGGAGCTCCTGGAGCTGATCACCCGCGGCTTCCCCACCCCGCTGGAGCGCGAGGCGCCCGTCGTCACCACGCCCGACGGCAAGCCGCGAGAGCTGGCGCCGTGCGCCCCGGACGGGCCGCTGGTCGCCGAGGTCGTCAAGACCTCCTCCGACCCGTACGTCGGCCGGGTGTCCCTCGTCCGGGTCTTCTCCGGCACCCTGCGGCCCGACCAGACGGTGCACGTCTCCGGGCACGGGCTGACCGACCGTGGCCACGAGGACCACGACGTCGACGAGCGCGTCGGCGCCCTGTCGATGCCCTTCGGCAAGCAGCAGCGGCCCGTGACGCACGCCGTCGCGGGCGACCTGGCGTGCGTGGGGAAACTGGGCCACGCGGAGACCGGCGACACGATCTCCGCCAAGGACGACCCGCTGCTGATGGCCCCGTGGGAGATGCCCGACCCGCTGCTGCCGCTCGCCATCCAGGCGCACAGCAAGGCCGACGAGGACAAGCTCTCCCAGGGTCTGGCCCGGCTGGTCGCCGAGGACCCGACGATGCGCCTGGAACAGAACCAGGACACCCACCAGGTGGTGCTGTGGTGCCTGGGCGAGGCGCACGCGGACGTCGCCCTGGAGCGGCTGCGCAGCCGGTACGGCGTCCAGGTCGACGTGGTGCCGCACCGGGTGTCGCTGCGGGAGACGTTCGCGAACCGGGCCGCGGGGCGTGGCCGGCACGTCAAGCAGTCCGGCGGGCACGGTCAGTACGCGATCTGCGAGATCGAGGTGGAGCCGCTGCCGGGCGGCTCGGGCATCGAGTTCGTCGACAAGGTGGTCGGCGGGGCGGTGCCCCGGCAGTTCATCCCGTCGGTGGAGAAGGGCGTGCGCGCCCAGGCCGCCAAGGGCGTCGCCGCCGGCTACCCGCTGATCGACGTCCGGGTGACGCTGCTGGACGGCAAGGCGCACTCGGTGGACTCCTCCGACGCCGCGTTCCAGACGGCGGGCGCGCTGGCGCTGCGGGAGGCCGCGACGGACGCGAAGATCCATCTGCTGGAGCCGGTGGCCGAGGTGAGCGTCCTGGTCGGCGACGACTATGTGGGCGCCGTGATGAGCGATCTGTCCGGGCGGCGCGGCCGAGTGCTGGGCACCGAACAGGTCGGCAGCGGGCGCACGCTGGTGCGGGCCGAGGTGCCGGAGATCGAGATCGGCCGGTACGCCGTCGACCTGCGGTCCCTGTCGCACGGCACGGCCCGCTTCGACCGCCGCTACGTCCGGCACGAGCCGATGCCGCCGCAGGTCGCCGACCGGGTCCGCGAACAGGAGCGCGAGGCCTCGTAGTCGGCGTGCCCGGCGCACAACCGGGCGACCGAGCGAGGCTGCGGAACGCTTCGCTCCGCAACTGCCCCCGCAGGCGGGCGGCTTCGGCCGTCCGCCTCCGCGTGTCAGTGGCTGCGGATACGCTGATGACCTGATCAACAGGTGTGCGGGGCAGGGAAGTCGGGAAGGCCGCAAGGGCCTGCCTGATACCCGGCGGGAATTGTCAGACGGGCCGCGGGTGCGGACGCGGCGACAGTGGGGGCGGTCAGTGACGGACGGATTCGATTTCAGTCCCGGGGCGCAGGTGCCCCTGTCGGGCGCGGCGGGGCAGACGGCGGCGACCTACGCGCTGGCCGCGGCCGCCTACCGGGACGACGAGGTGGCCCGGATCAAGGAAGCCGACAACGAGTGGCACCAGTCCGAGGTGAAGCCCCCGCGCCCGTGGGCGAAGATCTTCCGCCCGCTGCTCGGCGAGGCGTTCTCCCGTGCGGTGATCGACCGCACACTGGGGGCCGGGCGCAAGCCGCTGATCCAGTCCTTCGGCCTGGAACCCCAGGTGGTCGTCGAGCACTGTCTGGCCGCCCATCGCATCCGCCGTGAGCGCGACAACTGGCTCACGGCGGTGACCGTGCTGTGCGGGGTGCTCTTTCTGCCCGGGTTCCTGGTGTGGCTGCTGGTGTTCACCCTGCGCACCACCATGAGCCGGCGGGAGGACAAGCGCGCCGGCCTGCTCGCCACGCTCATGCTGGTCGCCGTGGGCGCGCTCGCCGCGCTGTTCCTGATCAGGCTGCCGTTCCAGGGGTTCTGGGGGTGGTACGCGCGCGCGGCGGTGGTCATGCCCGTCGTCGGCTGGTTCTGGGCGCGGCAGATCTGCGAGCGCACGGCGCGGGATCTGCGGGAGCGCTGGGAGAGCCTGCTGTCGGGCGGTGGCGTGGGCGCCAAGATCCCCGAGGCGGTCCCCGGTAACCCGGGCGACGCCGCCGAGCAGGTCCGCAAGGAGCTCGCCCGGCTCAGCGCCGAGCAGCGGTCCAACTCGGTCTTCTACGCCGGCCCCAAGGGCATACTCGGCATGGGGACCCGGTGGGGCAGCTGGCAGCTGGCCGAGGACCTGGTATCGGCGGAGCCGGGCAAGGACTTCCACCCGTTCCGCAGCTGGGACGTGATCACCGCGATCCAGGGCGGACTGGCCATGCTGGAGCGCACCCCGATCAACACCGGCGGCTTCCCCAAGCCGTCCATCACGCACTGGATCGTCACACCCGTCGGGGAGAAGGCCAAGGAGGTCTCCCGGCCCAGCGGCACGGACGTGGAGGCGTACACGATCCGGACCCACGCCATACAGGACATCTGCAACAAGCAGCAGTTCGGCAGCGGTGACCGGCACTACCTCGGCGTGCAGTGGGCGCTGTGGGACGGCCATCTGGTGATCACCATGCTGATCACCGTGACGGTGCTGCACGACACCCTGCGCATCGAGGTCACCGGGCACGCACTGGGCCCGCTCAACCCGTTGTTCAACGAGAAACCGGCGGCCAAGGAGAAGGAAGTGCAGAAGTCGTTCCGCTTCTGGGAGACCCGCAAGGTCAAGCTGCCCCTGGTCGACACCGACGAGGTGGTACGCCTCGCCGCCCGCGCACCCCTGACCTGGTACCCGCCGCTGCTCAACTGGCTCGGCGGCAGTCTGACCCTCCCCGAGCCCTTCGGCCTCCGGCACGCCTGGGCCGACCAGCCCTGGCGCCACCGGTTCATGGCCGACGACGCGCTGCGCGCCGCCACTCCCGTGCTCCGGGTGGTGCACGCGGCGGCGCTCAAGACCCTGCGGGACAACGGCGTGGACGTGGAGAAGTTCGGCACCCGTTCGTCCGTCCTCAGCGGGGCAGTGCAGGACGTGAGCCCGAAGAAGGCGGATGTGTACGACGCGTGACGCCTCCGGCCGGCCAGGCGACCGGGCCGGGGGCCGGTGACCGTCCCGGGGCTGCGGGTGACTGTTCCGGGGCTGCGCGTGACCGTTCCGGAGGCCGCGCCCCCGGCCTCCCGCCGGTCCGCTCATGGCCGGCGCGACCCCCGGCTCACGCCGTCGGCCAGGCCTCCGCCAGCATCTTCCGGGTGTCGGCCAGCAGCTGCGGCAGCACCTTGGTGTGGCCGACGACCGGCATGAAGTTCGTGTCGCCGCCCCAGCGGGGCACGATGTGCTGGTGCAGATGGGCCGCGATGCCGGCGCCCGCGACCGTGCCCTGGTTCATGCCGATGTTGAAGCCGTGCGCGCCCGAGGCGGTGCGCAGGGCCCGCATGGCCTGCTTGGTCAGCTCCGCCAGCTCCGCGGTCTCCGCCTCGGTGAGGTCGGTGTAGTCGGCGACGTGCCGGTACGGCACGGTCATCAGGTGGCCGCCGTTGTACGGGTACAGGTTGAGCACCGCGTACACCTGCTCGCCGCGCCTGACGATCAGGCCGTCCTCGTCGGACTTGGCCGGTATGGCGCAGAAGGGGCAGCCGTCTCCGGCCCCGGGGCCGCTCGGCTTGTTCTCGCCCTGGATGTAGGCCATCCGGTGGGGCGTCCACAGGCGCTGGAACGCGTCCTGCGTCCCCACTCCGATCTGCTGCTCCGGCTCACGCGTCATGCGTGCAGCATATGGCGTCGGGCCCGGGCCCAGAGCAAGGCCCCCGGTGAGGCAGATCACCGGGGGCCGGGCCGTACGGCCGCCGTGGCCGAAGCCGTCGCCGATCAGACCTGAACGCGGTCCTCGACGACCTTCACGATCTTCGCGACGGCCTCGTCGATCGGGATGCCGTTCTCCTGGGAGCCGTCGCGGTAGCGGAAGGAGACGGCGTTGTTGGCCATGTCCTCGTCGCCCGCGATGACCATGAAGGGAACCTTCTGCTTCTGGGCGTTGCGGATCTTCTTCTGCATCCGGTCCGAGGAGGAGTCGACCTCGACGCGCAGGCCCTTCTTCTTCGCCGCCGCGGCGAACTTCTCGAGGTACTCCACGTGCGCGTCGCCGATCGGGATGCCGATCGCCTGCACCGGGGCCAGCCACGCCGGGAACGCACCGGCGTAGTGCTCGAGCAGGACGGCGAAGAACCGCTCGATGGAGCCGAACAGCGCGCGGTGGATCATGACCGGACGCTGCTTGGAGCCGTCGGCGGCCGTGTACTCCAGGTCGAAGCGCTCCGGCAGGTTGAAGTCGAGCTGGATCGTGGACATCTGCCAGGTGCGGCCGATGGCGTCCTTGGTCTGGACGGAGATCTTCGGGCCGTAGAAGGCGGCGCCGCCCGGGTCCGGGACCAGCGGCAGGCCCTGCTTCTCGGCGACCTGGCGGAGGGTCTCGGTGGCCTCCTCCCAGGCCTCGTCGGAGCCGACGAACTTCTCCGGGTCCTTGGTGGACAGCTCCAGGTAGAAGTCGGTCAGGCCGTAGTCGCGCAGCAGGTTCAGCACGAAGGTGAGCGTCTTGTCGAGCTCGTCGGCCATCTGCTCACGGGAGCAGTAGATGTGCGCGTCGTCCTGGGTGAAACCGCGGGCACGGGTCAGGCCGTGCACGACGCCGGACTTCTCGTACCGGTACACGGTCCCGAACTCGAACAGGCGCAGCGGCAGTTCGCGGTAGGAACGGCCGCGCGCGTCGAAGATCAGGTTGTGCATCGGGCAGTTCATGGGCTTGAGGTAGTAGTCCACGCCCTCGTCGAGCTGCATGGGCGGGTACATGCCGTCGGCGTACCAGTCCAGGTGGCCCGAGGTCTCGAAGAGCTTCCCCTTCGTCGCGTGCGGGGTGTAGACGAACTCGTAGCCCTCCTCCTCGTGGCGGCGCCGCGAGTAGTCCTCCATGACCCGGCGGACGATGCCGCCCTTGGGGTGGAAGACGGCGAGGCCGGAGCCGATCTGCTCGGGGATCGAGAACAGGTCGAGGTCGTGCCCCAGCTTGCGGTGGTCGCGCTTCTCGGCCTCGGCGAGGAAGTCCAGGTACTGCTTCAGCTCGTCCTTGGACGGCCACGCGGTGCCGTAGATGCGCTGGAGCATCGGGTTCTTCTCGCTGCCGCGCCAGTAGGCGCCCGCGTTGCGCATCAGCTTGAACGCCGGGATCAGCCGGGTGGAGGGCAGGTGGGGACCGCGGCAGAGGTCCTTCCAGCACAGCTCGCCGGTCTTGGCGTCCAGGTTGTCGTAGATCGTCAGCTCGCCGGCACCGACCTCGACATCCGCGCCGTCCTCGGTGGAGGCCGAGCCCTTGAGGCCGATCAACTCCAGCTTGTACGGCTCGTCCGCCAGTTCCGCGCGGGCCTGCTCGTCGGTGACCACGCGGCGGGAGAACCTCTGCCCCCGCTTCTGGATCTCCTGCATCTTCTTCTCGATGGCCTTGAGGTCATCGGGGTGGAAGGGCCGGTCGACGTCGAAGTCGTAGTAGAAGCCGTCCTTGACGGGCGGACCGATGCCCAGCTTGGCCTCGGGGAAGATCTCCTGCACGGCCTGCGCCATGACGTGCGCGGTGGAGTGACGCAGGATGTTGAGGCCGTCCTCGGAGGAGATCTCGACGCCCTCGACGGTCTCGCCGTCCTCGACCTCGTAGGCGAGGTCCTTCAGCTCGCCCCCGACGCGGGCGGCGATGATCGAGCGCTCGCCGGCGAAGAGGTCGGCGGCCGTAGTGCCCGTCGTCACCGTGCGCTCTTCCCGCTCGGAATCGCGTTGGATGATCACACGGACGTCTGACACCGGTCTCTCCTGACTGCAGGTGGGGTGCGGCGCCATACCGGGAGCGCGCGCAATAAGCGATCGTACCGACCCCACCCCACCAACCGCGAAACGGTCTCTCGGGCCCTCCCCGCCCCGCGGCCCGGTCACGCCCCCGCACGCCCGGGTGCCACCCGTCCGTCGACCGGCCCTCCCGGCCCGCGTCCCGCGCCCGGTGCCCCGCCCCGCACCCGTCCCTGCACCGCCCGCGCCCGGAGCCGCCGGCCCGGCCCGCCCCGCCGCTCAGTCGCCGCCGTCCGGCTCCCCCGGCTCGCCGAAGAAGTCGGTGTCGTCCGCGGCCTCCTGGAGGGACTTCATCAGGCGGTCGCGTTCCTCGTCGTCCACCTGGACCGGGGCGACCTCGCAGGCGCCGGTGAGCCGGCGGAAACCGCCCCGGCTCTCCAGCCGGCCGAGCACGCGGACCGGCAGGCCGACCAGATGGGCGTGGCCGGCGACGCGGTAGTCCTCCTCCTCCAGGGCCACGCGGACGTAGGGCACCTCGGCGCCGGAGATCACCCGGAGCCGTACGGTGCCCTCGCCGTGCGGCTGCGACCGGCGCATCCGGACCACGGTGCCGGTGATCCGGACGGGCACGGACGGCTCCGCGCGCAGATAGCGGGCGCCGGCCTCGCGCAGCACGGGCAGGTCGCCCGGCGAGAACTCGACGGTCCGGGCGGCGCAGTCCGCGGGAACACCGGCGGCGGGCGCCCAGCCGACCGTGATCCTGGCCCCCTCGGTGCCACGCACCAGCGCGACCAGGGCCTCGGTGAGTTCCCGGCTGGCACCGGCCCGTACGGCGCCGTCGAAGGCGTCCAGGGCCCCGGTGGCGCGCCGGTAGTCGACGGCCTCGCGCACGGCGAACAGCGCCTGGTGGAGCCGTACGGCGAGCGGCCGGGCCGGGGCGACCGGGACGAAGGCGGTCAGGCTGCGGCCGCCGGCCGCGGAACCGACGAGGACGTGGTCCAGGGAGGCGGCGGCCGAGCGCCGGTGCCGGGCGCCGTGGTAGCCGGCCCGGGCGCGCGTGGCGAGCGCCGCGGCCAGCAGCATCTGCCGGGCGGCGCCGCGCAGCCGTTCCTCGACGGTCCAGGCCGCGGTGCCGGCCGGGCCGCCCGGCACGTCCCGCCACCAGTGGATCTCGTCGCTCGGCACGGCGAGCGCGACCAGCACCGCGTGGGCGGACGGCGTGCCGCTGCGGGCCAGGGCGTCGAGCGCCTCGCCGAGCAGGTCGTCGCTGTCGGGGAAGGCGCGGCTGACGGGCACCAGCAGGCTCGTCCCGGCGCCGCCCGGTCCTGGCGGGGTCCAGCGACCGTAGCGCCCGGCGGCTCCGCCGCGCCGCTGCCAGCCGTGCCGCAGCAGCAGGGCGGCGAGCACGGCGGGGTCGACGTCGGCGGGGCGGGGAGGGCGGTCCCAGGGGGCGTCGACGGGGTGCGGGCGCACCGGGCGCAGTGGCTCGTCGAGGGGGCGGTGCGTCATGGTCTGCCTCCGGTCCCGACCCGCGTCATGATCTCGCACAGGGCCCGGTCGTCGAAGATCCGCGAGGTCGGTATGCGCACGGTGGTGCGGTGCCGGCCGGTGATCGGATGGCCGGCCAGGTTGACCCAGTAGCAGCAGTGCCTGAGGTCGAGCCGGTCGTGTCCGGCCCGCAGCCACTGGTCCTGGGAACGCGGCACGATCATCACGACCAGGATCTTGTGCACGGACACCGGGGTGCGGGCGAGCTTCGCGAGGTGGTCGTTGTCGAGGGTGAAGGAGAAGGAGCGTCCCGGCGGCTGGGGCGGCACCTGGTACGTGCACTTCAGCTGCACCTTGATGGTCACCTCGTCGTCGACGGTGTGCCCGGGCGCGCTGTGGCTGATGTGCCAGTCGATGCCGTTGTCGGGGAAGGGCTGCGAGAGCGAGCACCCGGCGGCCGCGGCGACCGCGTGCAGATACCCCACCTGCAGTGTCTCCATGCAGGCGGTGGTGGCGAGTGCGCCGCGCAGGGTGCCCGCACGCTCGGGCAGCAGCCCGCCCCGCTCGGGCTGCGCAACCGTCATGACCAAACAGCCTTCCGCGCCAAGTGGATCGCCGGGTGCTTCCTGATTCCCCGCACCCCCGCTGCGGGTCCGTGAACTGCAAAGACCCGTACTCCTGTTGTCTCCTTCCGGCGTACGGCGCAAACGGCCCGGGTATCACCAAACGGGCAGAAGACGGGACGTCAGCTGCCGCGGGTGAGCGAGGAGTTGTGGTCGACATGACGTGCTGCTGGTACGAGGGGCCGCTGGCCGCCTTCGACACCGAGACCACGGGCGTCGACGTCGAGACCGACCGGATCGTGTCGGCCGCCGTCGTCGTCCAGGACGCACCGGGCGCCCGGCCGCGGACGGCCCGCTGGCTGGTGAACCCGGGGGTGCCGGTGCCCGACGCGGCGACGGCGGTGCACGGGCTGACGGAGGACCATCTGCACCGCAACGGGCGCTGGCCGGCCCCGGTGATGTACGAGATAGCCGAGGAGCTGGCGGAGCAGGCCACGCTGGGCCGCCCGCTGGTGGTGATGAACGCGCCGTTCGATCTGACGCTGCTGGACCGGGAGTTGCGCCGCCACCGGGCCTCCTCGCTGGACCGCTGGTTCGAGGCGTCACCGCTGTGCGTGCTGGATCCGCGGGTGCTGGACAAGCACCTGGACCGCTACCGCAAGGGCCGGCGCACCCTCACCGACCTGTGCGCGCACTACGAGGTCGAGCTGGCGGACGCGCACGACGCGGCGGCGGACGCGCTGGCCGCCCTCGAGGTCGTCCGCGCCCTCGGCCGCCGCTTCGCGGCGCGCCTGGACCGCCTGACCCTCGCCGAACTGCACACCCTGCAGACCGGTTGGCACGCGGCACAGGCCCGCGGGCTCCAGGCCTGGTTCGCGCGCAGTGGTGCGGAGGAGACGGTGGACCCGTCGTGGCCCTTGCGGCCGGAGCTTCCCGCCGCGGCCTGACCCGGCCGCCCGGCCGTGTGCCCGGCGGTCCGGCGGCGGGCGCGGCCACGAGGACGGCCCCCGAGCACGGCACGCGGGCCCGGCTCGCCCGGGCACCCGGGGAGCAACTCCGATGGACGCACGGGCACGAGCCGGGTGAGACGCGGGTGCCCCCTGTTGCCACCGTTGGCGGCGGGCGCGCACGACATGCCGATCGCGCTGACCGAGACCAACTCCAACGTCCTGATGGACACTCAGCCCACCGCGCTGTTCGCCGCCGACACGTACTTCACGGCTCTGGCCGACGGGGTGTTCACGGTGGACTGGTGGAACACCCACAACGGCCCCGGCGCCGTCTCCACCGCCCCCGGCGGGGCCACCGACTACGGCGACATGGGGCTGCTGTCCAGCGGGGGCTGCACCGGCGACGTCTGCGAGCCGCCGGTCAACACCCCGTTCCCGCCGTACCACGCCCTGCGGATGCTGAGCCGGACCGGCCGGCCCGGTGACCAACTGGTCAACGCCGGATCCACCAGCGATCTGGTGTCCGCGCACGCGGTACGGCAGGCCGACGGCGATCTGAGCGTGCCGCTGATCAACAAGGATCCCGCCGCGTCGCACACCGTGGACCTGCAGCTGAGCGGCTACACGACGAACGGCTCCCCGGCCGATGTGGCGGTCTTCCGCGACGGGGCGTCGTCCATCGACACCACCACCGGTGACGGCGGGAGTCAGACGCTGCCGCCGTACTCGATCACCACCGTCACCCTGCACCCGAAGAGCGGCATCGCCTCCGCGCTGAGCGCACCGGGCGCCCCGAAGGTCACCTCGGTGACGGACACCACGGCGACCCTGTCGTGGTCCCCGTCCACCGGCGGCACCCCTGTCCGGTACGAGGTCTACCGCCGGCAGGGCACCACCAGCGAGCTGCTCACCGGCACGACCTCCACGACGGCGACCGTGCGCAACCTGTCCCCGGGTGCGACGTACACGCTCGACGTGCTGGCCAGGGACGCCGACGGACGGCTGTCACGGTCCTCGGACCCGGTCACCGTACGCACCACGTCACCCGCCGAGTCGGCCTGCAGGGTGTCGTACCGGTTCATCGGGGGCTGGGGCAGCGGCTTCAACGCGGAGATCACCGTCACCGACACCGGACCGAACCCGATCGACGGCTGGACACTGGCCTTCTCCTTCCCGGACAGCGGGGTCTCGGTGACCGGGTACTGGAACGCGAAGGTCACTCAGTCGGGCCGGAACGTGATCGCCACCCCGGAGTCGTACAACGGCCGGCTGGCCGCCGACGGCGGGAACTCGGTCTCGTTCGGCTTCACCGGTGCCAACTCCGGTGCGTACTCGCCGCCGACGGTGTTCACGCTCAACGGCACGGTCTGCACCACAGCCTGACCGGGCGGGCCGGGAACCGGGGCGACGGGAGTTCGGCGCCGGACGACAAAAGAGCCGGTCCACTTGGTGCGGACCGGCTCTTCCCGGTGGGCGATACTGGGTTCGAACCAGTGACCTCTTCGGTGTGAACGAAGCGCTCTCCCACTGAGCTAATCGCCCGGGAACGCACTGAACCATACAGGTCCCGACGGCCTTCGTTCAAACCGCTGCCAGGTACGCCGCCAGCCCGCGCCGGCCGGCACGCATCATCAGCCGGTGGTTGAGCAGGAAGAGCGGGCGCCCCGGCACCGCGAACCTCCTGAGCAGGGGCTGGCGCACGTCGGCCTCCTGGTCGTAGCGGGCGAAGGTGCTCGCGCCCCGCGCGGTGAGCGTCCAGCGGGCCCAGCCGTCGAGGTCCCCGCTCATCGCCGCCTCCAGCACTCCGGCGGCGGGGTCCCGGCGCACCTGGTGTGCGGTGAAGGTCAGGTCGAAGGGCAGGAGGGAGCGGACCTGGATCACACCGGTGGCGCCGTCGATACGACGGACCTCGCGCACCTGTCGCCACCAGCGCGGATAGTCCTCGACCCGCTCCAGCGCGTCGAACACGGAGGCGACGGGTGCGGGCAGGGTCCACAGGCTGCGGAAGCGGAAGCGGTAGCGGGTCGGGTCCATGGCCGTCAGTCTGCCCGTCCCGGCCGAGGGCCTTCGGAGGTCTGAGTACGCATACTCATGCCGCACCACGTGACGTGGGCCACACTGAGCGGGCGAGCGCCGCCGCCCGTGCGGCGGCGCTCCCCCACACCCGGGGCGGAACACACCGTCCGCACCGCCCCGCCGCGCGGCCCGGGACGACGCGAGCCGAGCCGGAAGATACGGCCGACCGCTCGCGTCGGGGTGACACCGGCACGGCAGTCGTCCGGCTCGAGATCACCCACCCCGATCCGCGGGCGCGGATCGAGCAGGACACCCTCTTGTCGTACTGACGAAGAAAAGTGACGGCGTTTTGGAATATGTGCGCGGTGATTTCCGCCGTCGGTCTTCGAAGACCCCGCGTCCGGAACTTCTCGGGGAAAGACCGACGGCGCGAAAGGCCGTCCCGACGTTGATCTCCGGGTACTTCTCCCCGAAGAGGGCGACGGTTCCGAGCGGCCTTCCCCGGCAGGCGACTCGGCATCCCGTCACGGGCAACGGACCGTCACCGTCCCGTTCCCGGGGCCGTTTCGCCGCGGGAGCCGGTCGCGACCCCGGCCCCGAGCGCGGTCACCGAGGACCCGACCAGCTTCGGGATCACTCGCCCCTGGAGATTCCCGCTGATTCCCGCCGTGGGGCCACCCACAGGGCCACCTCGTCGTGGATCGTTTCAGCGCGAGCGTGCCCGCACACGCCGCACACGAGGCGGCAGCGTCTCGGCGGGTCGACGCCGACCCGCCGCCCGGTGCGGCGCCCCGCCGCACCGCGGCCGCGCGTACGACGGCGGCCCGTCCGCTGGTCGCAGACGGGCCGCCGTGTCCGGGTGGGCGATACTGGGTTCGAACCAGTGACCTCTTCGGTGTGAACGAAGCGCTCTCCCACTGAGCTAATCGCCCGGGCGCAGGAAAAACATTACCGCATGTCAGGGTGTGCCCGGGACCACAGACGGCCCCCAGGGCCGATCACTGGTTCCCGATGCTCCAGGGCATGACGAAACCGAACTTCCAGAGGTACACACCCAGCAGCGCGGCGATGATCACGAGGCCGATCACCGTCAGGATGATGTTGCGGCGGCGCACCTCGGGATCCAGGGCCCGCTCGGCCGCCTCGGTGACCTTGCGTTTGGTCCAGCGGAGCACGAGCTGCGCCCACACGAACTCGGTCGCCCAGATCGCCATGCCACCGAAGATCACCACCCAGCCCGGACCGGGCAGCGGGAGCATCACGACACCCGCGCCGACGACCGCGAGCCCGGCGACGAACACGCCGACCTGCCAGCTCACGTGCAGCACACGCCGCGAACGGATGAACTCGGGCGCCCGCGAACCGAGCCCTCGCCGGCGCTTCCCCCCGCCCGCCTCCGGACCCGTCGCCGCCCGGTCCGATCCGGTCGTCGCTCCGTCCGACGCCGCGGTGACTTCGTCCCGCCCGTCACTCCCCGTATTCATGTGCTGAACACTACCGGAGAGAAACCGCAAATCGCGTCACCGGAATGGCCCCACCGGCCGCACCGGTTCTCGGCCGGAAGAGTTACCTAAAGCCAGGCAAAACACTCAGAGGGGTTTACAACGGCACCGTAGGTGGCATGTCGATTTCGCCGACGTGCGAATCCCCGAGCGCACACTGAGCGAAAGGCCCTGGCGCTTATGAACACCACGGTCAGCTGCGAGCTGCACCTGCGCCTCGTTGTGTCGAGCGAGTCCTCCCTGCCTGTCCCCGCAGGCCTGCGGTACGACACGGCCGACCCCTACGCCGTGCACGCAACCTTCCACACCGGAGCCGAGGAGACCGTCGAGTGGGTGTTCGCCCGCGACCTCCTCGCCGAGGGGCTTCACCGTCCCACTGGTACCGGCGACGTCCGTGTCTGGCCGTCGCGCAGTCACGGCCAGGGCGTCGTCTGCATCGCCCTGAGCTCCCCGGAGGGCGAGGCTCTGCTCGAGGCCCCTGCGCGGGCCCTGGAGTCCTTCCTGAAGCGAACGGACGCGGCCGTGCCCCCCGGCACGGAGCACCGGCACTTCGATCTGGATCAGGAGCTCTCGCACATCCTCGCGGAAAGTTAACCGACAGGCCCTTCGGGGCCCCTTCGACTGCCCGTTGCCGTCCACTCGGGGAGACGGCTCGGGCCAGGACAACCGCATATGGGCTGCACCGGCACCGGTTCCCCGCGAGCGGGGGCCGGTGCCGGTGTGCGCCTGTGCGGGTTCCGTGCGCTGCTCGGGGCACGGCGAAGCCACTACCATCGGCCTGCATCGGCGGGCATGCGCCCGATCCCCAGGCCTTGGGAGCGAAACGTGCTGATCACCCACGACACCCGGTGCGCGCTCGACA
Organism: Streptomyces sp. NPDC003393; assembly: GCF_053589015.1. Lineage (NCBI taxonomy): Bacteria > Bacillati > Actinomycetota > Actinomycetes > Kitasatosporales > Streptomycetaceae > Streptomyces > Streptomyces sp. NPDC003393. The sequence goes on along the minus strand of NZ_JBSFRB010000015.1, from coordinate 127,484 downwards.
CCGTGGTGGATCTGGTGAACACCGCGCCGGAGGAGGAGTCGGCGCCGGACGGGCTGGCGGACGTCGCGGCGCTCGAGGTTTTCGTACGAAGCCACAAAATGAGTGATGTCGGGGTGCTGTCGGAGTTCGACCTGTCGGCGGTGCGCAGGATCCGCGGCCGGTTCGCGGCGATCTTCGCGGCGCCCGACCCCCGTAGCGCGGCAGGGATGATCAACGAGCTGGTCGCCGCCGCGGGCACCACGCCCCGGCTGACCGACCACGACGGCTACGACTGGCACGTGCACTACTTCGCGCCCGGCGCCTCCGTCGCCGACCACCTGGCGGCGGACTGCGGGATGGCGCTCGCGTTCTTCGTGGTGGCCGGTGAACAGGAGCGGCTGCGGCGCTGCGAGGCCCCCGACTGCCGTCGCGCCTTCGTCGACCTCTCCCGCAACCGCTCGCGGCGGTACTGCGACAGCCGTACGTGCGGCAACAGGCTGCACGTGGCCGCGTACCGGGCGCGACGCAAGGAGTCGGCCGGCTGAGACCGCCTCGGTGGTGTCGTGGTCCCCGGCGGGTGACGCCGAGGACCCACGGTACGGCTCACAGCAACAGCAGATCGTGCAACGCAGCCATGAGCAGCAGACACCCGATCACCGCAAGGAAGATCATCAGCGGCGGCTGGGATAGGGCGAAGAGGCACCCGCGCGGCTCGTCCTTCGGCGGCGCGGCCTCGCTCTGTGTCGTGTCCACCATCTCGCGGTGATGATGACGCAGCCGACACCCGCGACGCGATCAACACGCCTGGAATGTACGGGAGTTCGCCGGATTTCTCGATCTTCGCTTCGGATCGGCCCGGATCCTGATCGTTTCCTGGGAGGCCATGATCACACGCCGCCGGCCGCGCCCGCCGGGAGGCCGGACGCGCAGGTCACCGGTGCCGGACCGCGGTCAGATGCCGTGCTTCTTCAGGATGGCCTCGATGTCGCTGAAGTCGTCCTCGCCGCGGGAGGTGCCCTTCGCCGGGCGGGCGGCGGGCCGGTCGGCCGGGCGGGCGGCGGGGCCCAGGGACGGCGCCGGTGCCGCCGGAGCGACCGCGTCCCCCTGGGCGGCGCGGGCGGCCGCCCTGCGCTCCTTGCGCGTCCCGCCGCGGCGACGCTCCACTCCGCGGGTCGTCGCGAAGAGCACCCAGGCGCAGCCGAGCAGGCCGAAGCCCGCCCACGCCGTCGGGCTGAAGGCGGTGTCGGCCAGCCAGCCGACCACGCCGGTCATCACCAGGCCGATCGGGACGAGGGAGTAGGCGGCGATACGGGTCGCCGCCAGGAACCGCTTGCGGTAGGCCGTGACCGCGGCAATGCCCAGGCCGGCCGCGGAGACGGCGGAACAGACGGTCTCGGCAATCATCCGGTCCTCCAGGGCAGCGCTCACCGGTCGGGCAGTTCGTCCCTTCCATCCTGCACCGCCCACTCCCCGAAAGGCCACGTTCCGGGCGGACATCAGGGACTTCTCCGGGTCTCCTCCTCCCCAGGTACCCCGGCGACCGGGCGTCACAGGCCCCGTCCGGTGACAGGGGCTGCCGACGGCGGAGTGGCTCACTGTGACGGGACGGCCACCGAAAGGTCGGGGGCGGCCGGTGACCGTGTGCGCCGGTGGCCGGACGGCTCCGGGAGGCCGGGCGGATTGGGTGCTGGGGTGGGGGGCTGGGAGACTGGGGGACATGAGCGACTCCACCTCCGTGCCCGCCGTTCCCGTTCTCGACGTCTGGTGCGAGCTGCAGTGTCCGGACTGCCGCACCGCGCTGGACGATCTGCGCGCCCTGCGGTCCCGCTACGGCGACCGGCTGGAGCTGCGGCTGCGGCACTTCCCGCTGGAGAAGCACCAGCACGCGTTCGCGGCCGCGCAGGCCGCCGAGGAGGCCGCCGAGCAGGGGCGGCTGTGGCCGTACGTGGAGGCGGTGCTGGGCCGGGTCGAGGAGCTGGACCGCAAGGGCGAGCCGCTGCTCGTCGAGGTGGCCCGTGAACTCGGTCTCGACGCCGAGGAGTTCGACACCGCGCTCGTCGACGGCCGGCACATCCTGATCGTCGACGCCGACCAGGCCGAGGGCAAGGCGATCGGCGTCACGGGCACGCCGACCTACGTCGTCGGCGGCGAGCGTCTGGACGGCGGCAAGAGCCAGGAGGGCCTGCGCGCACGCGTCGAGGAGATCGTGGACCGGCTGCTGGCCGAGGCCGAACGGCCGCACTGACCGACCGGGGCCGGTGGGCGGGCCGGGACGAGCGGCCGAGGGGGCCTCCTCTCCCCCGGCCGCGGCGGCTACAGGAGCTCCTTGTAGAGGCTGTAGAGAACCGGGCGGTAGCCGAGGGAGTCGTACAGGCGCTCGGCCGGGGTGTTGCCCGCGAAGACGTTGAGGCCCAGGACGCGCTTGCCCGCGGCCAGCGCCTGCGCCTCGGCCAGGAGCATCAGGGAGCGGCCGTGCCCCCGGCCGCGGAAGCGTTCGTCGGCCTCCACGTCGTACACGTAGGCCTGGTCGTCGCCGACGGCCAGCCAGAGAGTGCCGACCGGGGTGCCCTCGTGCTCCAGGACGCTCAGCAGCATGCCGGGGGTCGCCGGTCCCTGGGGCAGCAGCCGGGCGTGGTCGGACTCCGACTTGGCCCATGCCTCCTCGGCGGGTACGCCGCGGTCCATCCAGCTCTGGGCGTAGCCGGCCTTGCCCTGCTCCAGCCACGGCCCGTACTCGGCCTCCGTCAGCGGTCTGCCGCGGCTGCCGGCCGGCAGCTCGGGGGCGGTGGGACCGAGCCGCCTCTCCATGCCGCGGTTGCGCTGGACGTAGCCCAAGGACGTGACGAGCCGGACCGCCGCCTCCTCGGCGGCGGGCACGGCCGTCTCGATCCGTTTGCAGCCCCAGCCGCGCGCCACCTCCTCGGCGGCGAGCGCGGCCACCGTGCCCCGGCCCCGGCCCCGGTCGGCTTCGTCGATGCGCAGCTCCAGGATGCGGGCCACGGACGGTCCGAAGACCGGGTGCGTCGAGAGATGGGTCACGCCGACCGGACGGCTGTTCACGCACACCTGGTAGCGGCGTGAACGTGTCCCGTCGGCGTGGTGCTGAAGCGGCTCGGTGGGCCGCAGGGTCGTGGTCATCAGAGTTGTTCTACCCGCGACCGGTCCCCGGTGTCAGCCGCATTTGCACGGCTTCGGCGGACGTCGGGGCGGATCTACGGGTCCAGGTCGTGCCCCGACCGTTCGTCGAAGACACGCATGGCCTTGGCGGTCACCGGGCCCGCCGTGCCCGGCAGTTCGCGCTCGTTGACGCGGTGGACGGCCTGGACGTCGCGCAGCGTGGAGGTGAGGAAGACCTCATCGGCCCGCTGAAGGACGTCCAGCGGCAGGTCGGTCTCGTGGCCGCCGGTCCACTGGATCGCGAGCTCGCGGGTGATGCCGGCGAGGCAGCCGGAGGCGAGCGGCGGGGTGTGGATCTCGCCGTCGAGGACGACGAAGACGTTGGAGCCGGTGCCCTCGCAGAGCTGCCCGAGGGTGTTGCCGAAGAGTGCCTCGGATGCCCCGTGTCGGTGCGCTCGGGCGAGGGCGACCACGTTCTCGGCGTAGGAGGTGGTCTTCAGGCCGGTGAGCGCGCCGCGCTCGTTGCGGGTCCAGGGAACCGTGACGACGGCGGTGGAGTCCGGGCGGCGGGTCGTCTCGCCGAGGGCGACCACGAGGGTCGGCGGGTGGTCGCCGCGGTCGGAGCCGAGGGGGCCGTGGCCGCCGGTGTAGGTGATGCGCAGCCGGCCCAGCGGCATCGGGTTGGCCTCCAAAACGGCGGCGCAGGCGCGGCGGACCTCGTCGAGGTCGGGCTCGGGCAGCCCCAGGCCGCGCGCGGAACGGCTCAGCCGGTTCAGATGACGGGTGAGCGCGAACGGCTCTCCGTCGACCGCCTTCACCGTCTCGAAGATCCCGTCGCCCACGGTCAGCCCGTGGTCGAAGACGGAGACGCGGGCGGAATCGATGTCCCGCAGCTCGCCGTCGAGCCAAAGCTTCACTGGTCCCTACCTCACACGTACGTCTCGGCCGTACGACTCCCGTCACGGCGTCTCGTACGCACCCTCGTACGCTCCCGACGCTACCGCGAGCAGCCGGGCCGCCTTCAGCTCGGTCTCCCGCCACTCCCCCTCGGGGTCGGAGTCCCAGGTGATGCCGGCGCCGGCGCCGAAGCGCAGGACGGCCGTGCCGCCCGGGGCCCGGTCGATCCAGAAGGTGCGGATGCCGACGGCCAGCTCCCCCACGCCCCGGTCGGCGTCGACCCAGCCGATGCCGCCGCAGTAGGGGCCGCGGGGCGCGGTCTCCAGGGCGTCGATGATCCGTAGCGAACTCGACTTGGGGGCGCCCGTGATCGAGCCGGCCGGGAAGGCGGCATCGAGCAGTTCCGGCCAGCCGGCGCCGGCCCGCAGCTCGCCGCGGACCGAGGACACCAGGTGCACCAGTCCGGGGTGCTTCTCGACGGCGCACAGGTCGGGGACGGTGACGCTGCCGGTGGTGCAGACGCGCCCGATGTCGTTGCGGACCAGGTCCACGATCATCACGTTCTCGGCGTGGTCCTTCTCCAGGAGTTCCGCCTCGGTGCGGGCCGTGCCCTTGATCGGACCCGACTCCACGGTCCGGCCGTCGCGGCGCAGGAACAGCTCGGGGGACGCGGTGGCGATCTCCACGCCGTGCGCGGGCAGCCGAATCGTTCCGGCGTAGGGTGCGGGGTTGCCGTGGGCCAGTACGGCGGTCAGCGCGTCCACATCGGCGTCGGGCGCGATCGGCGCGGAGAGCACCCGGCACAGGTTGACCTGGTAGACCTCGCCGGCCGCGATGTACTCCTGGATGCGGCGCACGCCCGCGGTGTAGGCGGCGCGGTCCAGTGAGGACGTCCAGTCGCCGGCCGCCGGGCCCCGCCACGCGCCGGGCGCCGGGGCGGGCACGGCCTCCCGTCGCACGTCCCGGAAGCGGGCGCAGGTCAGCCGGCCCTCGTAGTCGGCGGCCACGGCCCAGAAGCCGGCGGAGTCCAGGGCCGCGGGGTCACTGGTGACGTCGGTCAGGCCGGTGACGACGCGGTCACCGAAGCGGGCGAGTGGAACGACGTTGTGCACGTGGCAGAGTCTATGGGGGTGTCCCGCGGACGACCGGGGTGTGTCCTTCCGGGGGCCTGACCTGGTCCCCACCCGGACGCAGCGCAGCACGCTGCACAAACGCGTTTTTGTACTGGCCCGGGAATCCGCTAGAGTTCAACACGTCGCCGGGACGCGCAAGCGATCCGAAACGACAGGCGGACGTAGCTCAGTTGGTAGAGCGCAACCTTGCCAAGGTTGAGGTCGCGAGTTCGAGCCTCGTCGTCCGCTCGAAGGAAGCAGGGGACTCCCGGTCCCCTGCACTCCTGGTGGAGTGGCCGAGAGGCGAGGCAACGGCCTGCAAAGCCGTCTACACGGGTTCAAATCCCGTCTCCACCTCCAAGGACGATTAGCTCAGCGGGAGAGCGCTTCCCTGACACGGAAGAGGTCACTGGTTCAATCCCAGTATCGTCCACTGGTCCGCAAGGACCTTGATCCGCGAGGATCCCCGCGCGATTAGCTCAGCGGGAGAGCGCTTCCCTGACACGGAAGAGGTCACTGGTTCAATCCCAGTATCGCGCACGCAGTGCCCATGATCCGCTCCGGTGGGTGACATCGGAGCGGTCGTGGTCCCGAGGACGATTAGCTCAGCGGGAGAGCGCTTCCCTGACACGGAAGAGGTCACTGGTTCAATCCCAGTATCGTCCACACCTCACGAAGCCCCCGGCCGTCTCGTACGGCCGGGGGCTTCGTCGTGCCGCGGTTCAGCTGGAGAACAGCATGTGGCCGAAGCTCTTGTGCCGGTGGCCGTGCCCGTAGTGCCCGTGGCCGCCGTGCGGGGCGCCCCAGGCGGGAGCGGGCGGCGCCGGGTAGGCCTGCGGGGCCGGCGGGGGCGGGGCCGGCTGGGACCACTGGGACTCCAGGCGGGTCAGCGCCTCCAGCTCGCCGTAGTCGAGGAAGATGCCGCGGCAGCCGCTGCACTGCTCGATCTGGACGCCGTTGCGGTTGTAGGTGTGCATCGGCGCGTGACACTTCGGACACTGCATGGTCGGCTCAACTCCTCGCCGTAGGTTCTGCTTCGGGTACCGACAGGACAGACTCCGTCCGGCCTCGGCCCGGTTGCACCCTACTTCGCCCGGTCGCCCGCCAACTCCACGGGGACGCCGCTCATTCGGTCACAGGCGTCCACCACGGCCTGTTCCACCTCGTCCAGCGGCCGGTGCGCCGCGGTCGCCCTGACGACGGCCAGCGCGGCGGTCTGCACGGTGAGCGCGCGAGCGGCGGTGTCCAGGGCGGCCCACGGGTCACCGTCCGCGGGAACGGCCGGACCGCCCGCGGCACGGTAGGCGCCGAGGAAGCGCGTCCACTCCTCGGGCGGCAGCAGTCCGCAGGCGTACCAGGCCGCGGGACGGGCCAGGTCCCAGGCCGGTACGCCGGTGCCGAGGTCGTCCACGTCGATCAGCAGCCAGGACCCGCTCGGGGCCGGGTACCGGACGAGCTGGCCGAGATGCAGGTCGCCGTGGCAGAGGGCGCCGGAGGCGGCGGGCGGCATGGGCGCCTCGGCGCGGGCCCAGGCATGCAGGGCGGACCAGGCGCCCAGGATGGGGCGCGCGGCGGGGTGGCCGGGGGCGGCGGCGCGCAGCCGGGCCACGGCACGGGCGGCCTTCGCGGGACCACGCATGGGGGGCAGTCCCGGCGGGACGGGGCTGCGGTGGAGGCGCGCCAGGAGCGTGGCGGCGGCTTCCCAGGGGGCGGCCTCGGGGGTGTCGGGGTCCACAGGTGTGCCGTACGGCCAGAAGGTGACGAGGCGGTCGTGGAGGGGGGTGGGGGTGGTGGCCGCCGGAGGCAGCGGGGGCAGCAGGATACCGGGGAGGCGGGCGGCCGCGGTGAGGCGGAGGGTGAGTTCGCCGGGGTCGGTGCCGGGGGCGTGGGCCTTGGCGACGGTGCCGGCGTGCCGGACGACCGTGGCGTCGGGGCGGGCGGCGAGGACGGTCGCCTCACAGGGGCAGTTCCTGCCGTCGGCGTGGGCCGCCCGCGCGGCCTGTGCGGCCAGCTCGGACAGGAGGGGGGCGGCGGTCACGGGACTCCCTGGGGTGCTGCGGCGACCGTGAGCTTACGCGGATGAGCCGGGGTGGGGTCAGGCGGTGCCCGCGCTCGCGGGTACCGCCGTGCCGGACGACCGCGCGGCTCCGGGCGCCCGCGCGACATGACAATGCCGGCGCAGCTCCCCAGCTGCGCCGGCATTCTGCCGTCCGCCGCACCCCCGTCCCCACGGGGTTTCATGGATGGATGTCCCCGCCCGGACCGCTCTTCCGGGCCTGGGGTCGCCGCTCAGCGCCCCAGCATCACACCCACGGACGACGCCTGTGTGGCCACTGTGTCCCAGCCGTCGAAGACCAGCAGGAGCAGGGCCGCCAGGGGAAGGGCCATCACGGTCGCCACCAGGGGGTGGCGACGGCCCGTACGGCGGGGGCGTGTACGGAGCACTGTCCGCGGTGCCGTGTGGGCCATGGTCCCTCTCCTGACCGTCTCGGTTGTCATGGGCAGCGGCGGGTGTCTGACCTCGGGGGACGAGTGCTGCACCCGCCGCTTGACCTCAAATCTATGCGGACGGCGACGGCCGGACGTCATGCCCTCGTACCGATTGCCGGGCCTCCCGGAGGATGAGCCGTGAGCTGGTGACTACTCCCCAGGGTGGAGACGCGGCCCCCGGTCTCGGGGTCTTCCCGGAGGGGCCGTCCGGAGTGTCCCGGCTTCTTCCGCCCTCGGGTGGTGACTTCGCTCACTTCCGGCATGTCCCGGAGCGTCGTGCTCCGCCCCCGTTGCCCCACCCGGCGCGCCGCCCCCTGCCGCGTACACGCCGGGTCCCCGGCCTCCGCGCCCCTGCTCGCCCGATGGGCTTCCGGAGGTTCAACCCCCCTTACGTAACACGCGGTTGAGATCACGGTCCGGACCCCGACGTGGGGGTGGCCGGAATCCTGACCGTCCTTCAAGTTCGCTTGTCCTTACCGACAATCGATCGGGTAGAGCGGGCGCGGCCTCTGCGCGCGAACGGCCCCGAAAACGTAAGCTGTGGCTCGTCACAGGACCGGGCAGCGGGGATGAACATGGCGATGATGCGCCTGAGGCGCGAGGACCCGCGCGTCGTCGGCTCGTTCAGGCTTCACCGACGGCTCGGCGCGGGCGGGATGGGTGTGGTCTATCTCGGCTCCGACCGGAAGGGCCAGCGGGTCGCGCTGAAGGTCATCCGGCCCGATCTGGCGGAGGACCAGGAGTTCCGCTCACGCTTCGCCCGTGAGGTGTCCGCGGCCCGGCGGATCCGGGGCGGCTGCACGGCCCGGCTGGTGGCGGCGGACCTGGAGGCGGACCGCCCGTGGTTCGCCACGCAGTACGTGCCCGGGCCCTCCCTGCACGACAAGGTGGCCGACGAGGGCGCCCTGAGCGCGGGGGAGACCGCGGCGATCGGGGCCGCCCTGTCCGAGGGGCTGGTCGCCGTGCACGAGGCCGGAGTGGTGCACCGGGACCTGAAGCCCTCCAACATCCTGCTGTCCCCCAAGGGGCCGCGGATCATCGACTTCGGCATCGCCTGGGCCACCGGCGCCTCGACGCTCACCCACGTCGGCACCGCGGTCGGCTCCCCCGGCTTCCTCGCTCCGGAACAGGTGCGCGGCGCCGCCGTCACCCCGGCCACCGACGTCTTCTCGCTGGGGGCCACGCTGGCCTACGCCTCGACGGGCGACTCGCCCTTCGGGCACGGCAGCTCCGAGGTGATGCTGTACCGGGTGGTGCACGAGGAGCCCCAACTGCACGGTGTACCGGACGCACTGGCTCCGCTGGTGCACGCCTGTCTGGCGAAGGACCCCGAGGACCGGCCCAGCACACTGCAGATCTCGCTTCGGCTGAAGGAGATCGCCGCACGCGAGGCGCAGGACCTGGGCGATCTGCGACCGCCCGGGCCGCGGACCGCCGAGGCGGACCGGCCCACCGGCCGGCTCGTGGACACCTACCCGGACGACATGCGCGCCACCCACGCCGAACAGCAGCGCGCCGGCCGGACCGAGCAGCAGCGGTTCCGTCGGCGCCCTGCGGCCTCCTCCGGTACGCCGGTGCCGCGCGGCACCGTTCCGCCCTCGCGGGGCGGCACCCCGTCGCGCCCGGGCGGTGCGTCCCGTGACGCCGGCACGCCGCGTGGCACCGGCGTACCGGCCCGGTCCCCCGGTGGACGGTCCACGCCCGTGCCCCGCAACGGCGGGCGCGCGGCCGGCGGCCGACCCGTTCCGCGCGGCACCACCCGCCGGCCGGGGCCGCGGAGCACGGCGACCGGCCTGCGGCCGGCCAATCCCAGGCTGCTGCGGCAGCGGCTGTTCGTGTTCGTGGTGGTGACACTGCTGGTGGCGCTCGGTATCGCGGCGGCGCAGGGCTGCCAGGGGCCCGCGCGCGGGCTCGGCGGCGACGGCGGCGTGCCGGTGACGCACACGTCGCCGGGCGTTGCCGGCGGGCCGCAGGCGCGCGCGTCGTAGGGCCCCGGGCCGACGCGTCCCCGTGCCGCGTCGTCCGTGAGCCGTCCTACGCCTGGGGGCGGCCCGTCGCCACCGCGTAGAAGGCGACGGCGGCCGCCGCTCCGACGTTGAGCGAGTCGACGCCGTGGGACATGGGGATGCGGACCCACTCGTCGGCGGCCCCGAGGGCCCGCCTGGACAGGCCCTCGCCCTCCGCGCCGAGCATCAGGGCGACCCGGTCCATCCGGTGCGGGGCGACGTCGTCCAGCGCCTTGGCCTTCTCGTCGGGGGTGAGGGCGAGCAGGGTGAAGCCGGCCTCACGGACCGCGTCCAGGCCCCCCGGCCAGCTGTCGAGACGGGCGTACGGCACGGAGAAGACCGCGCCCATCGAGACCTTGACGCTGCGCCGGTAGAGCGGGTCGGCGCAGTTCGGGGAGAGCAGGACGGCGTCCATGCCCAGGGCGGCGGCCGAACGGAAGATGGCGCCGATGTTGGTGTGGTCGTTGACCGACTCCATGACCGCGACCCGGCGGGCCGTGCGCAGCAGGCCGGCGGCCGTGGGCAGCGGCTTGCGCTGCATGGAGGCGAGCGCGCCGCGGTGCACGTGGTAACCGGTCACTTGTTCGGCGAGTGCGGGATCGACCACGTAGACCGGGGCCGGCGCCTCCTCGATGACGTCCCGCATGACGTCGACCCACTTGGCGGACAGCAGCATCGAGCGCATCGCGTAGCCCGCGTCCCCGGCCCGGCGGATGACCTTCTCGCCCTCGGCGATGAACAGCCCCTCGGCGGGTTCGCGTCGGCGGCGCAGCTCGACGTCGGTCAGACCCGTGTAGTCGGTCAGACGCGGGTCGTCGGGGTCCTCGACAGTGATGAGATCGGCCACAGGGTGTACTGCCTTGTCGTGTCTGCGTGTCTGCGTGTCTGCGTGTCTGCGTGTCTGCGTGTCTGGGGTGCGGGCGGCTCGGAAGGGGGTGGGTTCGCCGGGTGGTCAGGAGGCCGGTGCGCCCACGGCGACGACCGGGCCGACGACGATGACCGCGGGCGGCTTCACGTCCTGGGCGCGTACGGTCTCGGCGACCGTCGCCAGGGTGGCGTCGACGCGGCGCTGGGCCGCCGTCGTGCCCTCCTGGACGAGGGCGACCGGGGTGTCGGGGGACTTGCCGTGGGCCACGAGCGTCTCGGCGATCTTCCCGATCTTGTCGACGCCCATGAGGATCACCAGCGTGCCGGTCAGCCTGGCCAGGCTGGGCCAGTCGACCAGGGAGCGTTCGTCGTCGGGGGCCACGTGGCCGCTGACGACGGTGAACTCGTGCGCCACCCCACGGTGGGTGACGGGGATGCCCGCCGCGCCCGGCACCGAGATGGAGCTGGAGATGCCGGGGACGACCGTGCAGGGGATGCCCGCCTCGGCGAGCGCCTGGACCTCCTCCATGCCCCGGCCGAACACGAACGGGTCGCCGCCCTTGAGCCGGACCACCGACCTGCCCTGCTTGGCGTGCTCGATGAGCGCCTGGTTGATGGCCTCCTGGGCCATGTACCGGCCGTAGGGGATCTTCGCCGCGTCGATCACCTCGACGTGCGGGGGGAGTTCGGCGAGCAGGTCGCGCGGGCCGAGGCGGTCGGCGATGACGACGTCGGCCTCGGCGAGGAGCCGGCGGCCGCGCACGGTGATCAGGTCGGGGTCGCCGGGGCCGCCGCCGACGAGGGCGACACCCGCGGTGCGGGTGCGGTGGTGCGGGGCGACGAGGGTGCCGTCGCGCAGGCCCTCCACCACGGCGTCGCGGACGGCGGCGGTGTGCCGGGGATCGCGACCGCGCGCGCTCGTGGTGAGCACGGCGACGGTGACGCCCTCGCTGTGGCCGGTGGCCGGGGTCCAGGCGGTCGCGGCGTCGGCGTCGTCGGAACGGACGCACCAGACGCGGTGCCGCTCCGCCTCGGCGGAGGCACGCGTGTTGGCGTCGTGGTCACTGGTGGCGATCAGGGCGTACCAGGCGTCGGCGAGGTCGCCGTCCCGGTAGGGGCGGCACTCCCAGGTGATCTCCCCCGCGTCCGCCATGGCCTCGACGGAGGGGGTCGCTTCGGGCGAGACGAGGACGATGTCCGCGCCCGCGGCGATGAGCGCCGGCAGGCGGCGCTGGGCGACCTGGCCGCCACCGAGGACGATCACGCGGCGGCCGGTGAGGCGGAGGCCTACGGGGTAGGCGGGATGTTCGGCCATGGGGGTGCGGCTCCTCGTCCGGGCGGTCGCAGCGGTGCTGTGCGGGGGGAGACAGTCGAAGCGGTACGAACGGGCGCTACGGCTCCGGAGCAGCCCTGACATGCGGATTTTAGACGTGCGTTCAGCGTACGGCGGGGTCGGGGGATGCGCAGGAGCGCGATCGTGCCGACCCCGGCCGCGGACGTGCCTCGCGGCTCACTTCTCGGTGACGCCCGCCGAGTCGAACGTCGCCACCTCGTGCATCGCTCGCGCCGTGCTCTGCACCAGCGGCAGGGCGAGCAGGGCGCCTGTGCCCTCGCCGAGGCGGAGGTCGAGGTCGACCAGGGGGCGCAGGCCGAGCTTGTTCAGGGCGGCGACATGGCCCGGTTCGGCGCTGCGGTGGCCGGCGATACAGGCCGCGAGGACCTCGGGGGCGATCGCGCGAGCCACCAGCGCGGCGGCACCGGCGCTGACACCGTCCAGGATCACCGGCGTGCGCAGCGAGGCGCCGCCGAGGAGCAGGCCGACCATGGCCGCGTGCTCGAAGCCGCCGATCGCGGCCAGCACGCCGATGGGGTCGGCCGGGTCGGGCCGGTGCAGTTCGAGGGCGCGGCGGACCACGTCGGTCTTGCGGGCCAGGGTCTCGTCGTTGATGCCCGTGCCCCGACCGGTGACCTCGGACGGGTCGGCACCGGTGTAGACCGAGATGAGCGCCGCGGACGCGGTGGTGTTCGCGATGCCCATCTCGCCGGTGAGCAGTGCCTTGTTGCCCGCCGCGACCAGGTCGCGGGCGGTCTCGATGCCGACCTCGATGGCCTTCTTGGCCTCCTCGCGGGTCATCGCGGGGCCGGTGGTCATGTCGGACGTGCCCGCGCGCACCTTGCGGGGCAGCAGGCCGGGCGTGGCCGGCAGGTCGGCGGCGACACCCACGTCGACGACGCAGACCTCGGCGCCCACCTGGGCGGCGAAGGCGTTGCAGACCGCTCCCCCGCCGAGGAAGTTGGCCACCATCTGGGAGGTGACCTCCTGCGGCCAGGGGGTGACGCCCTGGCCGTGCACCCCGTGGTCGCCGGCGAAGATCGCCACCGCCGCGGGCTCGGGGATCGGCGGCGGGCACTGGCGGGACAGCCCGGACAGCTGGGCGGAGATGATCTCCAGCATGCCGAGCGCGCCGGCCGGCTTGGTCATCCGCTTCTGCCGCTCCCAGGCCTCGCCGAGCGCCTTGGCGTCCAGCGGGCGGATCTGCGCGACGGTCTCGGCGAGGAGGTCGTGCGGCTCCTCACCGGGCAGGGCGCGGCGGCCGTACGTCTCCTCGTGAACCACCCAGGACAACGGGCGGCGCTTGGACCAGCCGGCCTGCATCAACTCCGGCTCGTCCGGGAACTCGTCGACGTACCCGACGCACAGGTAGGCGATGACCTCCAGGTGTTCGGGCAGGCCGAGGGCGCGAACCATCTCGCGCTCGTCGAAGAAGCTGACCCAGCCCACGCCGAGGCCCTCGGCGCGGGCCGCGAGCCACAGGTTCTCCACGGCGAGCGCGGCGGAGTACGGCGCCATCTGCGGCTGGGTGTGCCGGCCGAGGGTGTGGCGGCCGCCACGGGTGGGGTCGGCGGTGACCACGATGTTCACCGGGGTGTCGAGGATGGCCTCGATCTTCAGTTCCTTGAACTGCTTGGCCCGGCCCTTGGGCAGCGACTTGGCGTAGGCGTCGCGCTGGCGCATGGCCAGTTCGTGCATCGCGCGGCGGGTGTCGGCGGAGCGGATGACGACGAAGTCCCAGGGCTGGGAGTGGCCGACGCTGGGCGCGGTGTGGGCGGCCTCCAGGACGCGGAGCAGCACCTCGTGCGGGATCGGGTCGCCGCGGAAGCCGTTGCGGATGTCGCGGCGCTCGCGCATCACCTTGAGCACGGCCTCACGCTCGGCGTCGTCGTAGCCGGGCGCGGCCGGGCCGGTGGGCTGTGGTGCTTCCGGCACCGCGCCCGTGCTCTCCTCCTGGTGCTCCGCCTGGTCGGCGATCCGGGTGTCCAGGTCCTCCGCGTGCTGGGCCATCACCGGGTCGGGCTCCTCGCCCGGGACCGCGGGAACGATGTCGCCGTCGCGGGGGCCGGGGACCGCGGCGACCGGTTCCTGCGAGGTCTCCCCGGCGGGCAGCGGCTCGGCCTCCTGAGCGGTTGCCGGTTCGGGCTGCGGCTCCGTCCGGGCCTGCGTTCCGGGCCCGGCCTGGGCCTCGGGCTCGGCCGGCGCTTCGGACCGGGTCTGCGGCTGGGCCACCGGGTGGTCCGTCGGGACGACGAGCGGGTGCGGGGGCGTCGGCGCCAGGTGCGGGGTCGTCGGGACCGAGCCCTCGACCGGTACGAACTGCCCCAGCGACAGGCCGGGTTGCATCTGCGTCGGGACACTGCTGGGGAGCGGGGTGCCGCCGGGGACGGCGGCCGGCGTGCCGTCCCCGGGGGAGACCGCGGCGGGTGCGGACGCGGCGGCGTGCTCCGCGGGCGCCTGTTCCGTGGTGGGGGGCGTTTCGCCGTGGGGGGCCTCGGGGGCCGCCTGCGCTTCGGGATGCGCCTCGGGGTGTGCCTCGTCATGGCCCTCGGGGGACACGGACGCGTCGGCGGCTGCCGGGACCTGGGCCATGGGGGGCGCTTGGCCGGCCGACCGGTCCTGCTCGCCGGCCCTGCCGTCGCCGGCCGGAGGTTCGCCCGCCGCGGGCGTCGCCGGCTCGGGCGCACCCTGGGCCTCCGGGTGGGACGTGGCCTCGGGTGCGGGCACAGCCTCCGTGGGCTGCGCGGTCGCCTCCGTGCCGGACGCGTCCACCGGGAGCTGCTCGGGGGCGGGGACCTGCTCGGCGGGAGCCTCCACCGGTCCGGTGACCGGCCCGCCTTCCGTGACCGGTACGGCCTCTGCGACCTGCGTGCCGTCGGGAGTCTGCGCACCCTCCGGGCCGTGACCGGCCTCGACGGCCTCCTCCGGCCCGGCGGCCGGGGTGCGGGTGGCCTCGGGCGCCTGCCCGCCGTCCGTGGGCAGCGCGTCGTGAGGAGCCGGGGCGGTCCCGGTGTCGGGCGTGGTCGTGTCCGGCGCCTGACCCGGCTCCGCCGCCGGTACGGCCTCGGCCGAAGGTCCCGCGTACCCGGCGCCGGGCGCCTGGGCGTCGGCAACGCCGTGCGCGCCCACCGGCTCCTGACCCGCGCCGGAGGCGGGCACGCCGCCCGTGCCGTCCGTCGTCTGCGCGAACTCGGCGCCGTGCGCCTCGTGGGCGGCCTGCGCGTCGTCCTGCCCGCTCGTCCGGTCCTGCGGCACTCGGCCGTCCTCGGGAGCGTATCCGGCAGCGGGCACGGACGCGCCGGCCTGTGCTGCGAGGCGGGCCACGGCGGCCTGGGCCGCACCGACCGGCTCGCCGTCACCCGGAACAACCGTTTCCGCAGCCGCCGCCTGTGCCCCGACCGGAGGCACCGCGGACGCCTGCACGCTCTGGGCGGCCTGCACGCTCCGCGCCGGCTGCGCCCCCCAGGGAGCGGCGCCCTGCGCGACCGTCTCCGGCGCCTGCTGCACGTCGAGGTACTCGGGTCCGACGGTGGGCGGCCCGGCGTGCCGGACCGGTGCGCCCGCGGGCCCGCGGTCGGCCAGGGAGCGGACCGGACTCGCGGAGGCGTCGGGGATCTGCGGGCCGAGGTGCAGGGGCCGCCGCGGGGACGACGCCGCGGCGGGCACGGCGGACGCGGCAGGCACGGCGGGCGCGACGTGCGGCGTGGCCGTCGGGTCGGGGTGCAGTACTCCCCCGAGGTCGACGGAACCGCTGTCCCGGCCGGACGTCTCGTGCGGGCCCGGCTGGTGGACGGCCTCGACGACCGGCTCCGGGGCGGGCGGGGCCACTTCGTTGCCCCACGCGCCCTGGGAGCCGGGCAGCAGCAGGTCTTCGTCCTCGGCGGGTGACTCGGAGAGGTAGGTGTACACGCCGTGCGCGGGGACGCCCGGCTGCTCCACCATGCCTGCGCTCTCCGGCAGCCCCTCGCCCGGGACCTGGCCGGTGTCGGTCATGCGTACCCCTCGCCCATCGGTTAGTGCTTCTCAGACCAGCTCACCGGGAACGGCGCACCGACCGCCCCCAGTGAAGAACGAGCGTCCCCGCCCGGCGGCACGAACGACCCGCCCGTAAAAGGCGACAAAGCCATTGAGTGGCATTGTCGCGGTCGTCCGGCCGCGGCGACAACGTGATCCGCCTCGGTCCGCTGTGGACTGCGCCACGTTGCGCGTCCCCTGGTTCTGCCGTACCACACCCACCGCAAAACGGGCGGGTTTTCCGGACATTGAGGAACGAACTTCCGGACCACCCAGTGCGGTACAACGATCGGCCAGCCTACCGCGCGCGGTACGACGATCCGATCACGGGGCGCGGTCGGGGAGCACTCCGAAGAGCAGGAAAGCGACGCTCCGCTCCGTCTCCGTCCAGGCGCGCGTGTCGAGTTCGACAGACTGGAGGAGAGCGCATTCCACCTGGTAGCCGTGCTCGGTGAGGTCGCGGCCGACGAGTTCGGCGGCGTCGCGGTTGGCGGCGTGCGCGACGATGCGCTGCGGGCGCCGGTCGGCGACCGCGGAGACCACGGCGGCTCCCCCGCCGCCGACGCGGACGACGTCCGGTTCGGGCAGGTTCTCCAGGACGTGCGGGGCGGTGCCCCGCACCACTTGCAGTTGGACGCCGAAGCGGCGTGCGGTGGCCTCGGTGCGGGCGCAGGACTCCGGGTCGCGGTCGACGGCGATGACGGCGGCGCCGGCGCGCGCGGCCTCGGTGGCGAACGCCCCGCTGCCGCAGCCGATGTCCCAGACGAGGTCGCCGACGCGCGGTCCGAGGCGGGCGAGCTGAGCGGCCCTCAGCAGATCCGTTTCTCCCTCGCCGAGCCGGCCGCCGTGCGAGACGTAGGAGGCGGCGGGCTGGGTCCAGCCGCGCGGTCCGGCTGCGGGGTCGCGCCCGGCGATCCAGCCGCCGCCCTCGCCGGCCCCGGGCCGGCCGCCGATGACGATGACGACGTTCGGGTCACGCCAGGTGTGGTCGGCCGCCTTGTCGGAGGTGACGACGGTGACCTGTTCGCGTTCCGTGCCGAGCTCCTCGCAGATGACGAAGGTGCGGTGCACGCCGTCGAGGAGCAGGCCCAGTTCGGCCGGTCCGGCGCCGGGCGCGGTCAGCACGGCGACCTTGGTGTGGGCTCGGCATACGTTCACCGCGCGTCGCAGGGTGCGCTTGTGTGCGACGACCACCTGTGCGTCGTCCCAGGGCATTCCGGCGCGGGCGAAGGCGGCGGCCACGGAGGAGACGGCCGGGACGACCTCGACCTCCAGGCCGAACTCCGGTGCGCGCAGGGTCCGTACCACCCCGAAGAAAGCCGGGTCGCCGTCGGCGAGCACCACCGCGGTGCCCCGGTGGGCGGCGATACGGCGGGCGGCGAGGGCGACGCTGCCGAGGCGGATGCGCTCGGCCGAGGCCGGCACCTCGGGCAGCGCCAGGTGGTGGGGGGCTCCCGCCACGAGGGTGGCGGCGCCGAGAGCGCCGCGCGCCGCCTCGGTCAGCGGCGAACCGTCCCAGCCGATCACCGTGACCCGGTCGGCCATCGTCGTCAGTCTCCTGGGGGTGTTCTCTGGGGGGGTTGTTCGCGCAGGTCGTCGGGGCGGCCCGCACGGCGGCCCCGTGAGAGTACCCCGGTTCGGCGGTGCGCCGGAGCGCGGGGCCGGGCGCGTCGCCGTGGGCCGTGGCCGGACCGCCGTCAGTTCCAGTCGGCGTACGACGCGAAGCCGCCGGTGTCCGCCAGCTGCTCGCCCACGCCTTCCAGGTCCTCGGGCAGCAGGCTCCAGACGATGAGGTCGGTGCGTACGTCGGTCCACTCGCCGTCGCCGTTCCTGGTGCGGGCCATCCACGCGCCGCGCAGCACTCCCTCGCTGATGCAGCCGATCTTCTGGGCGACCTGCTGGGAGGCGGTGTTGCCGGCGGCGGTGCGCAGTTCCAGGCGCTCGAACCGGCGGTCCTGGAACACCCACTGGGCGGTGGCGAGAGCGGCCTCGGAGGCGTAGCCCTCGCCGCGGGCCCACGGGGCGACGACGTAGGCGATCTCGGTGGAGCGCACGCGCCAGTCGGTGTTGCGCAGATGGACCGTGCCGACCAGCCGCTGGGTGAGGAACTCGTCGACGGCGAAGACTATGCCGCGGCCCTCCTCCCGTTCGGCGGGGGCGAGTTCGGTGATCCAGGCGCGGGCGTCGGCCTCGGTGTAGGGGTGGGGCACGGAGGTCCAGGCGGTGACCAGCTCGTCGTTCATCATCTCGGCGAAGGCCTCGATGTCCGACTCCTCGAAGGGGCGCAGGACCAACCGCTCCGTGCTGATGGAGACGTTGGGGAAGGTGCTCGTCATGCGCCGCTCCGTAACCTTCGGTGAACCTTCAGGGACTGCTGAACTGCCCAGCATGCAGCATGGAAGCACCGGAACGCACCACGGGGTCCACCCCGGTGAGGGAGTGGACCCCGTGCCGGCTGCCCGGGCGGTGGCGGGGGGCCGGTCAGAACGCCGGGACGACCGCGCCGGCGTACTTGTCCTGGATGAACTTCTTCACCTCGGGCGAGGTGAGCAGCTTCGCCAGCTTCTTCACGCGCGGGTCGTTCTCGTTGCCCTTCTTCACGGCGAGGAAGTTGGCGTACGGGTTGCCCTGCGCGGACTCGGCGACGAGCGCGTCCTTGGCCGGGGAGAGCTTGGCCTCCAGGGCGTAGTTGCCGTTGATCACCGCGGCGTCGACGTCACCGAGCGAGCGCGGCAGCTGGGCCGCCTCCAGCTCCTTGAACTTGACGTCCTTGGGGTTGGCGGTGACGTCCTTGGGGGTCGCCTCGTAACCGGCGCCGGCCTTCAGCTCGATGAGGCCGTTGGCCTCCAGCAGCTTCAGTGCGCGGGCCTCGTTGGTGGTGTCATTGGGGAGGGCGATCGTGGCGCCCTTCTCGAGGTCCGCGAGCTTCTTGACGCTCCGGGAGTAGACACCGAGCGGCTCCAGGTGGACGCTGCCGCCGGGCACCGGGACGATGTCGGTGCCGTTCTTCTTGTTGAAGTCGTCCAGGTACGGCTTGTGCTGGAAGTAGTTGGCGTCGACCTGGCCCTGCTGGACGGCGGTGTTCGGGGTCACGTAGTCGGTGAACTCCTTGACCTCCAGCTTCAGGCCTGCCTTCTGCGCCAGGTGGTCCTTGACGTAGGTGAGGATCTCGCCCTGAGGGGTGGGGGTGGCGGCGACCGTCAGGGGGGCGTCGGCGTCCTTCTTGCCGGAGTCGGAGTTCGAGCCGCAGGCGGAGAGCCCGAGGGTGAGGGCCCCGGCGGCCAGGACGGCTGTGGTGATCTTGGCGGTGTTACGCACGAAAAGTGCCTTTCCTAGGTGGTGCTGCCCCGTGTCGGGTGGACGGGGTGTCTGGGGGTGAGCCGGAGTGGCGTCAGGCGGCCTCGGTCGCCTCGGCCCGCGCGGGCTCCTTGGCCTTGAGCAGGCGCAGCCCGGGCGCCGGGCCGGAGCGGCCACCGCGCCGGTGCAGGGAGCGGGCGGCGAGGTCGCCGGCGAACTGGATGACGGAGATGACGACCGCGAGGATCGCGACGGTGATCCACATCAGCTGGGTCTCGAAGCGCTGGTAGCCGTAGCGGATGGCGATGTCGCCGAGGCCTCCGGCGCCCACGGTGCCGGCCATCGCGGAGTAGCCGATGAGGGCGACGACCGTGGTGGTGGAGGAGGAGATGAGGGACGGCAGGGACTCCGGGACGAGCACCTTCCGTACGACGGTCCAGGTGTTGCCGCCCATCGACTGCACGGCCTCGACGAGCCCGCCGTCCACTTCACGGACGGCCGTCTCGACCAGGCGCGCGAAGAAGGGGATGGCGCCGATGGCGAGCGGCACGATGGCGGCCTCGCGGCCGATGGTGGTCCCGGTGACCCAGCGGGTGAAGCCCATCAGCGCGACCATCAGGATGATGAACGGCATCGACCGGGCGATGTTCACGGTCTGCCCGATGAGCTTGTTGGCGCCGACGTTCTGGAGCAGCCCGCCCTTGTCCGTCAGGACGAGCAGGATGCCGAGGGGCAGGCCGCCGACGACGGCGATGAGCGTGGACCAGCCGACCATGTAGAGCGTGTCCCAACACGCCTGGGACAGCAGCGGCTGCATCTCGGACCAGGTCACAGCTCGGCACCTTCCTTGACCAGAACGGGCTTGTCGTCGCCCACGACGTCGATCTGGAGGCCCTGCTCGCGCAGGAAGCCGATGGGCACGACGTTGTCCTCGTAGCGGCCGGGCAGTTCGATGCGCATCCGGCCGACCTGGAGGCCGCCGACGGTGTCGATCGCGGCGCCGAGGATCGATATGTCGATGTTGTAGGTGCGGGCGAGCTGCGAGATGACCGGCTGGGTGGCGGCCTCGCCGTGGAAGGTGACGTCGACGACGGTCCGGTCGTCGGCGGTGGCGTCGCCGTCGACCGGGAAGAGCGCGGCGGCCAGCTGGGAGCCGGGGGTCGCGAGCAGTTCGCTCACCGTGCCCGACTCCACGATGCGGCCCTTCTCCATGAGCGCCGCCGAGTCGCAGATGGACTTCACGACGTCCATCTCGTGCGTGATGAGCAGGACGGTCAGTCCGAGCTGTCGGTTCAGGTCGCGCAGCAGCTGGAGGATGGAGCGGGTGGTCTCCGGGTCCAGGGCGCTGGTGGCCTCGTCGGAGAGCAGCACTTTGGGGTCGCCGGCCAGCGCGCGGGCGATGCCGACGCGCTGCTTCTGACCTCCGGACAGCTGGGCGGGGTAGGCGCCGGCCTTGTCGGCGAGGCCGACCAGGTCGAGCAGTTCGAGCGCCCTGCGGGAACGTTCCTTCCCCGACGTCCCGAGGATCTCCAGGGGAAGCTCGACGTTGTCCTGCACGGTGCGTGAGGAGAGCAGGTTGAAGTGCTGGAAGACCATGCCGATCCGGCTGCGCGCCCGGCGGAGTTCCTTGCCGGCACGCGGCCCCCGGCCGGCGAGGGCGGTGAGGTCCTGCCCGGCGACGGTGACCGTGCCGGCGGTGGGACGCTCCAGGAGGTTGACGCAGCGGATGAGCGAGGACTTTCCGGCGCCGGACTGGCCGATGACGCCGTACACCTCGCCTTCACGGACGTGCAGGTCGACGCCGTCGAGGGCGGTGACCTCGCGGTCGCGCGAGCGGTAGACCTTGGTGAGGCCCGATGTGGTGATCACGTGGGGTTTCCGTCACTGTCGAGTGCGCGGGCACGGGTGTGCCCGGGCACGGGTGCATGCGGTCGTGAACGCGGCACGGTTCTCGCGGTGGCGGTGGAACCGGGGGAGAACGTGTGCGCGGGGGCGGGGCTCAGCCACGTCTGCGAAGGTGCCGGGGGTGCCGGACGGACGAGAAGGACGTGATGAGCGGGCACTCGCTTCGGGGCGCGAGGCTCAGGTGGTGCAGGGGCCCTCTAGAAGGCGCGCATTCGACGCTCGGGACACATACAACGAGCACCGGGCGTCATGGTCGCCTCGGTCGCAGGGATGCGGTCGCTCGTCGTGGTCATGCGGTCAGTAAACCAGACCGGCACCGCTGACCCGGCATCGCCGTCCGCATGGTGGACACCCGTGAAACACCCCGCTGCTCGCCTTCACCGCCTCCGTGACCAGCACGTACGGGCCCGGCGGGCCACTCACCCCCATGTCGTCGCCCAGCCCGACGGCTGCCCGCTGTGGCCAACACCACGGGCGGGAGCCCGGGACCGGGGCGGGCGCGGAGGGGGGATTGCGCCGTAATAGGGTCACCTCATGCTTGATGCCCTGACGCTGGTGACCGGCGTCGCCGCGTTGCTGCTCGCCGCCTGGTGCGGATGGGCGGCCTATCGTGACCAGCCGACGAAGGACTGGCACTTCATCGGGATGGCCGTGGTCTCGCTGCTGGCGCTGATCCAGCTGGTGATCGGGATCGTGGCGCTGGCGCGGGGCGAGAAGGCGGACCAGGGGACGGCGATCTTCGTGGCGTATCTGCTGGGCGCCTTCGCCTGTGTCCCGGCGGCGGGCGTCATGTCGCTGGCCGAGCGCACGCGCTGGGGCTCGGTGACGGCCGCGGCCGGCGGCATCGTCCTCGCCGTCCTCGAAGTGCGGCTCTACGACATCTGGGGAGGGTGAGATGGCCGGCGTGGAACAGCGGAAACAGAGAGAACGGCAGCCGAAGCGGCTCATCAGCGGCCCGGGCATGCTGCTCGTCTGGCTCTACGGCGTGATGGTCGTCGGCGCGGTCTCCCGCTCCGTCTACCAGATCGCCACCGACTTCGGCCGGGCGCCGCTCGCCTACTCGCTGTCCGCCGTGGCGGGCGTGGTCTACGGGTTCATCACCTACTCCCTGGTGCGGGGCGGGGAGACGGCCCGCAAGGCGGCGCTGGTGTGCTGCGCCGCCGAGCTCGTGGGCGTGCTGACGGTCGGGACCTGGACGCTCGTCGAGCCGTCCGCGTTCCCCGACGCGACGGTCTGGTCCGACTACGGCATGGGCTACATCTTCATCCCGGTGCTGCTGCCGCTGTCCGCGCTGTACTGGCTGCGCACGTCCCGCGACGCCGGTGGCGTCACGCGGTAGCCGCGTAGGTTGCCGCCGGCTTCTCCAGAACGATCATCGGCACCCCGTCGGCACCCTCGGAGGTGCCCACCGGCGAGTAGCCCACCCGCCGGTACAGACGCAGGTTGCCCTCGCTGCGGTGCCCGGTGTGCAGACGGAACCGGGTGGCGCCGCGCTGCTCGGTCAGTGCGGCCTCGACGGCGCGCAGCAGCCGGGCCCCGATGCCGTGCCCCTGGAGGCGCGGGTGGACGCAGAGCTTGCCGATGAAGGCGGCGCCGTCCTCGGCGCCCCGGCCGCGCACCGAGCCGACCACCTCCTCGCCGAGCCGGGCGACGAACACGCAGTCCCCGGTCACTTCCTGACGGACCGAGTCCAGGCTCTGGACCAGCGGGTCGATGCGGTAGTTCCCGTACAGCGCCGCCTCGCTCTGGAAGCACAGGTACTGCAGCTTGAAGATCTGCTCCGCGTCCTGCTCGGTCGCCGCAGAGATGGTCACGCTCATGCCCATGTGCGCACGCCTTCCGCTCACCTGATCACCGGTCGTCCATCACTCCTATCCCCGCGGTTCGCGGGCCGCAACCTCCGGTGTCAGCAAACGACGCAGACATCCCAGACATCTGGAGCGTTCCGGTCCGAGACTTCCCTGTGAGATACCCAACTCCCCCGCGATCTCCCGGTAGGTGAGGTCCCTCGGCGACAGCAGCGCCTCCAGCAGCCGGGGACAGCGGCCGGGCAGCCGGCGCACCGCCTCGCGCAGCGCGCTCCGGCGGGCCGCCGCCAGGACGAGGTGTTCGGGGCCGCGCTCACTGTCCTCCGCGGGCTCCAGGCCGTACGGCCGTTCGATGCTGACGGTGCGTCGCGTACGGCGCGCCTCGGAGCGGACGGCCTTGCGCAGCCAGCCGTGCGGATCGTGCGGCGGTCCGTCCGCCTCCAGTCGCTCCAGCAGGCGCAGCCAGACCGCCTGCTCCAGGTCGCCCGGCTCGGTTCCGGCGGCATGTGCCTCGGCCGAGGCCTCGGCGACGAGCAGGGGACGCAGGGAGGCGAGGAGCTCGGGTGTCATATGCGGCACGACGAAGCCGCCCCGGCAGGGGTTGCCGGGACGGCCACCGATTCACTCCGACGAGGGCGAGGCGCGCCTCAGTTGTTGACGGAACGGCGGGCGAGGAAGTCCGCACGGGCGAGCAGTCCGGTGTCGGCGTTGTCGGTGAAGATGCCGTCGATGCCGGTCTCGAAGTACCTCTGGAACACGCCGAAGACGTCACCGTAGGCGTCCGGGTCGCCGCCCTTGCGGAAGGCGGGCGGCAGGAAGGGGTTCTCGTTGCGGACCGTGTAGGGGTGCAGGACCAGGCCCACGGCGTGCGCGTCCCGGACGAGGCTGCTGGGCTCGGTGAGATTGCCCTCGGCGTCCTTGGGGATGACGAGGTCCACGGTCGGGCCGATGCCCTGGGCGTAGGAGGCCAGCTCCCGCAGCCCCTTCCTGGTGATCAGGTCGGCCACGGTGCGCGGGTCGCCCGCCTCGACGAAGTCCCAGGGCCGGGTGTCGGCACCGGAGAGCAGTACCACCAGCGGGTTGTCCACCAGCCTGTTCAGCCGCTGGATGCTGCTCGGTTCGAAGGACTGGAGGATGACCGGCGAGTTCCGCCGGTCCTTGCCGTACGTGCGCAGCAGCTTGGCGACCCGTTCCTCCAGGCCGAGGCCGAGTCCCCGGAAGTAGGTGGGGTGCTTGGTCTCGGGGTAGATCCACACCTGCCGGCCGCGCCTGAGGGTCTGTTCGTCCTGCCACGTCAGGACCTCTTCGAAGGTGGGGATCTCCCAGCGGCCGTTGTAGAGGGTGTTGTGCGGGCGGTTGGCGGGGATGCGTTCGACCGCGCGCAGCGTCTTCAGTTCGGCGAGGGTGAAGTCCTCGGTGAACCAGCCGGTGGTGGGCACGCCGTCGAGCGTCTTGGTGGTCCTGCGGTCCGCGAACTCCGGATGGTCCGCGACATCCGTGGTGCCGCCGATCTCCGGCTCGTGCCGGCACACGAGGTGACCGTCCCTGGTGGGCACCAGGTCGCCGGCCTCGACGATGTCGGCGCCGAGGTCGAGGGCCAGCTCGTAGGAGCCGAAGGTGTGCTCGGGCCGGTAGCCGCCGGCGCCGCGGTGGCCGATGACCGTGGGCACGGGCAGGCTGCCGAGGCCGCCGCCCTTGTGACCCGTCGCCCGGCTCCCCACGGCTCCGGCCGTGCCGGGCAGCCCGAGGACCGCTCCGCCGGCGCCCAGCACCGCGGCGCCGAGCAGCGCCCGGCGCGCGGTCCCGCTCGCCTTGTCGTCGGACTCCCGCGTCCCGGACCGCTCGTGCGGCGTCTGCGTCCCCATGGACCGCCTCCTGCCTCTCGTGTCCTGCGTGGCGCGCCGATGGTAGGCGGGCGTGGGTGACGCGCGGGAGACCGCGTGCCGAACACGGCGGTGACACGGGATGTCGGCTCAGTGCGGTCGTCGAGGCCCCGTCGTCGGGCCGGGAGGCGTCCGTGGCGGGCCGGTGCGCGAGCTCCGTCACACCGGCACACACCGGTCATCGGGAGGCAACGTGCCCGCCCCGCAGGTGAACGTACGTCAACAATGCGTAAGACCTGGTGAGCCCGATGTGCAATCCGGACCGCGCCACGAGTATCGTCCTCACCTGCACAGACTCGTACAGCTTCCCAGACAATCCCTTGACACCGGAGGGCCCGTTGTCCCGCTTCGCGCTCATCAAGGCAGCGCTCGGTCCGATCATGCGCCTGATGTTCCGCCCACAGGTGGAGGGCGCGGAGCGCATCCCCGGCGAGGGGCCGGTCATCCTGGCCGGCAACCACCTGACGTTCATCGACTCGATGATCCTGCCGCTGGTCTGCGACCGGCAGGTCTTCTTCATCGGCAAGGACGAGTACGTCACCGGCAAGGGACTCAAGGGCCGGCTGATGGCCTGGTTCTTCACCGGCGTCGGCATGATCCCGGTCGACCGCGACGGCGGCAAGGGCGGGGTCGCGGCGCTGATGACCGGCCGCCGGATCCTGGAGGAGGGCAGGATCTTCGGCATCTACCCCGAGGGCACCCGCTCCCCCGACGGCCGCCTGTACCGGGGGCGCACCGGCATCGCGCGGCTGACGCTGATGACCGGCGCGCCCGTGGTCCCCTTCGCCATGATCGGCACGGACAAGATCCAGCCGAGTGGCTCGGGCATGCCCCGGCCGAGCCGGGTCACCGTGCGCTTCGGCGAGCCCATGGAGTTCTCGCGCTACGACGGCATGGACCGCGACCGCTATGTGCTGCGGGCGGTGACCGACTCGGTGATGACCGAGGTGATGCGGCTGTCGGGGCAGGAGTACGTGGACATGTACGCCACCAAGGCAAAGGCCGCGTAAGCCTTCGGCGGTCGTACGCCGTAGGGCGGCGGCCGCTTCCCCGGGCGCGGTCCGTTCCGGTCACCCGGCGCCCACTCGGCCGGACCGCATGCCGGTACGGACCCGCCCCTGAGGTGCTCAAAGCCTCTGTCCCTTCAGCAGGACCCATGCCGCCACCGCGGTCGCCAGCAGGACCGCCGCGCCCGCGCCCGAGGCCAGGTGGAGGCCGTGGACGAAGGACTCGCGGGCCGCCGAGAGCAGCGTCTGCGCGGTGTGTCCGGGCAGGTTCGCCGCCGCCTCCACCGCGCCGCCCAGTGACTCGCGGGCCTGGGGCGGTGTTCCGGCCGGGCCCGGGAAGCCGCGGTAGGCGGCGGTGACGATGGAGCCGAGCAGGGCGATGCCCAGGGCAGCGCCGAGTTCGTACGCCGTCTCGGAGACCGCGGAGGCGGCGCCCGCCTGCTCCTTGGGCACGCTGGAGAGGATCACGTCGGCGGTGACCGTGAACGAGAAGCCGGCGCCGACGCCGACCACCAGCAGGGCCGCACCCAGCAACGGGTAGCCCGTCGTGGCGTCCAGCGTCGTCAGCGCCGCCAGTGCCAGGCCGACGGCGGCCAGACCGCCCGAGACGACGGCGCGCACCGAGAAGCGCCGGGCGGCCCGGCCGGCCACCAGACCGGCCGCCACCGCGCCCACGGCCGCGGGCACCTCGGCCAGGCCCGCCTCGAACGGCCGCCTGCCCTGTACCAGTTGCAGGTACTGGGAGAGGAAGAAGACCAGGCCGGACATGCCGAGGACGGTCAGCAGATCGGCGAGGACCGCGCCGCTGAAGCCACGGTTGCGAAAGAGCCGGATGTCCAGCAGCGGGGCGGGCAGGGTGAGCTGCCGGCGGACGAACCGGTACAGCGCGGCCGCGCCCACCGCTCCCGCGCCGAGGACCGCCGGGGTGAACCCGTGCGCCGCGGCCTCCTTCACGGCGTACACGACGCCGATGACACCGACGAGGGACAGCAGGACGCCGGACAGGTCCCAGGGGCCCGGGTCCGGGTTGCGGGACTCGGGCAGCAGGCGGACGCCGACGAGGACCAGGACCGCCATCACGGGCAGGTTGATCAGGAAGACCGAGCCCCACCAGAAGTGTTCGAGGAGGAATCCGCCGGCGATCGGGCCGACGGCCGTCCCGGCGGAGGCGGTGGCGCCCCAGATGCCGACCGCGAGGCTGCGCTCGCGCGGGTCGTGGAAGAGATTGCGGATCAGGGCGAGCGTGGCGGGCATCAGCGTGGCGCCCGCGACGCCGAGCAGCGCCCGGGCGAGGATCATCAGCTCCGGGGTGGTCGCGTACGCGTTGAGCACGGAGATCGCGCCGAACGCCGTGGCGCCGCCGAGCAGGATGCGCTTGCGGCCGATGCGGTCGCCGAGGCTGCCCATGGTGACGAGCAGCCCGGCGATGACGAACGAGTAGACGTCGCCGATCCACAGCAGTTGGGTTCCGGAGGGCTCGAGGTCCTCGCTGATGTAGGGGGTCGCCAGGCCGAGGACCGTCGCGTCGACGGCCACCAGCAGCACGGCGAGCACGAGGACGGCCAGCGCGAGCCACCGGCCCGGCCGCTGCCCCGTCTCCGTCGCGGCCGCCGGCCGCAGGGTGCTGGTCATGGTTCCTCTCTTCGCAGGGCACCGCCGAGCAGCAGCTCGACGATCATGTGGGTGAAGTCCTTGGGGGCGACCCGGCCGTCCTGCGCGGCCCAGGCGCAGGAGGCGATCAGCCCGTAGAGCGCCTCGGTGAGCCAGACCGGGCTGAGATCGATGCGGAACTCGCCGCTTCGCTGACCGCGCACGAACACGGCGCCGATCCGCGCGTCGATCCGGGACCATCCGGGGTTGCCCTCGGCCTCCCAGAGCTGGTTCTCGCCGTACAGGAAGGCGAGCAGCCCGGCCGCGGGCTGGATCTCGCGCACCAGTCTGCGCACCGCCTCGCTCGCCGGCCCGTCGTCCAGCCGGGCCCTGGTCAGCGCGGCCTCGCACTCGGCGATGCCGAGCGCCTCCAGCGCCCGGACGAGCGCGTCGCGGCCCGCGAAGTGGCGGTGCAGCGTCGCCCGGCTGATCCCGGCGGCTCTGGCGACCTCGTCCATGGTCGCGGTGGACTTGCGGGTCAGCAGGTCGGCTGCGCTGCGCAGCACGTGCTCACGATCGACGGCCATGAGACGAGCATAGTCCATGTGAGACATTGATGTCTCACTACGGGCG
>NZ_JBSFRB010000015.1:0-99446 GCF_053589015.1 Streptomyces sp. NPDC003393 | reverse complement strand
TGAGCGTCTCATGTCTCACTACGGGCGTGAGCGTCTCATGTCTCACTACGGGCGTGAGCGTCTCATGTCTCACTACGGGCGTGAGCGTCTCATGTCTCACTACGGGCGTGAGCGTCTCATGTTCTGCCTGATCAGTGGCAGGGCCTGGACCACCGGCCGGCGCGACGTCTCCGGGCCGCCCTCCGGCGCGGTGTGCCGGACCACCGGCCCGTGTGACGGTTGTCGTCCGTAGGCCGGTGCGGTGGTCCGGCCGGTGCGGTCGTCCGTCAGTGCCAGGGCAGCTGGCCGCGCTGCTCCCAGTAGGCACGCGGGTCCTCCACGAGGCCGGCGAGGCGGGTCAGCCGGTCCGCGTCGAGGTCGACGACGGCCGCGTGGAGGTTGGAGGCGAGCTGGGTGACGGTCGCGGCGCCGGAGAGGACGACGCCGGCCCAGGGCTGACGCAGGATCAGGGCGAGGGCCACGGCGTCGCAGCCGAGCCCCGTCTCGGCGGCCACGGCCTTCAGCGCGTCCGGGGCGTGGGGCTCGGCGAGCCTGCCGTTGGCCATGCCCTCCTTCACGATCACCGTCAGCCCGGCGTCGTGGGCCTCGGCGAGAGCGGGGCCCACCGAGGTCTCCAGGACGTTGTACGTCGACTGCACGGTACGGAAAAGGGGTTCGCCGTCGACGGTCACCTGGAGCGCGGCGCGGACCGTGTCGGCCTGGGCGGGGCCACTGGTGGAGAAGCCGATGGTCAGGCCGGAGGCGGCGGCCTCGGCGAGCCTGGCGTGCAGTTCCTTGTCGGTCAGGGCCGGGCTGTCCGGGGTCAGCGAGTGGATCTGGTAGAGGTCGAGCCGGTCGCCCAGCAGTTCGTCGGTCTCGGCGCGCTGCCGCTCGTAGGCCGCGAGACTGTGGTCCTTGATCTCGTGCCGCTCGGCGTCGGTGGTCCAGTCGGCGGTGTAGGTGTAGCCCCACTTGCTGCCGACGACGACGTCGTCGATCTCGGGGTGGGCGCGCAGCCAGTCGGCGAGGAACTCCTCCGAACGGCCGTAGGAGCGGGCGACGTCGAAGTACCGGACGCCCTGCGCGTAGGCCGCCTCGAGCAGCTCGTGGGTGCGCTCGCGCAGGGCGTCGACGGTGCGGTCGGCGGGGAGGTCGCCGTCGCGGCCGAGGTTGATGTATCCGGGGCGCCCCACGGCGGCGAGGCCCAGGCCGAGATGGCAGGTGGGAGTCGTGGCTGCGGCCAGTCGGGCGAAGGGCATCGCGGGCTCCGTTCGGTCGGCTCCTTACGGCTTGCGACCAACGTACCCGCGATGTCCCGGTGGCACCCGGGGCATCACTTCCGGGCGCTCGCCCACTGGTGCTGCGCGACGACGTCCGCCTTCACCTCGGCGAGCTGGACCGCGACCGCGCTCGGGGCGGTGCCGCCGCGTCCGCTGCGGGAGGCGAGGGCGCCGGGGACGTTCAGGACGGTGCGCACCTCGGGGGTCAGGCGGTCGGAGATCTTCGCGAACTGCTCGTCGCTCAGCTCGTGCAGCTCCTTGCCCTCGGCCTCGGCGGCCTTCACGCACTCGCCGGCGACCTCGTGCGCCACCCGGAACGGCACGCCCTGCTTGACCAGCCACTCGGCGATGTCGGTGGCGAGCGAGAAGCCGGCCGGGGCCAGCTCCTCCATGCGCTCGCGGTGCACGGTGAGCGTCGCCATCATTCCGGTGAAGGCCGGGAGCAGCACCTCCAGTTGGTCGATGGAGTCGAAGACCGGCTCCTTGTCCTCCTGGAGGTCGCGGTTGTACGCCAGCGGGAGGGCCTTCAGCGTCGCCAGGAGACCCGTCAGGTTGCCGATCAGGCGGCCCGACTTGCCGCGCGCCAGCTCGGCGATATCCGGGTTCTTCTTCTGCGGCATGATCGACGAGCCGGTGGAGAACGCGTCGTGCAGGGTCACGAAGGAGAACTCCTTCGTGTTCCAGATGATGACCTCCTCGGCGATCCGGGAGAGGTTCACGCCGATCATCGCGGTGATGAAGGCGAACTCGGCGACGAAGTCACGCGAGGCCGTGCCGTCGATGGAGTTCGCGACACTGCCGTGCTCGAAGCCGAGGTCCCGCGCCACCGCCTCCGGGTCCAGGCCCAGGGAGGAGCCCGCGAGGGCGCCCGAGCCGTACGGCGACACGGCCGTGCGCTCGTCCCACTGGCGCAGCCGCTCGGCGTCCCGGGACAGGGCCTGCACATGGGCGAGGACGTGGTGGGCGAAGAGGACCGGCTGGGCGTGCTGGAGGTGGGTGCGGCCGGGCATCGCCACGTCGGGATGGGCCTCGGCGAGACCGATCAGCGCGTCCTGGAGGTCGGCGATCAGGCCGCCGACGACCCGGGCGTGGTCGCGCAGGTACATGCGGAACAGGGTCGCGACCTGGTCGTTGCGCGAGCGGCCGGCGCGCAGCTTGCCGCCGAGGTCCGGGCCGAGGCGCTCCAGCAGGCCGCGCTCGAGCGCGGTGTGGACGTCCTCGTCGGCGATGGTGCCGGTGAAGGAGCCGTCGGCGACGTCCGCCTCCAGCTGGTCGAGCCCGGCGATCATGCGCTGAAGCTCGTCCTCGGTGAGGAGACCCGCCTTGTGCAGCACGCGTGCGTGGGCGCGTGAGCCGGCGATGTCGTAGGGCGCGAGCCGCCAGTCGAAGTGGACGGACGCGGACAGCTTCGCCAGGGCGTCGGCGGGGCCGTCGGCGAAACGGCCGCCCCAGAGCCGTACGTCACCGCTGTTGCTGCTCACTTGCGCTGCTCCTAGGGAAGAAGGTCGATGCCGCGAGGTCCCCTTCAGGATCCACCGGCCGGATCACGCCGCGCGGCGATTCCCGACGGCAGGCTGCGGGTGTCGCGCTCGGTCACTGGTCTGTCCTCACAGTGCTCTGCTGCATGATTATGCAGAGTGCTGCATGATTCGTCAATCAACGGTTCCGCCTCGCCGCGAGGCGACCCCGAGAACCCCTTAGACAGCCGAAAGAAATACCCGAATAATCATCAGACATGGGAAAGACCTATGAGCGCATAGACGGCAGGCTGCGCACATTCATCGAGGAGCAGCCCCTCTTCTTCACCGCGACCGCCCCCCTGTCCGGCGACGGCACGGTCAACCTCTCGCCCAAGGGCCTCAAGGGCTGCTTCGCGGTGCTCGACGAACACAGCGTGGCGTACCTGGACTTCGCCGGGTCCAACGCGGAGACCATCGCCCACCTGCGGGAGAACGGCAGGATCACCCTCATGTGGTGCGCCTTCCAGGGCCCGCCCAACATCGTGCGCGTGCACGGCAGGGGCGAGCCGGTCTTCCGCGACGATCCCCGTTTCCCGGAGCTCCTCGACCGTTTCCCCGACATCGACCCCACCACGCACGGGCTGCGCGCGATCATCGTCGTCCACGCCGAACTGATCCGGGACACCTGTGGGTACGGGGTCCCCTTCATGGCGTACGAGGAGGACCGCGATCTGCACGGCAGGCGGTTCGCCCGCGAGGACGACGCCTCGCTGAGCGAGTACTTCGCCAAGAAGGAGCACATCGCCACGAGTCTGGACGGACTGCCGGGGCTGCCGCTGCCCCTGCCGCCGTCGCCGGTCTGAGCTGAGCGCTCAGCCGGTGCCGCCGCCCACCGCGGCGGTCGGCAGGCGCACCGTGAACGTCGTCGAGCCCGCGCGGCTCTCCACCTCCACGCTCCCCCCATGGGCCTCGGTCACCGCTGCGACGATCGACAGACCGAGGCCCGCTCCGGCTCCGGCGCCGGCCGAGAGGTCGATGCGGCGGCGATCGGCGCGGGTGAAGCGGTCGAAGACGCCCGCGCGGATCTCCTCCGGGACGCCGGGGCCGTCGTCGCGGACGGACAGGGCCGCCGTGGAGGCGTCGGCCTCCAGGGTGACCGTCACCTTCGTGCCTTCGGGAGTGTGCAGACGGGCGTTGGCCAGCAGGTTGGCCAGGACCTGCTGGAGCCGGTGAGCGTCGCCGACCACCGTCACGGGTTCCTCCGGCAAATCCAGCGCCCAGCCGTGCCCAGGACCCACGGCCCGGGCGTCAGTGACCGCATCCAGGACCAGGCGGGTGAGGTCGACCGGGCGACGCTCCAGTGGGCGGCCGGCGTCCAGCCGGGCCAGAAGCAGCATCTCGTCGACCATCTCGCCCATGCGCGCGGACTCGGCGGCGATACGTCCCAGGGCTCGCGACACCTCGGGCGGCACGGGGCCGGGATGCAGCAGGGCGAGCTCGGCGTGCCCGCGCACCGAGGCCACCGGGGTGCGCAGCTCGTGGCTTGCGTCGGCGGCGAAGCGGCGCAGCCGCTCCTCGCTGGTGTGCCGCTTGGTGAGCGCGTCCTCGACATGGTGGAGCATCCGGTCGAAGGCGGTGGACACCCGGCCCACCTCGCTGTACGGGTCCGCCTCTGGCGCCCGGGACGGCAGCGCCACCTCGCCGCTGGCCAGCGGCAGCTCGCTGACCCGGGTGGCGGTGGCCGCGACCCGGCTCAGCGGCCGCAGCGACCAGCGCACCCACAGGGCGCCCGCGACTGAGGCCGCGACCAGGACGAAGCCGAAAACACCCCCGGCGACCAGTTCCAACTGGCGGACCGTGGTCCGTACCGGCTCCATCGGCAACCCGCTGACCAGCACGTCGCCGTCCCGACCCGGCCAGGCCGCCAACCGATAGTCGCCCAGCGCCGACAGGCGCACGGTGTGACCGTGGCGGTCCACCGGCAACGCGGCCAGGGCCTCGCGGTCGGCTGCGGTGAGGGGAACGGCGAAACCGGGGTGGGAACGGGAGGGGACGACCGCCGCGTTGGTCACCGTGCCGTCCAGCAGCCGGGCCCCGAACGTCTCGGCGGCCTGCCGGCGGGTGTCCCCGTGTTCGTCACCGTCGTGGTCAGAGGGCTTGCCCGTGACGTCACCCCCGCCGGTGCCGTGCTCCAGGCTCTGCGCGAAGCCCGGCCCGGTCTGCTCCAGCTGCTGGTCGAGCCGGCCCATGAGGAAGCCGTTCAGCTCGACGACGGCGGCCACGCCGACCGCGGCGCAGCCGACGGCGAGCAACACCACCAGGCCGAACGTGAGCCGGGCCCGCAGCGTACGCGGCCGGGGCAGCCGTCCGGCCCGTCGCACCACCCGCGCCCTCACCGGACCGCCGGCTTCAGCGCGTAACCCGCCCCGCGCACCGTATGGATCATGGGTTCTCGGCCCGCGTCCACCTTCTTGCGCAGATAGGAGATGTACAGCTCCACGACATGGGCCCGGCCGCCGAAGTCGTAGGACCACACCCGGTCCAGGATCTGGGCCTTGCTGAGCACCCGGCGCGGGTTGTGCATCAGAAAGCGCAGCAGCTCGTACTCGGTCGGAGACAGCTCGATCAGCTCCCCGGCCCGGGTGACTTCGCGCGCGTCCTCGTCCATGACCAGGTCGCCCACGGTCAGCCGCGGGCCGTCGTCCGGTTGCCGGGCCATTCCGGCGCGGCGCAGCAGCCCGCGCAGCCGGGCGACCACCTCCTCCAGGCTGAACGGCTTGGTCACGTAGTCGTCGCCGCCCGCGGTGATCCCGGCGATGCGGTCCTCCACCGCGTCCCGCGCCGTGAGGAAGAGCACACAGACGTCCGGGCGCACGGCGTGAAGGTCCCGCAGCACGGCGAAGCCGTCGGTGTCCGGGAGCATCACGTCGAGCACGACGGCGTCAGGCCGCCGCTCACGGGCGCGGGCGACGGCGGTGGCGCCGTCGCCCGCGGATTCGACCTCCCAGCCCTGGTAACGCAGGGCGCCGCAGAGCACCTCGGCGAGGTCGGGGTCGTCGTCGACGACCAGGACCCGGACGGCGGTGCCGTCGGGACGCCTGAGCACGGGAAGGCCGGGAGAGGCCGGGCGGGATGCGTTCATGACTCTTCCAGCATCGCCGGTCGCGCGGCGGGGCGGTGCGTGAGGTGCCTCTGAGTTTTCTGTGAGTGAAGGCCGCAGGCCCCGTGCTCAGAGCTCTCTCAGAGGTTCGGCCCGCACAGTGGCGTCCTGGACCGGTGAAAGGACGCAGGAGAGATGACCACGATGGACGAGCGAGGGGCCGCGCCGCCCGTCCCGGCGGTGCCCCGGCGCTCGCCGGCCGGTGCCGTACTGGCGCTGTTGTGGGCCGGTGCCGCCGCTGTGGTCGGCCTGTGGTGGTACGGCACCCCGTCCGTCGTCGGCCCGGCCGGCCTGCTGACCGGCGCGGGACGCATCTCGGGCCTGCTGTGCGGATACGCCTGCGCGGTCCTCGTCGGGCTGATGGCGCGGGTGCCGCTGCTGGAGCGGAGGGTCGGCTCGGACCGGGTGGCCCGCTGGCACACGATGGCCGGCCGGTACACCGTCTGCCTGCTGGTCGCGCATGTGGTGCTGACCGTGCTCGGTTACGCGGCCCAGGACCGCGCCCCGGCCTGGCACGAGGCGCTCTCGATCGTCCTCGACTACCCGGAGATGCTGAAAGCCACCCTCGGCACCGCGATCCTCCTCGCCGTGGGCGTCACCTCGGCGCGCGCGGTGCGGCGGCGCGCCAGCCACGAGTTCTGGTACTACACGCACCTGCTCACCTACGCCGCCGTCTTCCTGGCCTTCGGGCACCAGTCGGCGCTGGGCGACCAGTTCAACGGCCACACCGCGGCCACGGCCGCCTGGTACGTGCTGTACCTCGGCGTCGCGGCGCTCGTGCTCTGGTTCCGCGTTCTGGCTCCGGTGCGGCTCAACCTGCGGCACCGACTGCGGGTCGAGTCCGTGCATCCTGAGGCGCCAGGGGTGTACTCGGTGGTCGTGCAGGGCCGACGGCTGGACGAACTCGGCGCCCGGCCGGGCCAGTTCTTCCGCTGGCGGTTCCTCGCCGACGGCATGGGCTGGACCTCCACGCCGTACTCGCTGTCGGCGCCGCCCCGCCCGGACCGCCTGCGCATCACCGTGAAGGCGCTCGGCGACCACAGTGCGGCCGTGCCACTGCTGCGGCCCGGCACCCGGGTGTGGGCGGAGGGCCCCTACGGCTCGCTGACCTCCGACCGGCGCACCGCGCACAAGTCCCTGCTGATCGCCGGCGGTGTCGGCATCACCCCGCTGCGGGCGCTGTTCGAGACGCTGCCCGGCGAGGTCACCCTGCTGTACCGGACGCGTACGGCGCAGGACCTGGCCCTGGGCGCCGAACTGGAGGCGATCGCCCGGTGGCGCGGGGCACGGGTGCTGTACGCGCTCAACGGCCCGAACGGGGAACGCCCCGCCATCACCGTCGCGTCCCTGCGGGCGTCCGTCGCCGACCTGTCCGGGCACGACGTGTATCTCTGCGGTCCGTACGCCTTCGCGCAGGGCCTGTACGAGGTGCTGCGCGCGGCGGGAGTACCGGACCGGCGTATCCACCACGAGTCCTTCGAGCTGTGAGGCCCCGTTGCACCCGTTGAAGAAGAACCGTCCGCTGCGCCGTGTCGTCCTGGCGAGCGCCGCCACCGTCGGCGGGCTGGTGATACTGCTGTCGCTGAAGCCGCACACCCCGCCGGAGATCGCGGCGGCGCCCGCCCCGGCGGTGTCCGCCGACGCCCCCGCGGGCTCCGCCGGCGGGTCCGGCGAGTCCATCGGCACGAGGACCGTCACCGGCGAGACGGCGCAGACCCGCTGGGGTCCGGTCCAGGTGCGGATCACGCTGAAGAACGGCCGGATCACCGATGTGACCGCCGTCTCCTACCCCACGGACAACCCACGGGACCAGGAGATCGACAGCTACGCCCTCCCCCAGCTGAGGCGGGAGGCGTTGGCCGCGCAGAGCGCGGACATCCACTCGGTCTCGGGAGCGACGTACACGAGCGACGGCTACCGCCGGTCGCTCCAGTCGGCCCTGGACTCCGTCGGGACGTGAACACCCGGCGCACACGCCACGTATGTGTGGGCGGCCAAGGGTCGAATCCCACGGAGGAACCGTGACCACCACGCTCGCAGGAGGCCGCGCCGCCCGGCGCCAGACGATGCGCCGCATCCGGCCGCGCCGCTCCCCCGCCGCCGCGCTGCTGCTCGCCGTCGGGGCGGGCGCGGCGGGCGTCGTCTGGCTGTGGTGGATGAACACCCCGTCCATCGCCGACACGAACGGGAAGATCCTCAACGCGGGTCGCATCACCGGCCTGCTCGCCGGCTATCTCATGGCGCTGGTCGTGCTGCAGATGGCGCGCGTCCCCGCCCTGGAGCGACGGGTGGGCTCCGACCGGGTCGCCCGCTGGCACGCGCTGAGCGGCCGGTACCTGCTCTGTCTCGTGCTCGCCCATGTGGTCCTGACCATGTGGGGCTACGCGCTCCAGGCGGGCAGATCGCTCGGCGACATCGTCCGGCAGACGATCGACTCCGTGAACCAGCTGCCCGACATGGGCAAGGCGGCCGTCGGCACCGGGCTGCTGCTGGCCGTCGGCCTGGTCTCCGTCGGTCCGGTCCGCCGCCGGATGCCCTACGACACCTGGTACCACGTGCACCTGTTCACCTACGCGGCGGTGTTCCTGACGTTCTGGCACCAGATCACCACCGGCAACGACTTCGCCGTCGAACCGGTCGCCAAGACCTTCTGGTACGGGCTGTACGGCGGTGTGACCGCGCTGGTGGTCTGGTACCGGATCCTCACCCCGATCCGGCTGAACACCAGGCACCGGATGCGGGTCGAGGCCGTCGTCGAGGAGACGCCCGGAATCGTGTCGGTGCTGATCCGGGGGCGGAAGCTGCACCGGATGGGGGCCGAGGCCGGGCAGTTCTTCCGGTGGCGCTTCCTGGCGCCCGGCATGCGGTTCAGCTCCCACCCGTACTCGCTGTCGGCGGCCCCCCGCCCGGACCTGCTGCGCATCACCGTCAAGGCGATCGGCGACCACAGCGCCCGGCTGCGCGAACTCGAGCCCGGCACCCGGGTGTGGGCGGAGGGCCCGTACGGCGCGCTGACCGCGGCCCGGCGCAGCCGCGGCAAGGTGCTGCTGGTGGCGGGCGGCGTCGGCATCACCCCGATGCGGGCGCTGTTCGAGACGCTGCCCGGCGCCGCCGGGGACATCACCCTCCTGTACCGGGCCAACAGCACCCAGGACCTGGCCCTGTGGGACGAGCTGGCGAAGATCGCCGACGAGCGCGGCGCCCGGCTGATGTACGCGGTCAACAGCCCCGACGGCGAGCGCCCCGACATCTCCGCCGAGTCCCTGCGGCGCAAGATCGCCGACATCGAGCGCCACGACGTCTTCATGTGCGGCCCGCCCGGTTTCGCGCAGTCGGTGTACGAGGCACTGCGCGGCGCGGGGGTTCCCGCGCGCCGCATCCATCACGAGTCGTTCGAGATGTAGCGACGGGACGTCAGGAGCTCATACGCGATGAGGAAGAGCCACCCCGTTCGGCGCGCGGTGCTCGCCGGCGCCGCCACCGTGTCCGGGATCGTGCTGCTGCTGTCGCTGAAGCCGGCCTCCGACCCGGCCTCCGCCTCGGCCGCCGGCGCGGCACCGCAGCAGACGGCGACCGCACGGCCGTCCGCGGCCGCGCAGGAGTCGCCTCAGGGGGGCCGCGGCGCGCAGCGCACCGGCACCCGGACCGTCACCGGGGACGCGGCCCAGACGCAGTACGGCGCCGTCCAGGTCCGGCTGACCGTCAGCGACGGGAAGATCGTCAAGGCGGAGGCGGTGCAGGCCCCCAAGGGGGGTCTCAGCGACCAGAAGACCGCCATGGCCGTTCCGAAACTCAACCAGCAGGCGGTCGCCGCACAGAGCGCCGACATCGACGCGGTGTCCGGGGCGACCTACACCAGCGGCGGCTACCGCGAGTCCTTGCAGTCGGCTCTGGACCGGATCCGTGGGTGAGGCCGTGGCGGAGCCGCTCGACGCTCCCGCCGCGGTGCGGCACACGGAGGAGGTCATGGGGACGGTCTTCTCCTTCGACGTCCGCGGCGGGGAACCCGAGGCGGTCGCCGCGGCGCTGCGCGCGGCGGTCGCCGGCTTGCACCGCGCCGACCGGCGGTTCAGCACGTATCGCGAGGACAGCCAGGTCTCCCGGCTGGCGCGCGGTGAACTCACCGTGGCGGACTGCGCTCCCGAAGTCGCCGAGGTGCTGGAGCTGGGCGCCGAGGCGGAGCGGGTCAGCGAGGGCTGGTTCAGCCTGCGCTACCAGGGGCGGCTGGATCCGACCGGGATCGTCAAGGGCTGGGCGGCCGAGCGGGCGGCCCGGCGGATCGCGGCGGCGGGGGCGAGCGGGGTGAGCGTGAACGGCGGCGGGGACGTGCAGCTGCTGGGCTCCCCGGAGGCGCACCGGGCATGGCGGGTGGGGGTGTCGGATCCGCTGCGCACCGGAGGTCTGGCGGCGGTGGTCTCGGCGGCCGCCGCGAAGGAGCTGGCCGTGGCCACGTCCGGGACCGCCGAGCGGGGCGCCCATATCGTCGATCCGCGCACCGGCCGCTCGGCGGTGACCGACCTGGTGTCGGTCACCGTGCTCGCACCCCGGCTGACCTGGGCGGACTGCTGGGCGACGGCCGCCTTCGCGATGGGCTCGCGGGAGGGGCTGGCCTGGTTGCAGGCGCTGCCGGAGGTGGAGGCGTTGCTGATCACGGCGGGGGACGAGGTGCGGTGCACGGACGGGTTGGCCGCCTGGCTGGGGTGACGCGGCCTGCCGGCCGTGCCGCGGGACGGTGCGCTCACCCGCGCGTGCGGGGTGTCTCCGGCCCGGCCGGCCCGTGCCGTCCGGGCCCGACCGCCCGCGGCCGCGTCGCCGCTTCAGTGACCGTTCTGGGCCAGGCGCAGCAAGTGGTCCGCCAGGGCCTGGCCGCCGGTCGGGTCGCGGCTGATCAGGAGCAGGGTGTCGTCCCCGGCGATCGTGCCCAGGATGTCGTGGAGTTCGGCCTGGTCGATCGCCGAGGCGAGGAACTGCGCCGCACCGGGAGGGGTGCGCAGGACGACGAGGTTGGCGGAGGCCTCCGCGGAGATCAGCAGCTCCTGGGAGAGCCGCCGCATCCGCTCCTCCTTCGCCGACTCCCCCAGCGGCGCGCGCGGCGTGCGGAAGCCGCCCTCGCTCGGCACCGCGTAGATGAGGTCGCCGTCCGTGTTGCGGATCTTCACCGCGTTCAGCTCGTCCAGGTCCCTGGAGAGGGTGGCCTGGGTGACGCTCAGTCCGTCGTCGGCCAGGAGCTTCGCCAGCTGGCTCTGCGAGCGCACCGGTTGCCGGTTGAGGATGTCCACGATCCGGCGGTGGCGTGCGGTGCGGGTCTGCGGCACGGCGGGACCGGTGGCCCCGGCGTCGGTGTACCCGTTGTCCTGTGCCTGACTCATCGTCGTCTCATTCTCCGGATCGTCCGTCCCCGTCGGCCACGTCCAGGACGCCGGGCAGCGCCGTCAGGAAGGCGTCCGCCTCGTCGTCGCGGAGGTTCAGCGGCGGCATCAGCCGTACGACGTCCGGGGCGGGCGCGTTCACCAGGAACCCGGCCTCCTGGGCCGCCTGCTGCACCTGCGGCGCGTGCGGCCCGGTGAGCACGATACCCAGCAGCAGGCCGGCGCCCCGTACGTGGGAGACCAACGGGTGACCCAGGGACTCGATGCCGCCCCGCAGCCTCTCGCTCTGCCGCTTGACGTTCTCCAGCAGCCCCTCGTCCGCGATGGCGTCCACCACGGCGAGCCCGGCGGCGCAGGCGACCGGGTTGCCGCCGAAGGTCGTGCCGTGCTGGCCGGGCCGAAGCAGTTCGGCGGCCCGGCCGAAGGCGACGGTGGCGCCCAGCGGCAGCCCGCCGCCGAGCCCCTTGGCGAGCGTGACCACGTCGGGCAGGACGCCCTCGTGGGCCTGGTACCCGAACCAGTTCCCGGTGCGGCCGATGCCGGTCTGCACCTCGTCCAGGACCAGCAGGGCGCCCGTGGCAGCGGTGATCGCGCGGGCCGCCTTGAGATAGCCGGCCGGGGGCACCACCACCCCGTTCTCGCCCTGGATCGGCTCGATGATCACCAGGGCCGTCTCCTCGGTCACCGCGGCGGCCAGCGCCTGTGCGTCGCCGTACGGGACGTGGGTGACGTCGCCGGGCAGCGGCAGGAAGGGTTCCTGCTTGCCGGGCTGGCCGGTGAGCGCGAGGGCGCCCATCGTCCGGCCGTGGAAGCCGCCCCGGGTCGCGACCATGTGGGTGCGCCCGGTCAGCCGGCCGATCTTGAAGGCGCCCTCGTTGGCCTCGGCGCCGGAGTTGCAGAAGTAGACCCTGCCGTCCCGGCCGAAGAGCTGGAGCAGCCGTTCGGCGAGGGCGACGGGCGGCTCGGCGACGAAGAGGTTGGAGACGTGGCCGAGGGAGGCGATCTGCCGGCTCACGGCCTCGACGACGGCCGGGTGGGCGTGGCCGAGCGCGTTGACCGCGATCCCGCCGACGAGGTCGAGGTACTCCTTGCCGTCGGCGTCCCACAGCCTGGCACCCTCACCGCGCACCAGCGGCAGGCGCGGGGTGCCGTAGTTGTTCATGAGCGCGCCCTGCCACCGCGCGGTCAGCTCCTGGTTGCTCACGACTCCCCCTGTTCGTCCGGCACGACCATGGTGCCGATGCCCTCGTCGGTGAAGATCTCCAGCAGGATCGAGTGCTGGACCCGGCCGTCGATGACGCGGGCGGTGTGCACGCCGTTGCGCACGGCATGCAGACAGCCCTCCATCTTCGGCACCATGCCGGAGGACAGCTCCGGCAGCAGTTTCTCCAGTTCGGAAGCGGTGAGGCGGCTGATCACCTCGTCCGAGTCCGGCCAGTCCTCGTAGAGGCCCTCGACGTCGGTGAGGACCATGAGGGTCTCGGCGCCCAGTGCCGCAGCGAGTGCCGCAGCCGCCGTATCAGCATTGACGTTGTAGACATGTCCGTCGTCCTGACTGCGGGCGATGGAGGAGACGACCGGGATGCGGCCGTCGGCGAGCAGCGCCTCGATGGCGCCCGTGTCGATGTCGGTGATCTCGCCCACCCGCCCGATGTCGACCGGCTCGCCGTCGATCTCCGGGGTGTGCTTGATGGCGGTGATGGTGTGCGCGTCCTCGCCGGTGAGGCCGACGGCGAGCGGGCCGTGCCGGTTGAGCAGCCCGACCAGCTCGCGCTGCACCTGCCCGGCCAGCACCATCCGTACGACGTCCATGGCGTCCTCGGTGGTGACCCGCAGGCCCGCCTTGAACTCGCTGACGATGCCGTGCCTGTCGAGGGCGGCGCTGATCTGCGGGCCGCCGCCGTGCACCACGACCGGTCTGAGGCCGGCGTGCCGCAGGAAGACGACGTCCTGCGCGAAGGCGGACTTCAGTTCCTCGTTCACCATGGCGTTGCCGCCGAACTTGATGACGACGATCTTGCCGTGGTGGCGGGTCAGCCAGGGCAGCGCCTCGACGAGAATCTGCGCCTTGGGGAGCGCGGTGTGCTTACGCGTGGTGCTCATGAGGAGTAGGCGCTGTTCTCGTGGACGTAGTCGGCGGTCAGGTCGTTGGTCCAGATCGTCGCGGTCTCGGAGCCCGCGGCCAGGTCGGCGATGATGTGGACCTCGCGGTAGCGCATGTCCACCTTCTCGCGGTCCTCGCCGACGGAGCCGTTCTTGCAGACCCAGACGCCGTTGATGGCGACGTTCAGCCGGTCCGGCTCGAAGACGGCCCCGGTGGTGCCGATCGCCGAGAGGACGCGGCCCCAGTTGGGGTCCTCGCCGTGGATGGCGCACTTGAGGAGGTTGTTGCGGGCGATGGAGCGGCCCACCTCCACGGCGTCCTCCTCGGTCGCGGCGCCGACCACCTCGACCCTGATGTCCTTGCTGGCGCCCTCGGCGTCGCCGATGAGCTGCCGGCCGAGGTCGGCGCAGACCGTGCGGACGGCCTCGGCGAACTCCTCGTAGGCCGGGGTGATGCCGGAGGAGCCGGAGGAGAGCAGCAGCACGGTGTCGTTGGTGGACATGCAGCCGTCGGAGTCGACGCGGTCGAAGGTGACCTTGGTGGCCGCGCGCAGGGCCCGGTCCAGGGTCTCGGCGTCGAGGTCGGCGTCGGTGGTGAGGACGACCAGCATGGTGGCCAGGCCCGGGGCGAGCATGCCGGCGCCCTTGGCCATGCCGCCGACGGTCCAGCCGTCCTGGGTGACCACGGCGGTCTTGTGGACGGTGTCGGTGGTCTTGATGGCGATGGCGGCCTTCTCGCCGCCGTGCTCGGAGAGCTGGGCGGCGGCCGTTTCGACGCCCGGCAGCAGCTTGTCCATCGGCAGCAGGACGCCGATCAGGCCGGTGGAGCAGACGGCGACCTCGATGGCGCCCCGGCCGAGGACCTCCGCGGCCTTCTCGGCGGTGGCGTGGGTGTCCTGGAAGCCCTTGGGCCCGGTGCAGGCGTTGGCGCCACCGGAGTTGAGCACCACGGCCGACACCTGGCCGCTCTTCATGACCTGCTCGGTCCACAGCACCGGCGCGGCCTTGACGCGGTTGGAGGTGAAGACGCCCGCGGCGGCGCGGCGGGGCCCGTTGTTGACCACGAGGGCCAGGTCCGGGTTGCCGTTGTCCTTGATCCCGGCGGCGATGCCCGCCGCCGTGAATCCCTTGGCGGCCGTGACGCTCACGGTGCGACTCCGATCGTGGAAAGTCCGGTGCTCTCGTCGAGCCCGAGGGCGATGTTCATGCTCTGCACGGCACCGCCCGCGGTGCCCTTGGTCAGGTTGTCGATGGCGCTGATCGCGATGACGCGGTGCGCGGCGGGGTCGTACGCCACCTGGATCTGGACGGCGTTGGAGCCGTACACGGAGGCGGTGGCGGGCCACTGGCCCTCCGGGAGGAGGTGGACGAAGGGCTCGTCGGCGTAGGCCTTCTCGTAGGCGGCGCGCACGGACTCGGCGGTGACGCCGTCGCGGGCCCTGGCGCTGCAGGTGGCGAGGATGCCGCGGGGCATCGGCGCGAGGGTGGGTGTGAAGGAGACGGTGACCGGCTCGCCCGCCGCCGCGCTGAGGTTCTGGATCATCTCGGGGGTGTGCCGGTGGCCGCCGCCGACGCCGTACGGGGACATGGAGCCCATGACCTCGGAGCCGAGCAGGTGGGGCTTGGGCGCCTTGCCCGCACCCGAGGTGCCGGAGGCCGCGACGATCACGGCCTCGTTCTCGACGAGGGCGGCGGTGTAGGCCGGGACGAGGGCCAGGGACGCGGCCGTGGGGTAGCAACCGGGCACCGCGATGCGCTTGGACCCCTCCAGCGCAGCGCGGCCGCCCGGAAGTTCGGGGAGGCCGTAGGGCCAGGTGCCGGCGTGCGGGGAGGCGTAGAACCGCTCCCAGTCGGCCGGGTTCTTCAGCCGGAAGTCGGCGCCCATGTCGATGACCAGGACGTCGGGGCCGAGTTGCTCGGCGACGGCCGCTGACTGGCCGTGCGGCAGGGCGAGGAAGACGACGTCGTGCCCGGCGAGGGCCTCGGGCGTGGTCTCGGCGAGCACCCGGTCGGCCAGTGGCAGCAGGTGCGGCTGGAGCGCGTCGAGCCGCCGGCCGGCGTTGGAGTTGCCGGTCAGGGCCCCGATCTCGACCTCGGGGTGCGCCAGCAGCAGACGCAGGGCTTCTCCGCCCGCGTATCCGCTCGCTCCGGCGACCGCCACACGTACAGCCATGGACCCTCCTTGTCGATGGCATGACTATACGTATCGATGCACGTTTATGCAATCTCCTCCGCGGGGTCGGCCTTGGGCAGC
The DNA here is from genome assembly GCF_053589015.1 of Streptomyces sp. NPDC003393. Classification (NCBI taxonomy): domain Bacteria; kingdom Bacillati; phylum Actinomycetota; class Actinomycetes; order Kitasatosporales; family Streptomycetaceae; genus Streptomyces; species Streptomyces sp. NPDC003393. The sequence continues at coordinate 83,841 of NZ_JBSFRB010000015.1, read as the reverse complement.
ATGATCCAGCGGGACACCACGAAGGTCACCGGGACCGCCGCCGCGGAGGCGAGCAGCGGGGCGAAGCGGCTGCCGTGGTGCAGCACGTCGACCATCACGTACACGCCGGTCGTGCTGACCACGAAGTTGGCTGCGTTCGTCAGCGGGAACATCAGGAACTTCCGCCAGGTGGGCCGGGTCCGGTAGGTGAAGCGCGCGTTCAGGAAGAAGGAACCGGTCATGCTGAGCAGGAACGCGAGAACGTGCGCGAGGAGGTAGGGCAGACGCGTGAGGAACGACAGGTAGCAGCCGTAGTACGTCCCGGTGTTGACGACGCCGACCATGGCGAAGGTGACGATCTGTCTCGGCGTCGAGCGGGTCATGACGGTGGTCATCAGCGCATGAGGTCTTTCGTCCGTTCCACGTCGGTCGCCTTCACCGGGCGGTGCGGGCGCCCCTCGGCCGCGTGACGGATCCGGCCGGTCCGCACCCCGATGACGCCCGGCAGCACCCTTCGCCCCCCGCGCGCGGTGACTGCGGTGACGATGGTGACACAACCGGGGCTCTCGAAGCGCCCGCCGCCGGACCGGGTGGACAGCTCGCCCCGTAAGCTCGATCGGGAGCGCGGCCATGACGAAAGAAGGCACGGTGATGGACGTCGGGTTCTGGCCGGTGGCCGACGTACTGGCGTATCTCGCCGGGCGGTGGCGCGTGGAGCGCGAGGTCCGGGACCTGGCGAGCGGTGACGTGGGGCACTTCGAAGGGGTCACGGTCTTCGGCGCCCTGGCCGGCGGCGGGCTGCTGCACGAGGAGTCGGGGACGTTCGAGTGGCGGGGGGTGTCCCGGCCCGCGACGCGGACGCTGCGGTTCCTGCCGGGGAGCGCGCCGGGGACGGCGGACGTCCGGTTCGCCGACGGGCGGTTCTTCCATCCGCTGGACCTCACGACGGGGCGGTACGTCGCCGAGCACCCGTGCGCGGCCGACCTCTACCGCGGCGAGTTCACCGTCGGGGGCGCCGACCGCTGGCGGTCGGTGTGGCGGGTCGGCGGTCCGGCCAAGGATCTGGTGCTCACCACCGGCTACAGGCGCGAGGGCTGAGCGCTGGCGCCCTCGAGGCGGAGGTTCCAGCGGCCGGAGCGGCCGCTGACGGTGGTCGCCGCCAGCGGCCGGACATCGATGTTCCAGTAGGTGGCGGGCGGCGCCTTGAGGGCGTAGACCAGGGCGGCTCGGATCACGGAGGGCTCGGCGACGGCGACGATCCGGCCGCTGTCCTCCACCGGACGCGTGTCGAGCCAGCCGCCCACCCGGGCGATGAAGGCCAGCAGGGGCTCCCCGCCGTGCGGGGTGGAGCGCGGATCGGCGAGCCAGGCGTCCACGGCCTGCGGCTCACGGGCCATCGCCTCGCCCAGAGTCAGCCCGCGCCAGCGGCCCATGTCGCAGTCCCGCAGCGCCGGCTGGACCAGCGGGGCGTATCCCAGGGCGTCGCCGGTGGCCCGGCAGCGCGGGGTCGGCGAGCAGTAGCGCAGCTCGGCCGCCGCCAGCGGCAGCAGCTCTCCTGCGACGCGCTGGAGCTCCTCCCAGCCCGCCTGGTCCAGCGGCCGGTCGTCGTCGAAGCGCTCCGCGAGCAGCGGTGAACTGCGTGCGGCGGCCACGAACGTCACCCTCAGTGGCATGCCGTGATGGTGATCCTCCTGTGTCCCCGGGTCAAGGGGCGACGAGGTACCAGTTCCGAGGCGCGTGGGTCCGGCTCAGTCGAAAATGTGCGCCATCCACTGGTCCGGCCGCTCCAGCGGGCGGAAGCCGAGCTTCTCGTAGACGCCGTGCGCGTCGTGCGTGGCGAGCAGGACGCGCTTGAGATCGTAGGGCCTCAGGTGTTCGCGGACGGCCCCCACGAGCGCCGTGCCGATGCCCTTGCCGCGGACCGCGCGGTCCACATACACGTCGCACAGCCACGCGAAGGAGGCCAGGTCGGTCACCACCCGCGCACAGGCGACCTGACGCCCGGACACCATCTCGTACACGCCGAAGTTGAGCGACCCGGCGATGGCCCGTTCCTGCTTCTCGCGTGAGCGCCCGAGCGCCCAGTAGGCGTCGGTGGACAGCCAGCGGTGCACCCGCTCGACGTCGATGCGGGCGGGGTCGGTGGAGATCTCGTAGCCCTCGGCGAGGGGCGGCGTATCGGTCCCGGGCGTGTCCGTCATGGGCGAGAGATTCCCAGGTCACAGGAGCGGGCGTCGAGGGGTTTTCGCCGCGCGCACCTCGTCGCAGGCCGTCCGCAGCCGGCGGACCCCCTCCGTGATCTCGGCCGTGCCGGGGACCGCGGCGAAGCTCAGGCGCAGGTGGGAGGCCGGGGGTTCGGCGCTGAAGTAGGGACGGCCCGGGGTGACGGCGACGCCCGCGCGCAGGCCGGCCGAGGTCAGGGCGGACTCCTCACCGGAGCCGAAGGCCCGCAACGCGCCCCCCGCGCCGTCGGGCAGGCGCAGCCAGAGGTGGTATCCGCCGGACGGGACGTGCGGCAGGGCGAGTTCGGGCAGGTGCCGTGCGAGCGCGGTCGTCATGGTGTCGCGGCGGGCCTTCAACTCTGCCGAGAGCGCGCGCAGATGGCGGGGCCAGGCCGGGGAGCCGACCAGTTCCAGGGCGGCCTCCTGCAGCGGCCGGGGGACGAAGAAGCTGTCCACGACCTGGATGGCGCGCAGGCGCTCCAGCACGGGTCCGCGTGCCGCGAGTGCGCTCACCCGGAAGCTGGGCGAGGTCGCCTTGGTCAGCGAGCCGACATGGACCACCACGCCGTCCGGGTCGTCGGCGGCCAGCGGGCGGGGAAGCTCACCCGCGTCCGCATGGGCGAGGCGGCGCACGAAGTCGTCCTCGATCACGAACGCGCCCGCCTCACGGGCGATGCGCAGCACCTGGGCGCGCCGGTCGCCAGCCAGTACGGCGCCCGTGGGGTTCTGGAACAGGGGCTGGCAGACGAACACCCGGGCGCCGCTGGCCCGGAAGGCGTCCGCGAGCAGATCGGGCCGTACGCCGTCGGGGTCGACGGGGACGGGGACGGGCCGAAGGCCGGCCGCGCGGGCGAGCGCGAGCATGCCCGGGTAGGTGGGCGACTCGACGAGGACCGGCGCGCCGGGCGGCGCCAGCGCGCGCAGGGCGGTGGCCAGCGCGGACTGGCCGCCGGCCGCGATCAGCACCTCGGCCGCGGTGACGCTCCCGCCGATCTCCCTCGCGAACCACTCGCGCAGTTCGGGCAGTCCCTCCAGCGGCGGTCTCCCCCAGGCTCCCGGCCGGCGCCCGGCCCGGGCCAGGGCCGCCGCCATGGCGCGCTCGGGCTGGAGGGAGGGATGGAGATAGCCGCCGTTGAACTCCAGCACGCCGGACGGCGGCGCGGCGAGCGAGACGGTGACCCCGGAGGCGTCCACCGTGCGTGGGACGAGGTCGGGGGTGTCGTCGGCGCTCAGCGCGACCTCCTGCCAGGACGTGTCCCCGGCGGGGGTCTCCGTGGCGCGCGGCCGGGCACGGAAGGCACCGGCCCCGGGCCGGGTGACCACCAGGCCCTCGGCGGCGAGCCGGGCCAGTGCGCGCGAGACGGTCACCGGGCTCACCCGGAATCGCTCGACCAGTGCCCGGCTCGACGGGAGCTTTCCCCCCGGTGGATAGCGGTCGAGGTCCTGTCGGAGATGTTCTGCCAGATCGCCCACACTGCTACGCTGGTGCATGAGTACAGAGAGTAGCGCTACCGCCCCGAGTTCGATAGCGGTCACCGCCACCCGCGAGCGCCGCGGTGCCGGCACGGCACTGGCGGCGCTCGGCGTCGCCTCCTTCTCGCTGACGTTTCCGGCCACCGCCTGGGGTCTGGAGGGGTTCGGACCGTGGTCGCTGGTGGCCGTGCGCAGCGTGCTCGCCGCCGTGATCGCGGGCGGCGCGCTGCTGGCACTGCGGGTGCCGCTGCCCGAGCGCCGGCACCGGCCGGGGCTGGCGGTGGTCGCCGCGGGTGTGGTCTTCGGTTTCCCGCTGCTCACCACGCTCGCCCTGCGGACCTCGACCACCGCACACGCCGCGGTGGTCGTCGGCCTGCTGCCGCTCACCACGGCGCTGCTGTCCGCGCTGCGCACGGGGACGCGGCCGTCGCGGACGTTCTGGGCGGCGGCGCTGGCGGGGGCGGCGGCCGTGGTCGCCTTCACCGTGCAGCAGAGCGGCGGCGCCCTGACCGCCGCCGACGGGTATCTCTTCGCCGCCCTGCTGGTGTGCGCCGCCGGTTACACCGAGGGCGGCCGGCTGGCGCGGATCATGCCCGGCTGGCAGGTGATCGGCTGGGCGCTGGTGCTGTGCCTGCCGGTGGCGGTGCCCGGTGCCGCGCTGGCGCTGGCGTACGAACCGGTGCACCTGGGGTGGCACAGTGTGGCGGGGCTGCTGTGGGTGGCGGCCGGATCGCAGTTCCTGGGGCTGGTCGTCTGGTACCGCGGCATGGCGGCGGTGGGCATCCCCAAGGCCAGCCAGTTGCAGTTGGCCCAGCCCCTGCTCACACTGGTGTGGTCGGTGCTGCTGCTCGGCGAGCATCTGACGCCGGCCGCCCCGTTGACGGCCGTCGCCGTGCTCGTCTGCATCGCCGTCACCCAGCGGGCGCGCGGCTGACCGACGCCACCGGTTCCGACCGCACACCGGCCCCGGCCGCTTCACCGGTTCCGGCCGCGCTCCGCGCCGTAGACTCGAAGTCGAGGACGCTGCTCCCGCAATGTGGTGAGGAGGCCCCGCAGATGCGAGCAACCGTGGGCGACAAACTCGTCCAGCACGGCCGCGTGGTCGGCCAGCACGACCAGGTCAGCGAGGTCGTCGAGGTCATGGGCCAGGAGGGCAACCCGCCCTACCGCGTCCGTTTCCCGGACGGGCACGAAGCCGTGATGTCACCGGGCCCCGACTGCCAGGTCCGGCACGAGGAGAAGAAGAAGCGGAAGTCGAAGTAGCTCAGCGCGGAGGGCTCGCCGGCTGCCGATAGTGGTCGGCGACCACCCGCGCCATGGCGCCGGACGGGTCCGCGGCGACGTCCTTCGCCGCGAAGAAGACATGACCGCGCACCTCCGGGTACTTCTCGGCCAGGGCGAGATGCCGGGACAGTTCCTCCCGGTTCCGCCAGGCCGCCTCCTGCGCCGCGTCCCCCGCCTTGTACAGCGCCTCGCCCACGTACAGCTCGGTACGGCTGCCCCGGGCGACCCGGGCCCACCAGGGCACCAGTTTCGCGTAGTCGGCGGCCGGCAGGCCGATGGACCAGTACAACTGCGGGACGATGTAGTCGATCCAGCCTTCCCGGACCCATCTGCGGGTGTCCGCGTACAGGTCGTCGTACGTCTGGACGCCCGCCTTCGTGTGCGAGCCGCGCGGGTCGCTCGAGGCGTTGCGCCACACCCCGAAAGGGCTGATCCCGAACTGGGTGCCGGGCCGCAGCCGGCGGACGCCGGCGGCCGTCTCGCGCACGAGCCGGTCGATGTTGTCGCGCCGCCAGGCGGCCCGGCTCGCGAAGCCCCGGCCGTGCCGGGCGTAGGCCGCGTCGTCGTCGAAGGTCCGGCCGGCCACCGGGTAGGGGTAGAAGTAGTCGTCGAAGTGGACGCCGTCGACCGGGTACCTCCGAACGGCGTCGAGCATCGCCCGCTGCACGAAGGCCCGCACCTCGGGCAGGCCCGGGTTGTAGTACAGCTTGCCGCCGTAGGGCACGACCCAGTCGGGGTGCTTGCGGGCCGGGTGGGAGGCCACCAGCCGGGACGGGTCGGCGTCCAGCGCCACGCGGTAGGGGTTGAACCAGGCGTGCAGCTTCAGTCCGCGGGCGTGCGCCTCCTTCACGGCCGTGCCGAGCGGATCCCACCCGGGGTCCTTGCCCTGGGTCCCGGTCAGCCACCGCGACCACGGTTCGTACGGCGAGGGCCACAGCGCGTCCGCGGTGGGGCGCACCTGGAAGATCACCGTGTTGAGCCGGCGCCGGACCGCCGCGTCGAGCAGGGCGGTCAGCTCTCCGCGCTGCCGGGCCACGCCGAGTCCGGTCCGCGAGGGCCAGTCACGGTTCGTCACCGTCGCCAGCCACATGCCCCGCATCTCGGCGGCGCCCGTGCGCGGACGGCGGGCGCGGGAGGCGCCCGGTGGCGGGGGCGCGGCCGGTGCGGCGCCGGCCGCCGGTGTCACCGCCAGGGTGGACAGGGCGGCGACGGTGAACGCCCGTCGCGTCACTCGGCTCATCCCGGGGCTCCCCGTACGCCGTGGATCCGCGCCGTCACGGATCGTGCACCGGCTCAGCATGCACGACCCGGGCGATCGATCATCGCTGCGACAGGGGTAACGTGCACGATCGGAGCAGGCGCCGCTCACATGGACCGCCTGCCCCACGCTGTAGATCAGCGCCGACGAGCGCGCTTCGAGAGCGCGCCGGTGTCGCGCAGACAACGAAAGGGACGATGTGACCGACATCGAACGCGTCGGAGTGGTGGGCTGCGGCCAGATGGGCGCGGGGATCGCCGAGGTGTGCGCCCGGGCCGGTCTGGACGTGAAGGTCGCCGAGACCACCGGCGAGGCTCTGGAGTTCGGCCGCACCCGGCTGTTCAACTCGCTCGCCAAGGCTGCTGAGCGCGGCAAGATCACCGAGGAGGAGCGGGACGCGACCCAGGCGCGGCTGAGCTTCACCACCGACCTCGGCGAGTTCGCCGACCGCGATCTGGTGATCGAGGCCGTGGTGGAGAACGAGCAGGTCAAGACGGAGATCTTCCAGGTCCTGGACCAGGTGGTGACCCGGCCGGACGCCATCTTGGCCTCCAACACCTCCTCCATCCCGCTGGTGAAGCTGGCCGTCGCCACCGGGCGGCCGGACCAGGTCATCGGCATCCACTTCTTCAACCCGGCTCCGGTGCAGAAGCTGGTCGAGCTGATTCCCGCGCTCACCACCTCCGAGGGCACGCTGAGCCGTTCGCAGCTGTTCACCGAGAAGGTCCTCGGCAAGCACGCGATCCGCGCCCAGGACCGCTCCGGCTTCGTGGTCAACGCGCTGCTGATTCCCTACCTGCTCTCCGCGATCCGGATGTTCGAGTCGGGCATCGCCAGCCGCGAGGACATCGACAACGGCATGGAGCTGGGCTGTGCCCACCCGATGGGCCCGCTGAAACTGTCGGACCTGATCGGCCTGGACACCGTCGCCTCGGTGGCGCAGAGCATGTACGACGAGTACAAGGAGCCGCTGTACGCCGCTCCCCCGCTGCTCCAGCGCATGGTCGACGCCGGCCGGCTGGGCCGCAAGAGCGGCTCGGGTTTCTACACCTACGGCTGACCCGGTTCGACGCGCCGAAGGACCGCCCCTGGGCCCGGCACCGCACGACGGTGCCGGGCCCGCGTCATCCGAGGCGGAGATGGTGCAGGAGAAGTAAGGCGGCCGCCATGTTCGCGGCCGGGACCTCGCCGCGGGCGACCATGTCGGGGACGAGCTTGAGCGGCACCCACTCACGGCGGTCGGACTCGAAGTCGTCCACGGGGTGTCCGACGTACTCCCCCTCGTCCGACCAGTAGATGTGGTGCCGGGCGTCGGTGAGGCCGTTGGACGGCTCCACGCTCATGAGGTGGTGCAGGGGGCCGGGCCGCCAGCCCGTCTCCTCCTCCAGTTCCCGGGCCGCGGCGCGGGCGGCGTCCTCGCCGTCCTCGACGACGCCCGCGGCCAGTTCCCATCCCCAGCTGTCGGTGATGAAGCGGTGGCGCCACAACAGGAGCACCTCGTTGGCCTCGTTGACCACGGTGGCCACGGCGACGGGCCGCAGCCGTATCAGGAAGTGGTCGAGGTGCCGGCCGTCCGGCAGCTCGACATCCGCGAGGTTGACGGTGAACCAGCGGTTTGCATACACAGTTTGTTCATTCTGTTTCGTCCACTGCACGGTTCTGCCACCTTCCGTCGGGTCAGTGGCAATATCGCAGCCGGAGCCGCCGCGCAGCAGGCGCACGGTGCGCCACTCACGGCGCACGGTTCATCACAGCGGCACGCGCAGCGCCCCGTCGATGAGTTCGGCCGCCTCAGTGGTGCCGGCACAGCCGCTGCGCACCAGGTGCTCACGCACCGCCCGCAGCCTGTCCCGCAGCCGCTGCGACTCCATGCCCCGGGCCTGCTCGGCCATCCGCACGGCGGTGGCGACGGCCTTGTCGGCGTTGCCCCGGCGCAGCTCGATCGTGCTGAGCATGGCCAGCCGGTGCACCCGGCCGCGGTCGTGCGCCGGGTTGTCGACGGCGGCCGTGGCGTGCTCCTCGGCGGCGGCCAGCTCGCCGAGGCTGAGCAGCGCCTCCGCCACCTGCACATTGACCAGGCCGGGTTGGACATAGCCCGTCTCGTCGGGCTCGTACCCGCGCCGGATGCGTTCGGCGGCGGCCTCGGCACGCCGGATGCAGGACAGGGCGCTCGAGCCGTCGCCGAGGTGGGCGTACGCCTTGGCCTGCATCGCGTACAGGTCGGAGGCCAGCGCCGGCGTGATGTGCTTGCCGGCGGCGCGCAGCGCGGCCTCCGCGAAGGCGACGGCCTGGCGGTGTTCCCGCATGAACAGCGACTGGTTGACGAGCAGCGCTATCACATAGGCGCCAAGTCCCCGGTCACCGCTGGCCTTGGCGAGCCTGAGCGCCTGGTGGAAGTAGCGCTGGGCCAGGCCGTGCGCGTCGGAGTCGTAGGCGCAGATCCCCGCGATCGCCACCAACCCGCCTGTCGCCCGGTGCAGTTGGCGGCCGGTGGCGTCGGTGTAGCCGCCGCGCAGCAGCGGCGCCGCCTCGGCGTTGAGGAAGCCCACGACGCGGCTGCGGGTCGCCACGCCGCCGGCCTTGCGGTACATCTGCTCGTAGTGCGTACGGGCCGCACGCAGCATGTCGATGTCGGCCGGGGTGACCCGGTGCCGGCCGCCCCGGGAGACGTCCACGTCCTCGGGCGGGTTCTCCCACTCCCACACCGGCATCACCGCGGGCGTTCCGGTCACCGCGGGGGCGCCCAGGACGTGGGGGCGCTGCTGCTCGTCGGAGCGCCACAGGGCGGTGGCCCGCTCGACGAAGCCGGACAGCGAGGTGCCGTGCGGCGCGGCCGGCTCACCGGGCACGCCCAGACCGATGTCGTCGAGCGTGACCGGCCGGTGCAGCCGGAGGGCGAGCACCTCGCAGATCAGGTCGGGCACCTGGCCGCGCGGCCGCTGGCCCTTCAACCAGCGCCCCACCGCCGTGTGTTCGTACCGCAGTGCGAGTCCGCGTGCCCGTCCCGCCTGGTTGACGTGCGCCGCGAGACCCGCGTGGGACATCCCCGCCTCGTCCAGGATCGCGTCGAGCAGAGTGTTGGGCTGCATGTCCTGCCCCCCGGTGACTCGGTGCCGACAGCGTAGTGCGTTCGCATTCACACGGGGTGTGAACCAAGCGCCCGCATCCGCACCGTGCGCGCGCTGTCGCGGAGCGTGGGCAGCCGGTTGACTGAGATGCCTCGTCAAGAGGCCGGCCGGGCCGCCGGCTCCCCCTCGTACAGTGCGGCGGCCCGTATCCGCGCCGCCCGCTCCGCCGCCTGCCCGACACTCCGTGGCGGGGCGGGCGGCCGTCGGCTCCGCCGGGTACGCGGGGCGGCTGCCGGCTCGGGCTCCCGGTCGTCCGCCGGCCGACGGCGGGCGGGGGCCGATCGCGCCCCGCGGCGAAGCCGCTATCGGTGGAGCCCCGCGCCCCTTCTCGCAGGCTCCGTGCCCGGAACGTGCCCGGCGTTGTGGATCAGCACGACTGCCGCGTCATCCGTGGGGCGCCGGCCCGTGTGGTGCAGGAGCCGGGTGAAGACGGCGCGCAGGACGGCCTGTGCGGGCAAGGGTCCCGCCCGGGTCGCCTCGGTCAGGACCGACGGCAGGGGGAAGAAGCGACCCTCGGTGTTCCGCGCGTCTTCCACACCGTCCGTGTAGAGGACCAGGGTCTCGCCGGGGACCAGGGGGGCGGGGTGCTCGGCGGGCAGGTCGCAGGGAAGGGGGAACGGGCCCAGGGGCGGCAGTGGATCGGCGCCGGAGAGGGGCTCCGCCTCCGTGCCGTTCAGCCGGTACGGCCAGGGATGACCGCAGTTCAGGGCGTGCAGGGTGCCGTCCTCGGCGATCTGCAGGAGAAGCACGGTGACGAAGTGCTCGCCCGCCTCGGGGTCCGGTTCCCGGGCGCGGACATGGCGGGCCAGTGCCCGGTCCAGACGGCGCAGCACGCCCGCGAGGTCCGGCTCGTCGGGGGCGGCCGCGCGGAAGGCGGCGAGCACGGCGGCGACGGTGTCGAGGGCGGCGGGGCCGTGCCCCCGGACGTCGCCGATCACGGCGCGGACGCCGTGTGCGGTGGCGATCACCTCGTACAGGTCGCCCCCCGCGGCCGCGTCCCGGTCGGCGGGCAGCTGGGCCGCCGCCAGGTCCAGCCCCGCCAGGCGCGGCGGCAGAGGCCGCAGCGGCACGCTCCGGGCGGCGCCCACCGCGGCACGGACCTGCCGCGGTTCGCGCAGGAACGCGCGCCGGGCGTGCAGGACCAGACCGGCGCCCACCGCGAGGAACGCGGCGCCCGGCCGCATCCGGCGCGGAGCCACAGCCCTGATGCGGATCACGACGATGCCCCCCAACGGCGCCGACAGCGCGGACCGGCCCGAGACCCCTCGCCAACGCCGCGAGTGCGTGCCGGACGCCGCCGGGCAGGCGGACATGTGACGACAGGGCCTGAGAGGCCGGTTGCGATTCTGTCGACCGCACGGGCGGTCGGGGCCGGATCGCCCTCCGTTCTCACCCGAACGAGTGAGCACCCTCCGAGTGTGCATTTATGCAGGTCACAGCGGAGGGGCGGACCCGGCGTACCGGACCCGCCCCTCGTGACGCGACCTCAGCCGCGCAGGACCGCCCCGGTCCGCTCGGCGGCCAGGGCCACCGCCGCGTCCCGGGCGGCCGACGCCTCGTCGACCGTCAGCGTGCGGTCGGGGGCGCGGAAGCGCAGCGCGTACGCCAGCGACTTGCGGCCCTCGCCGAGCTGCTCGGCGTTCTCGTAGACGTCGAACAGGCGGATGGCCTCCAGGAGCTCACCGGCGCCCTCGCGCAGCGCGGCCTCGACCTCGGCGGCCGGTACCGGCTTGTCGACGACGAGGGCGACGTCCTGGGTGGCCACGGGGAACGAGGAGATCCGCGGCGCGCGCACGATGCCGTCCCCGGCCCGCTGGACCAGGTCGAGGTCGGCCTCCATCGCGCAGGTGCGCTCGGGCAGGTGCATCGCCTTCACCACACGCGGGTGCAGCTCACCGGCGTGGCCGACGAGCGTCTGCACGCCGTCCACCTCGACGTACAGCGCGGCACAGCGGCCGGGGTGCCACGGGGCGTGCTGGTCGGCGCGCACCGTCAGTTCCGCACCGGCCTCGCGGGCCACCAGGCGGGCCGCCTCGATGGCGTCCGCCCAGTCGGTCGGACGGCCCTTGCCCCACCAGCCGGCCTGCTCGCGGGCGCCCGCGAGCACCACGGCGACCCGCCGCGGCTGGTGCGGCAGCGCGGTGTCGAGCGCGGCCAGCTCCTCCTCGGTGGGCCGGCGGTCGGCGGGCAGCCGGGCCGGGATCTGCTCCTGACCGGTGGGCCGGAAGACCAGGCCGGTCTCGAACAGCGCCAGGTCGTGGCTGCCGCGTCCGTCGTTGCGGCGCAGCGCGCCGAGCAGGCCCGGCAGCAGCGTCGTCCGCAGGGACGGCTCCTCGTCGGAGATCGGGTTGACGAGGGTGACCACGGTGCGGCGCGGGTCGTCGGCGTCCAGGCCGAGCTGGTCGAGGGCGGCCTCGCCGACGAACGGGTAGTTCAGCGCCTCGACATAGCCGGCGCCGGCCAGGGCGCGGCCGACGCGGCTGTGCAGCCGCTGCCGGTCGGTCAGGCCGTGTCCGGGCAGCGGCCTGGGCAGCGTGGAGGGCAGGTTCTCGTAGCCCTCCAGGCGGATGACCTCCTCCGCCAGGTCGTTCGGGTCGTTCAGGTCCGGCCGCCACGAGGGGACGGTGACGATCAGCTCGTCCTGGCCGTAGACGTCGCAGCCGATCTGCTGCAGCCGCCGTACGACGGTCTCGCGGCCGTAGGTGACGCCCGCGACCTTGTCGGGGTGGTCGGCCGGGATGGTGATGGTGCGCGGCGCGGAGGGCGCGACGACCTCGGTGACGCCCGCGTCGGCGGTACCGCCGGCGAGGAGGACCAGCAGGTCGACGGTGCGCTGCGCGGCGGCGGAGGCGGCCTGCGGGTCGACGCCCCGCTCGAAGCGGCGGGAGGCCTCCGAGGACAGCTTGTGCCGGCGGGCGGTGCGGGCGATGGCGACCGGGTCGAAGTGAGCGGCCTCGATGACGACCTCGGTGGTGGTGCCCTCGGTGTCGTCGATCTCGGTGTGCGCGCCGCCCATGACACCGGCGAGACCGATGGGGCCGCGCTCGTCGGTGATGACCAGGTCCTCGGTGGACAGCGTCCGGGCGACGCCGTCGAGGGTGGTCAGCTTCTCGCCGCGCTCGGCCCGGCGCACGCCGATCGCGCCCTGGATGCGGCCGCGGTCGTAGGCGTGCAGCGGCTGGCCGAGCTCCAGCATCACGTAGTTGGTGATGTCCACGGCGAGCGAGATCGGGCGCATACCCGCCTTCTGCAGCCGGCGCTGCAGCCAGATCGGGGACCGGGCCTCGGGGTCGAGGCCGGTCACCGTACGGGCGGTGAAGCGGTCGCAGCCGAACGGGTCGGAGATCTGTACCGGGTGCCCGAAGGCGTTGGGCGCCGGCACGTCCAGCAGCGCCGGGTCGAGCAGCGGGCGGCCGTAGGCGATGGCGGCCTCGCGGGCCACGCCGCGCAGGGACAGGCAGTAGCCACGGTCGGGCGTGACGGCGATGTCCAGGACCTCGTCGACGAGCTGGAGCAGCTCGATGGCGTCGGTGCCGACCTCGTGCTCGGGCGGCAGCACGATGATGCCGTGGCTGCCGTCGTCGCCCATGCCCAGCTCGTCGGCGGAGCAGATCATGCCGTGCGAGACCTTGCCGTAGGTCTTGCGGGCGGAGATCGCGAAGCCGCCGGGCAGCACGGCCCCGGGCAGCACCACGACGACCTTGTCGCCGACGGAGAAGTTGCGGGCGCCGCAGACGATCTCCTGCGGCTCACCGGTGCCGTTGGCCTGCCCGACGTCGACGGTGCAGAAGCGGATGGGCTTCTTGAAGCCCTCCAGTTCCTCGATGGTCAGCACCTGGCCGACGACGAGCGGCCCCTTGAGGTCGGCGCCGAGCTGTTCGACGGTCTCGACCTCGAGGCCGGCCGAAATGAGCTTGGCCTGGACGTCGCGCCCGGTCTCCGTCGCCGGCAGGTCGACGTACTCCCGCAGCCAAGAAAGCGGGACCCGCATCAGATCTCCATCCCGAACGGCCGGGTGAACCGGACGTCACCCTCGACCATGTCTCGCATGTCTTCGACGTTGTGGCGGAACATCAGCATCCGCTCGATGCCGAACCCGAAGGCGAAGCCGCTGTACCTCTCCGGGTCGACGCCGCAGGCGGTGAGCACCCGCGGGTTGACCATGCCGCAGCCGCCCAGCTCGATCCAGCCCTCGCTGGAGCAGGTGCGGCAGGGCCGGTCGGGGTCGCCGACGGACGCGCCCTTGCAGACGTAGCAGAGCATGTCCATCTCGGCGGACGGCTCGGTGAAGGGGAAGTAGTTCGGGCGCAGCCGGGTCTTCATGTCGGCGCCGAAGAGCGACTGGACCATGTGGTCCAGGGTGCCCTTGAGGTCCGCCATGGTCAGCCCCTCGTCGACGGCGAGCAGCTCGATCTGGTGGAAGACCGGGGTGTGCGTGGCGTCGAGCTCGTCCGTGCGGTAGACGCGGCCGGGGCAGACCACGTAGACCGGCGGCTCGCGGTGGAGCAGCGAGCGGATCTGCACCGGCGAGGTGTGGGTGCGCAGCACGACGCCGCTGTCCTCGCCCTTGCCGCCCTCGACGAAGAACGTGTCCTGCATGGTGCGGGCCGGGTGGTCGGGCGCGATGTTGAGCGCGTCGAAGTTGAACCACTCGGCCTCGACCTCGGGGCCCTCGGCGACCTCGTAGCCCATGGACACGAAGACGTCCGCGACCCGCTCCATCATGGTGGTCAGCGGGTGCCGGGCGCCGGCCGGCACCCGGTCGTAGGGCAGCGTGACGTCGACGGCCTCCTCCACCAGCACGCGGGCGTCCCGCTCGGCCTCCAGCTCCGCCTGGCGGGCGGCGAGGGCCTTGTTCACCGCGCCGCGGGCCGTGCCGACGCGTTTGCCGGCGTCTGCCTTGGCGTGCGGGGGCAGGGCGCCGATCTCACGGTTGGCGAGGGCCAACGGGGAGGCGGGGCCGGTGTGGGCGACCTTGGCCTCGTGGAGCGCGTCGAGGGAGTCCGCGGCGGCGAAGGCGGCGAGCGCCTCGTCCCGCATGCGCTCGATCTCTTCCGGTTTCAACGCCTCGACCTCGACAGGGTCGTACGACTTATTGGGTGCCGACATCTCTTCCCGTGCTTCCGATTGTCCCCCAGCTGACGCTGGGAGGTGCCCCCAGGCTGACAGTCCCCGTCACCGACTCATGGACATTCCGTCTCCAGTGGTGGGACACGAAGGTGCCAAAGGCCGAGTCTAACGGTGCCGGGGAAAGCGAAGGCGCCCGTGGGTCCTCGGCAGGTGTCAGAGCAGGTGTGCCGGGGTGCCCACGGGCAGGGTAAATCGGAACCGGGCGCCGCCGCCGACGGCGCGGCCGACCGTGATCGTTCCGCCGTGGGCCTCGACGATGCCCTTGACGATGTAGAGCCCGAGGCCGGTGCCGCCGCGCTTGCTGCCCCGCCAGAAGCGGGTGAAGACGCGGTTCATGGACTCCTCCGGGATGCCGGGCCCCTCGTCGCTCACCGTGACCGACGTGGCCGTGTTCTCGATGTTCTCGGCGTTCTGCGCGTTCTCCCCGTCCGGGGGGTCGTCCCCGTCGCGGGGCGAGGACGCCGCCGTGATGTCAATGGTGACGGTTCCCTCGCCGTGCCGCACGGCATTTTCGATGAGGTTGCTCAGCACCTGGTCGATCTTGTCGGGGTCGGCCCACAGTTCGGGCAGCGGGTGCTGCGTACGGACCAGGAAGCGGTCGGCGGGCTGACCGGCGGCGACATAGGCCTGGACGTGCCGGCCGACCGCGGCTCCCATGTCGACGAGCTGGCGGCGCACCTCCAGGCGGCCGGAGTCGATGCGGGAGATGTCGAGCAGTTCGGCGATGAGCCGGGTGACCCGGTCGGCGTCGGCGTCGACGGTCTCCAGCATCAGCCGCTTCTGGTCGTCGGTGAACCTCTCCCACTTGGCGAGCAGGGTTGCGGTGAAGCCCTTGACGGAGGTCAGCGGGGAGCGCAGCTCGTGCGCCACGGTGGCGATGAGCTCGGCGTGGCTGCGCTCGGTGCGGCGGCGGGCCTCGGTGTCCCGCAGGCAGACGACGACACGGCGGACCGGGCCGGTGGGGTGGTCGCGGACGTAGCGGGCCGAGACCAGGACCTCCCGGCCGCCGTGCAGCAGGAGGTTGCGCTCGGGCTGGCCCGCGCGGATGGCGAGGCCGCCGTAGGGGTCGGTCAGCTGCCACCAGCGGCGCCCTTCCAGGTCCTCCAGGGGCAGGGCCTTCTCCAGCTGCTGTCCGAGGGCCTGCTCGGCGGGGACGGCGGTGATGCGGGCGGCGGCGGCGTTGAAGCAGATCACCCGTCCGTGTGCGTCGGCGACGACCAGTCCGTCGGGCAGGTCGTCGGGGTCGACGCCGAGTCCGACGGGATCGCCGGAGCCGAGTCCGCCGGGATCACCGGCGCTCCGGGGCGCTGGCGGTCGTCGCGCCTCGCGCCCGCCCGGTGCACCGCTGGTGCCGACACTCATCCCCGTATCCCACCCTTCCCGCCTGTGGGCCCCCGAGCCGGTCAGCCTACTAGGTGGCGGTGACGGAGCGGCATCCCCCGAAGGCGCGCTGTGCACGGGCCGAGGCGTAGAGACATACGGCGGCGGCGGTCGCCAGGTTCAGGCTCTCCGCCTTTCCGTGGATCGGGACACGGACGACGGCGTCGGCCAGGGCCCGGGTCTCCTCCGGCAGGCCCCAGGCCTCGTTGCCGAACACCCAGGCGGTGGGCCCGCCCATGGCGCCCTTGTCCAGTTCCTCGTCGAGGTCCTGCTCGCCCGCGCCGTCGGCGGCGACGATGCGCACCCCGGCGTCCCTCAGGCCCGCGACCGCCTGCTCGACC
Organism: Streptomyces sp. NPDC003393; assembly: GCF_053589015.1. NCBI lineage: Bacteria > Bacillati > Actinomycetota > Actinomycetes > Kitasatosporales > Streptomycetaceae > Streptomyces > Streptomyces sp. NPDC003393. The sequence goes on along the minus strand of NZ_JBSFRB010000015.1, from coordinate 67,646 downwards.
GGGACGCCCACGGCGACCGGCAGATGGAACAGCGAGCCGACGGAGGCGCGCACGGCCTTGGGGTTGTACAGGTCCACGGAGGCGTCGGTGAGGACGACCGCGTCTGCTCCGGCGGCGTCGGCGCAGCGCAGCACGGTGCCCGCGTTGCCGGGGTCGCGTACGTGTGCGAGGACGGCGACGAGGCGGGGACGGGCGGCGAGGACCTCGTCGAACGGCGTGTCGAGGAACCGGCAGATCCCGACGAGACCCTGCGGGGTGACGGTGGTGGAGATGTCCGCGATGACGTCCTCGGAGGCGAGGTGGACCCGGGCGCCGGCGGCGCGGGCCTCGCCCACGATGTCGGCGTACCGCTCGGCGGCCTCCAGGGTGGCGAACAGCTCGGCCAGCGTCGCCGTCCCCTGCGCTCCGCGATGCCCGGCCGCCTCGCGCACGGCCTGCGGTCCCTCCGCGAGGAACAGCCGGTCCTTGCCCCGGAAGTTCCGCTTGGCCAGCCGCCGGGCGGCGGCGACACGGGCGGAGCGGGGAGAGATGAGGTCGGGTGTGGCGGGGGGCATGGAGAGCTTCACCTTCGGTAGGAACAGCACAGCGGACCCGCGGGCACAGGGCCCACGGGTCCGCACAGTCACGTCGGCTGCCGAAACCGGCGCGGCGTCAGGCCGCCTTCGGCGCGTTGACGTCGCTCGGCAGAGCCTTCTGGGCGACCTCGACGAGCGCGGCGAACGCGTTCGCGTCGTTCACGGCCAGCTCGGCCAGGATCTTGCGGTCCACCTCGACGTTGGCGGCCTTCAGACCCTGGATGAAGCGGTTGTAGGTGATGCCGTTGGCGCGAGCGGCGGCGTTGATGCGCTGGATCCACAGCTGGCGGAAGTCACCCTTGCGCTTCTTGCGGTCGTTGTAGTTGTAGACCAGCGAGTGGGTGACCTGCTCCTTGGCCTTGCGGTACAGGCGCGAGCGCTGACCGCGGTAGCCGGAGGCCTGCTCGAGGATCGCCCGGCGCTTCTTGTGGGCGTTGACTGCCCGCTTGACGCGTGCCACTTGATTGACTCCTTGTAGCGGGGTCGTGGTTGTCCTCACACGACCCGGAAACGAATGGGTCCCGGTCCTGACGTACGGCGCTCGGGACCGGCTGCGCGCGGGGGCTCAGCCGATCGGGCGCCGCCGCGTCACTTGCCGAGAAGCTTCTTGATCTTCTTGGCGTCGCCCGGGGCCATTTCGGCGTTGCCGGTGAGGCGACGCGTCAGACGGGACGACTTGTGCTCGAGCAGGTGGCGCTTGCCGGCGCGCTCACGGAGCACCTTGCCGGAGCCGGTGACCTTGAAGCGCTTGCTGGCACCGCTGTGCGACTTGTTCTTCGGCATAGCGCCGTTCTCTCCTCGTCGGTGGCGCTCCGGTGCCCGGTCACGAAAACCGGGCACGGTGGAGCGTCGCTCTCTGTTGGTTACATCCTGGGACGCGTGTCCCGGGATCACGCCTCGGCAGGCTCCTCGGACGGCGCCTCCTGCGGGGAGGCCGCCGCGCCACGACCCTGACGCTCGGCCTTGCGGGCCTCCTGCGCCTGGCGGGCCTCGGCCATCGCCTCGGTCTTCTTCTTGTGCGGACCGAGAACCATGATCATGTTGCGGCCGTCCTGCTTCGGGTTCGACTCCACGAACCCGAGATCCTGGACGTCCTCTGCGAGCCGCTGCAGCAGTCGGTAGCCCAGCTCGGGCCGGGACTGCTCGCGACCACGGAACATGATCGTGATCTTGACCTTGTCGCCCTGCTTGAGGAACCGGACGACGTGACCCTTCTTGGTGTCGTAGTCGTGCGGGTCGATCTTCGGCCGGAGCTTCATCTCCTTGATGACCGTGTGCGCCTGGTTCTTGCGCGCCTCACGGGCCTTCATGGCCGACTCGTACTTGAACTTCCCGTAGTCCATGAGCTTGCACACGGGCGGACGGGCGTTCGCCGCGACCTCGACCAGGTCCAGGTCGTACTCCTGCGCAAGCTCCAGTGCCTTCGCGAGCGGCACGATGCCGACCTGCTCGCCACTGGGACCGACAAGTCGCACCTCGGGAACGCGAATCCGGTCGTTGATGCGGGGCTCGGCGCTGATGGATCCTCCTCGGTAGCACCACGCGACGGTCTGGCGGACTGCCGCGTACGTCTGTGTTCGTGAGACCTAACCGCGCCGAGGCGACAAAAATGCCCCGGACGATCACAGGCGGAACTCCGAACACAACCCGGAGCACCGCGCGAAAGTCGCGGGGCGCGCTTCGGACGACTCCATCGTCCGTACGGAACGATGGTGGCCGCCTGACCGGATGACCCGCCGTCCCGGAGGGCGGTCAGGTGGGAGATCGGAGCCTCCACTTGTGGGCCGAGCACGTACGTGTCCGGCCGGTCGCACACCAGACTAGCAGGATCCCCTTGACAAGGACCAATCGAGGAGGCGTGATCCGGCACGGCCTATCGTGTGGGGCATGAGTGAGACCCCTCCTGAGACTCCCGACTTCGACGCGATGGCCCGGGACATCGCCGAGGTCCCCGCCGTAGAGGTGATCGTGACGGTCGCCGTCAACCTGATGAGCGCCGCCGCCGTGAAGCTCGGTCTGACCGAGGAGGGCGACACGTACAAGGACCTGGACGAGGCCCGCAAGCTGATCACCGCGTTGGCCGGCCTGCTGGACGCGAGCACCACCGAGATCAGCTCCTTCCACGCGGCGCCGCTGCGCGACGGCCTGAAGTCGCTCCAGCTGGCCTTCCGCGAGGCGTCGGTCGTCCCGGACGAGCCGGGCCAGGGCCCGGGCGAGAAGTACACCGGCCCGGTCTACGGCTGACCTCACGGCTGAACCCGCCTCCGGCCCGCCGCGCCGCCCGGCACGGCGGGCCGTCCCGTCACTCCTTCACGTACAGGGGCTCGCCCGGCGGCATCGCGTCGGCCGGCAGCAGCGCCAGGTCCAGACCGCGCACCAGGCGGGCCCTCAGCGTGTCGCTGGCGGCCAGCCGCCCGGCGACGGCGCGGACGGCCTCGGCCGGGGCCGCGGCGGCATCCGGGTCGAGCACCAGGGCCAGGGTGCCGTCGGCCTGTCCGGGGCCGAGGTGGGCACGGAGCACGGCCGGCTCGGCGGCCACCGCCTCCCGTACGGCCGCCGCCACCGCCGGGTCGGCCAGCGGGTCGGCCGTGCTGCGGCCCTCGGCGAGCGCGAGCAGCGCCGGCCCGGTCAGCTCGAACGGCACCGGCCCGGCCAGGTCCAGCACCACCGTGTCCGCCTTCTCGTGCGCGGCGGCCTGCAGCGCCTGGTGCAGGGGTACGGCGACGGGGCGGGCCGCCGGGTCCCAGCGGGCCAGGGAGTCGGTGGAGGTGAAGGCGGGCAGGGCCGTGCGCCCGCCGGCCTTCAGGGTCGGCACGGCCATGTCGCTGGTCTTCTCGCGGCGCAGCCCCCGTTCGTCCTCCTCCACCTCGCCGAGCACGGCGACGACGGGGACGAGCAGCCGGGCACCCTCGAGCGCCTCCAGGACCGGTCCCACGGCGGTGCGGTCCTCGGCCCAGGCGGCGAGCGCCGCACTCAGCCGGGGGTCGGCCGAGCCGTCGTCGTCGGAGAAGCCGGGGTCGGGAATGTTCTTGTTCGCCACGGCCACGACCCTATCCGGGGCCGTGCGCGGTCCCGTCCGGGACCCTTCACGCGCTGCTCGGGGCCCGGGGCCCGTGTCTCCCGCCGAGGGGGCGGGACTCGGCGGACCCGGGCGCCGTGGGGTCGGCGGCACCGGCGCCTCCGTCGGCATCCGCGTCGGCGAACGGGAGGACGTCGGTGGAGAGCGGGACGCACCAGGCCGCGAACCGTACGGCGCTGCCGGCCGAGGCGATGAAGCCGGTGGCGCCGGCGGACGGGGCGACGGTGTCGGTGTTCGCGGACGGGACCTGATCCCGCTGCCGGGGACTGCGGCGACGGGCGTCAGGGCCGGAAGCCCGCCCCGCCGTCGCCCGCGTCGTTCTCGCGGCGGGCGCGCCACAGGACGACCGCGACGACCAGCAGCACTCCCCCGACGCTGCCGGCGAGGGGCCCGGCCCAGCCGGAGGCGGCGTCGTCCGGCCCGGTGGTGTCGGGGCCGGGGCCGAAGTACCTCTCGCCGTACGCGGCCGCGTGCAGGCCCTCCGGTTCCAGGCGGTCCGCCGCCTTCAGGGCGGCCACGGGGTCCACCATGCCGAAGCCGCGGGAGTCGTCACGGCCGCCGACGGGGGCGTTGCGGGCCGTGTCCTCCAGGAGCCTCTTGATCTGCGCGGGCGTCAGACGGGGGTGGGCGGCCTTGATCAGGGCGACGGCTCCGGAGACGAACGCGGAGGCCGCGCTCGTGCCCCAGCCCTGGTAGTACCGGTGGTCCGGGGCGGTGATGACGATGTCGACGCCGGGCGCGCTGACCGCGGCGTACCAGCGGCGGGTGGAGAAGTCCGCGCGGGTGCCGTAGCGGTCGACCGCGGTCGCGGCGATCACGCCCGGGTAGGCGGCCGGGTAGGAGATGTGGTCGCCCTTGTCGCCGCCGTTTCCGGCCGAGGCGACGACGACGGTGCCCTTGCTCAGCGCGTACTGCACGGCCTCGTCCTCGGCCGGCTCGGGGTGCGCGGAGGCCGAGTCGTCGCCGAGGGAGAGGTTGATGACGTCGGCGCCGTGGTCGGCGGCCCAGCGGATGCCGTCGGCGAGGGCGCTGCCGCGGGTGGTGCGGGCCCGGGCGCGGGCCGAGTCGTCGTCCTCCAGGATCACGCGGACGGGCAGGATCTTGGCCTCGGGCGCGATGCCCATGACGCCGTCGGCGTGACCGGCGCCGTGGCCGTGCCCGGCGATGATGCCCGCCATGCCGGTGCCGTGGCGGGCCCAGGCGCTGTCGCCGGGCCGGGCGCCGAAGCCGACGAAGTCCTTGGTGGGCAGGACGTTGCCGACGAGGTCGGGGTGGTCGCGCTCGACGCCGGTGTCCAGGACGGCGACGGTGACGCCCTTGCCCTTGGTGACCCGCCAGGCCTGCTGGGTGTGCATGGAGTCCAGTGCCCACTGCTGGGCGCGGATGCCGTCGGCGTGCGCGGCGGCGGCCGGGACGAGGACGAGCAAGGCGGCCAGGAGGACGCTCAGCGCGCCGTTCCTTCGGGCGATGACGGCTCTCACGAGTCCTTCTCCGTGTCCGTGGCCGAGTCGACGTCCTTGCGCAGGCCGCGTTCGATGCGGTCGGCCAGGCCCTGGGCCTCGTTGCCGAGGCCGGCCTGGGCGGGTGCCGTGGTGGCGCCGGAGCGCATCGCGTCGGCGGCGGGCTGCGGGGAGTCGACGGTGCGGCCGTCGGCCCAGCCGGAGACGGCGTAGACGACCACGGGCGCCTCGGTCAGCACGGAGACGGTCCACGACGCGCGCTGCTTGTCGCCGAAGGCGGCGGCGACGGTGCCCTTGGCGGCGTAGGAGCGGGGCATGAGGTCGGTGCGCCGGGCCAGTCCCTCGTGGGCGAACCGGGCCGCGAGGGACTTCATGGCGGAAGCGTCGGCCTTGGTGAAGAGCAGTCCGACGGTGGTGACGTAGGTCTGGGTGGCGTCGGTGTAGGTGGCGCGGAGCAGGCGGGTGCAGCCGACGGGGGCCAGCGCCTCGCGCAGCAGCGGGTCGAAGGCGTCCGCGCAGCCGCTGTCGGGTGCCACGGCGACGCGGGTCCAGGTGCGGTCGGCTCCGCCGGGTCCGGCGCCGCGGCCCTCCACCGTGGGCGGGAACAGCCGGTCGACGGGGATGCTGTGCCACAGGTCGCCGGCCGTGACGAACGCACCGGCCGGGCCGCCCTCCCCGGAACCGCCGGTGAGCCAGCTCCCGGTCACGGCACCGCCGATGAGTCCGAGTCCGAGCACGAGGCACGTCGCCGCCGCGGCGGTCCGCGTCCGCACCCGCCCGCCGAGGGCACGCCCCCGCCCCCGCCGGTCGTGCCCCTCGGGCTCGTCGAGCCGCACCCGGTGCGGCCGCACGCCGACGGGTCCCGTGAAGGCGTTCCAGGACAGGGCGGGGTCGGGTGCCACGCGCGGGCCCGGCGGCACGGCGGTGGACCGCGCGGCTTCCGCCGGGCCGGCCAGTGCCCCGGATCCGCGCGCCGGGGTGGGGCCGCGGTCCGGGGCGCCGCCGGCCGGGCCGCGGGCGGCGAACGCGCCCATACTCGGGGCGGCGGAGTCCCGTCGGGGGCCGGCGCCGGACGGCGCGGCGGGCCGGCGGTCGGAAAGGGGGCGCAGGCGCGCGGTCGTCTCCGACGGTGTCTCGGCGGGCACGGCGGTCCATGGCGCGGCCGGCGACGGCCGGCGTCCGGGGCGCGCCGGCACGGCACCGGGGGCATCCAGGTTCGGCGTCCCGCGCCCGGAGGCCGGCGCCGCGCCGGTGCGGGTCCGGTCCTCGACGTCACCGGCGGCGGACGGTCCGGCGGCCGGGGTACGCGGCGCGTCCGGGAGGCCGGCCCGGGTCGGTGCGGCGCCGGGCGGCGGGCCCGTGAGCCCGGCGCGCGTCCCGGCCCGGCCCGCGGCCGGCTCGCGTCGCTCACCGGAGCGCGGCCCGGCCGGACGGCCGATCCGTGGCGGCGCGTCGGGGAAACGGGCGGAGGCGGCGGGCGGGGGCGGTGTCGTCGGGGCAGGGTCGCGGCGGACCGGAGGCACGAACGCCTGGAAGCGGGACCGGGCGTCCGCGGCGCCGTCGTCCGCGCCGGCGCCGGGTACGGCGCAGGGTACGGCGCCGGGCGCGCCGGGTCCGTTCCACGCGGCGCCCCGCCCCGCCGGACGCGGCTCACCGTCCGGGCCCGCCGCCTCGCCACCCGGTGGGACACCGGGCACCGTCGTACCGCCGCCCGCGCGTGCAGCCGTCTCGTGTGCCGCCGAGGGCGGGCGGGTGAAGCCGGAGCCGCGTACGGCGGCCTCGGGCGCGCCCCCGCGCCCGAGGCCGGTGCCGGTGCCGTCCGTCGGGCCGGCCGGCCGCTCGCGTGGCCCTGCGGGCGGACTCACCGGTGCGGCGGGGCGCGGTTCGTCGGGGAGCTGGGAGGCGCCGTCGGGAGGGGTGGACGGGCGTGGGGGTCTCGGGGGGCGCGGGGGGATCGGGGCGTGGCGCGCTTCCGTGCTCATGCACCCCCCGTTTCGTCGGCCCGGGCCGTGTCTCCCGGCGCGGTCTTCCTCGTGGCCCCGCCCGGCGGCGACTCGTCGTCCCCGGGCACGCATACCCGTACGAGCGAAGTGCCATCCCGGCTCAAGGGCGCGGCCGGGAGCGTTCCGCCGTTGCGGCGTACGTGCGCGTCACTCTACGGGCTGACCCCGGCTGGACGGGAACCGGTCGGCGGGCCCGGGGCATCTGCCCGGAACGTCCCCTACCCTGCGGTAATCCGCTCTGGCAGGCTTCGTCCATGACCGCGCGCGCCGCCGACCGGGCCCGGTACGACCGGGCCACCGCCCATCTCGACGCCCCCGTCGCGATCGTCGACCTGGAGGCCTTCGACGCCAACGCCGACGATCTCGTCCGCCGTGCCGCCGGCAAGCCCGTGCGGGTGGCCAGCAAGTCCGTGCGCTGCCGGGCGCTGCTCGAACGCGTCCTCGCCAGGGACGGCTTCGCGGGCGTCATGTCGTTCACCCTCGCCGAGTCGCTGTGGCTGGCCCGCTCCGGGTTCGAGGACGTTCTGCTGGCCTATCCGTCCGCCGACCGGGCCGGCTTCGCCGAACTGGCCGCCGATCCCAAGCTCGCCGCGGCCGTAACGGTGATGATCGACGACCCGGCGCACCTCGACCTCGTCGACGCCTCGCGTGAGGGCGGCCGCGAAGTGGTGCGGGTGTGCCTGGAGTTGGACACCTCGCTGAAGCTGCTCGGCGGGCGGATCCGCGTCGGCGCGCGCCGCTCGCCGCTGCACTCCCCCGCCCAGGTCGCCGAGATGGCCCGTGCGGTCGCCCGGCGGCCGGGGTTCCGGCTCGTGGGCGTCATGGCGTACGAGGGTCATGTCGCGGGGGTCGGTGACGCGGTGGCCGGGCGGCCGCTGCGCTCGCGCGCGGTCCGGCTGATGCAGGCGGCCGCGCGCCGGGAGCTGGCGGAGCGGCGGGCCGCGGTGGTGCGGGCGGTCCGGGCGGTGGCGCCGGAGCTGGAGTTCGTCAACGGCGGCGGTACGGGCAGTGTCCAGCACACCGCGGCGGAGGACGCCGTCACCGAGATCGCCGCGGGCTCGGGGCTGTACGTCCCGCGTCTGTTCGACAACTACACGTCCTTCCGCGGCCGTCCGGCGGCGCTCTTCGCGCAGCCGGTCGTGCGGCGCCCCGGGGTGGGGGTCGTCACGGTGCTCGGCGGCGGCTATCCGGCCTCGGGAGCGGCCGGCGCGGACCGGTTGCCGGTGCCGTATCTGCCCGAGGGGCTGCGCTACGACCCCCAGGAGGGCCCCGGCGAGGTGCAGACCCCGCTGCTCGGCTCGCCCGCCGACGACCTGCTGATCGGCGACAAGGTGTGGTTCCGGCACGCCAAGGCGGGCGAGCTGTGCGAGCGGTTCGACACGCTGCACCTGGTGGAGGGCGACCGGGTCACGGCGGCCGTGCCGACGTACCGGGGTGAGGGCCGCACGTTCCTGTGAGCCCCCGCCGGGCGGACGACGAAACATCGGCGACGGGCGCTCGCGGCCCGGTTCAGCCGGCCGGGCCGATGCTGCTGCCGACGCCCCCGCTCGTGCCGGCGTCGCCGAGGGGCCGGATGCCCTTCCTGATCCTGTCGATGTCGGACAGGGGCGGCCCGTCCGGTCCCGCGTCGAGCACGAAGCGCACGACGACCGGCGCCTCGCTGCCCACGCTGGACGGGAAGACCAGCGACTCGACGTAGCCGCCGGGGCCCTCGGCGGTCCTGACCCGCCAGCGGACGAAGTACCCGGCGCGGCCCGCGACCGCGATCTGACCGGAGGCGACGGCCCGGTGGGAGGTGATGCCTCCGTAGAGGCGCTGTCCGGCCGCGTTCTCGTCGTACGCCAGGTCGGCCGCCTTCTCGATGTCCTCCTCCGCCAGGGCCTCGGGCGCGGCCGCGTCGGTCGCGCTCCCCGTCAGCGTCAGCACCAGGCCGTGCCGGCACAGGCCCGTGCGGGTCGGGCAGTCGTAGGTGCCGTGCGTGGTCATGACGACCTTGTCGTCCGCGACGTACTGCGGCTTCTCCCAGCCGTCGGGGACCGGCAGCGTGATGCCGTTGAGCTGGTCGACGACCACGGACGGGTCGCCGGTGGCGGTCGCGGACGGGGAAGGGGACGACGGTGACGGGGAGGTCGCGGCGGTGGACGGGCCCGCCGCGGTCGCGGAGCCGCCCGAGGGCGCGGTTTGCGCGCCGGCGCCGCCGTCGTCACGGCCGAGCAGGACCGCTCCCGTGACGACGGCGGCGACCAGGACGGCCCCGGCGGCGGTCAGGGCCACCGCCTTGGCCCGGGTCGCCGGGCCCCCGTCGGCGGGCGGAGGGGGCTGCGTCGGCGGCGTCGGCGGCTGGGGTGGCGCCGGCGGCTGGGGCTGAGGTCCCTCGGGGGCGCGCCGGTGGTCGGTCCACGCCGTTCCGTCCCACCAGCGCTGCAGATGCGGGGCCGACGGATCGCGGTACCAACCGGGCGGGGGTGTCATGCTCACCCCCGGAACTGTAGGAGGACCCGCCCCGGCCCGGCCACACGGGTCCGGGGGCTGCCGCGTCGTTCAGGCCGGGCCAGGCGGCGGTTCCGGCCATCGCGCGCCCGGCGCGACCGGCGCACCACCCCCTACAGCGGGGTGACGTACGCCCCCGAAATACCCCCGTCCACCAGGAAGTCGGTGGCGTTGACGAAGGAGGAGTCGTCGCTGGCGAGGAAGGCGACGGCGGCGGCGATCTCCTCGGCCTCCGCGAACCGTCCGAGCGGGATGTGCACGAGCCGGCGCGCGGCCCGCTCCGGGTCCTTGGCGAACAGCTCCTGCAGCAGCGGGGTGTTGACCGGTCCGGGACACAGGGCGTTGACCCTGATGCCCTCCCGTGCGAACTGGACGCCCAGTTCCCGGGACATGGCCAGCACGCCGCCCTTGGAGGCCGTGTAGGAGATCTGCGAGGTGGCCGCCCCCATCCGGGCCACGAACGAGGCGGTGTTGATGATGGACCCCCGGCGCTGGGCCCGCATGTAGGGCAGGGCCGCCTTGCAGCACAGGTACACGGAGGTGAGGTTGACCTCCTGCACCCGCTTCCAGGCGTCCAGTCCGGTCTCCAGGATCGAGTCGTCGTCGGGCGGCGAGATGCCGGCGTTGTTGAAGGCGACGTCGACGCTGCCGTAGGTGTCGTGCGCCGCCCGGAACAGCGCCTCGACCTGGTCGGGGTCGGTGACGTCGACCTTGACGAAGAGCCCTCCGGTCTCCTCGGCGGCGGCCTTGCCACGGGCCTCGTCGACGTCACCGCACACGACGTGCGCGCCCTCGGAGGCGAGCCGACGCGCGGAGGCGAGGCCGATGCCGCTGCCGGCTCCGGTGACCACGGCGGTGCGGCCGGCCAGGCGGCGGCAGACGACGGCCTCGGTGTCGGGGATGGTTGCGCTCACTGTGCGGGGCCCTCCGTGCTGATGAAGACGTTCTTGGTCTCGGTGAAGGCGGCCAGCGCGTCCGGGCCGAGTTCGCGGCCCACGCCGGACTGCTTGAAGCCGCCGAACGGGGTCCAGTAGCGGACGCTGGAGTGCGAGTTGACGGACAGGTTGCCGGCCCGCACCGCCCGGGAGACGCGCAGGGCGCGGCCGACGTCCCGGGTCCAGATGGAGCCGGAGAGGCCGTACGGGGTGTCGTCGGCCAGGCGGATCGCGTCCTGTTCGTCGGTGAAGGACAGCAGGACGGCGACCGGGCCGAAGATCTCCTCGCGGGCCGCGGCGGAGTCGGGCCGCTCCCCGGTGAGCACGGTCGGCGGGAACCAGAAGCCCGGCCCGTCGGGCGCGCCGCCACGCAGGGCGGGGGCGCTCTCGGGCACGTAGGACCGTACCCGGTCGAGCTGCTGACGGGAGATCAGCGGCCCCATCTGGGTCCGTTCGTCGGCCGGGTCCCCCACCACCACGGAGGCCAGCGCCTTCGCGAGCAGTTCCCGGACCTCGTCGTACGCCTCCTCCTGGACCAGGATGCGGGTGCGGGCGCAGCAGTCCTGGCCGGAGTTGTCGAGGAAGGAGAACGGGTCGACGGCGGCCTTCAGGTCGGCGTCGGCGAAAACGATGTTGGGGCTCTTGCCGCCGAGTTCGAGGGTCACCGGCTTGGTGTGCCGGGCGCAGCGCTCCATGACCTCCCGGCCGGTGCGGGTCGATCCGGTGAACACGATCTTGGCCACGTCGGGGTGGTCGACGAGGGCGCGTCCGGCGGTGTGACCGTGCCCGGGCAGGACCTGGAAGAGGTGCTCGGGCAGGCCCGCCTCCAGGGCGAGTTCGGCCAGCCGGAGCGCGGTGAGCGGAGTGGCCTCGGCGGGCTTGAGGACGACCGCGTTGCCGGCGGCGAGGGCCGGGAAGGAGCCCCAGCCGGCGATGGGCATCGGGAAGTTCCAGGGTGCGATGACGCCGACGACCCCGAGGGGTTCGAGGAAGGTGACGTCCCAGCCGCCGGGGACCGGGATCTGCCGGCCGAGGAGGCGTTCGGCGCCGCCGGCCGCGTACAGCAGCAGATCGCGAGCGTTGCCGGCCTCCCAGCGGGCGTTTCCGAGCAGGTGCCCGGCCTCGCGCACCTCCAGGCGGGCCAACTCCTCGACGTGGGCGTCGACGGTGTCGGCGAAGCGGCGCAACAGCCGGGCCCGGTCGGCGGGGGCGGTGGTCGACCAGGCGCGCTGGGCGGCCACGGCCCGTTCGACGACTCGGTGGACGTCGCCCGCGTCGGCGGCGGGGACGGTGGCGACCACCTCCTCGGTGGCCGGGTTCAGCACCTGGAGTTCGTGCGGGTCGGACACGAAGGCCTCACATGCGTTCGAAGGAGCGGCGCAGCTCCCAGTCGGTGACGGCGGCGTCGAAGGCGTCCAGTTCGACGCGGGCCATGTTGCGGTAGTGCGCGACCACCTCGTCGCCGAAGGCGGCCTTGGCGAGGGGGCTGTTCTCCCACAGTTCGGCGGCCTCGCGCAGGGTGGTGGGGACGTGCTCGTAGTCGGCGGCGTAGGCGTTGCCCGGGCACGGGTCGGGCAGGGGCAGCTTCTGCTCCAGGCCGTGCAGGCCCGCCGCCACCAGTGCGGCGACCGCCAGGTGCGGGTTGACGTCGCCGCCGGGCAGGCGGTTCTCGAAGCGCAGGGAGCGGCCGTGGCCGACGACGCGAAGGGCGCAGGTGCGGTTGTCGTGCCCCCAGGCGACGGCGGTCGGCGCGAACGAGCCGGGCTGGAACCGCTTGTAGGAGTTGATGTTCGGGGCGTAGAGGAGGGAGAAGTCGCGCAGCGCGGCGAGCTGTCCGGCGAGGAAGTGCCGCATGAGTTCGGACATGCCGTCCTCGCCCTTGCCCGCCATGGTGTTGGCGCCGTCGGCGTCGGCGAGGGAGAGGTGGATGTGGCAGGAGTTGCCCTCGCGCTCGTTGTACTTGGCCATGAAGGTGATCGAGACGCCCTCCTGGGCGGCGATCTCCTTGGCGCCGGTCTTGTAGACCGCGTGCTGGTCGCAGGTGACGAGGGCCTCGTCGTAGCGGAAGGCGATCTCGTGCTGGCCGGGGTTGCACTCGCCCTTGGCGGACTCGACGGTGAGGCCGGCGCCGGCCATGTCGTTGCGCAGGCGGCGCAGCAGCGGCTCGATCCGGCCGGTGCCGAGGATCGAGTAGTCGACGTTGTACCGGTTGGCCGGGGTGAGCCCGCGGTAGCCGGCGTCCCAGGCCTGTTCGTAGGTGTCCTGGAAGACGATGAACTCCAGCTCGGTGCCGACCTGGGCGGTCAGGCCGTGTTCGGCGAGGCGGTCCAGCTGGCGGCGCAGGATCTGGCGGGGCGCGGCGGCGACCGGTGAGCCGTCGTTCCAGGCGAGGTCGGCGACGACCAGGGCGGTGCCCGGGTGCCAGGGGACGCGGCGCAGCGTGGACAGGTCCGGGCGCATGGCGAAGTCGCCGTAGCCGCGGTCCCAGGAGGACATGGCGTAGCCGTCGACGGTGTTCATGTCGGTGTCGACGGCGAGGAGGTAGTTGCAGCCCTCGGTGCCGTGGTGGAGGACCTCGTCGAGGAAGAACCTGGCGGCGAACCGCTTGCCCTGGAGCCGCCCCTGCATGTCGGGGAAGGCCAAAACCACCGTGTCGATCTCTCCGCCTCCGACCAGGGCGTGCAGTTCCTCTACGGCGAGCGGGGGTGTGCGGTCTGCCACGGGCGAGCCTCCTCGGGGCTTCATCGACCGGCGCCGGGAGCCATAAGGTATTGCCGGGAACCATTGCCTGGGAAGGGGGCGCGACCGGATGGCGCGGGACACGGGCGTGGATGGGCCGGGCGACCGGCTCACGGCGGTGCTGCGGCCGGTGCGGGCGGGCAACGGTTTCGAGGAGGCCCTGGAGCAGGTGCTCCAGGTGGTGCGGCTCGGCCTGGTGCCGGCCGGCGGACGGCTGCCCGCGGAGCGGGAGCTGGCGGAGCGGCTGGGGATCAGCCGGGTGACGCTGCGCGAGGTGCTGAAGGTGCTCCAGGAGCAGGGGCTTGTCCAGGCGCGGCGCGGGCGCTACGGCGGCACGTTCGTGCTGCCCCGCGCGGACGCGGGCGGGGGCGACGAGCTGCGGCGCCGGGTCGCCGGTGTGGACATCGAGGACGTGCTGCGCTTCCGCGAGGTGCTGGAGGTCGGCGCGGCGGGGCTGTGCGCGGCGCAGGGGCCGGCCGGGGAGCGGGCACAGCGGCTGCGCGGGGCGCTGGAGCGCACGTACGACGCGCCCCTGGCGGAGTACCGGCGGCTGGACACACTGCTGCACCTGACGCTCGCCGACCTGTGCGGCTCGCCGAGCCTCGCCGCGCAGTACGCGGCGGTCCGGGCCACGGTGAACGACCTGCTGGACTGCATACCCCTGCTCGTGCGCAACCTGGAGCACTCCCAGCGCCAGCACATCGCGCTGGTGGAGGCGGTGCTGGAGGGGGACGCGGACGGGGCCCGGGAGATCACGCGCGAGCACTGCGCGGGCACGGCAGCGCTGCTGCGGGGCTTTCTGACGTGACGCAGGAGTCCGCAAAGGTATGGAGGCGCACCTTTGTGGAGCACATCCTCACGGGTCTGGGAGGACCGTATGACCGCAGGACGACCGCTGATCGGCATCAGCACCTACCTGGAGGCCGGTACGCGCTGGGGCGTGTGGGAGCTGGACGCGGCGCTGTTGCCGGCCGGCTATCCACGGCTGGTGCAGCGGGCGGGCGGCCTCGCCGCGATGCTGCCGCCGGACCTGCCGGAGCGGGCGGCGTCGGCCGTGGCCCGGCTGGACGGACTGGTGATCGCGGGCGGTCCGGACGTCGAGCCGGTGCGCTACGGCGCCGAGCCGGACCCCCGTACGGGGCCGCCCGCCCGCGCCCGGGACGCCTGGGAGCTCGCCCTGATCGAGGCCGCCCTGAGCGCGCGGGTTCCGCTGCTCGGCATCTGCCGGGGCATGCAACTGCTGAACGTCGCCCTCGGCGGCACCCTGGTCCAGCACCTGGACGGGCACGCCGAGGTCGTCGGCGTCTTCGGCGACCACCCCGTCACACCGGTCCCCGGCACCCGCTACGCCGCGGCGGTCCCGGAGGAGACGTCCGTTCCGACCTACCACCACCAGGCCGTCGACCGTCTGGGCAAGGGTCTGATCGCCTCGGCCCACGCCCCGGACCGCACCGTCGAGGCCCTCGAACCGCCGTCCGGCGGCCACTGGGTGCTCGGAGTCCAGTGGCACCCGGAGATGGGCGAGGACCTCCGCGTCATGCACCACCTGATCACCGCGGCCACCGCTTCCTGAGACGCCCGCCGGCCGCGAGGGGCCCATGCCGCCTCAGAAGGCGCGCGGGTGCCGCGCGCCCGCTCCGCTCAGCCGGTTCCCGACCGGGTCAGGGCGAGGAGGTCGCGGGCCGGGCCCGCCGGCCGGTGGCCGGTGGTCCAGACGGCGCGCAGGTCGCGGCGGAGGGCCATGCCGTCCACCGGGACGGTCACCAGGCGGCGCAGGGAGAGTTCCTCGCCGACCGCCAGTTCGCTCAGAACCGCCGGTCCCGCCCCGCTCACCGCCGAGGCCTTCACCGCCGTGGTGGAGGACAGCTCGATCAGCGGGCGCGCCAGGCCGCCCAGCGCGGCGTCCAGGACCTGCCGTGTCCCGGAGCCCGTCTCCCGCAGGATCAGCGGGGTCGAGGCGAGTTCCGCCGCATCCAGCGGGCGCCGGCGGCGGGCCCACGGGTGCGCCGGTGCGGTCACCACGATCAGCCGGTCGTGCGCGATGACCACGGAGTCCAGTCCGGCGGGCACGGTCAGCCCCTCCACGAACCCGAGGTCCGCCTCACCCGCCAGCAGCCGCTCGGCGACCATCGCCGAGTTCCCGGCGAGCAGCGAGACGGCCGTGTCCGGGCGGTGCGCCCGCAGCGCGATCAGCCAGCCGGGCAGCAGATACTCCGCGATCGTCATGCTCGCCGCCACCCTCAGCCGCGAGTCCCGCCGGTCCCGCAGGGCCTGGGCGCCCGCGTCGAAGGCCTCCGCCGCCTCCACGACCCGCCGCGCCCAGTCCGTCACCAGTGCGCCCGCGTCCGTCAGCCGTGAGCCGCGCGGCGAGCGGTCCACCAGCGCCAGCCCCAGCTGCCGCTCCATGGAGCGGATCCGGCTGCTCGCCGCCGGCTGGGTGATGCCCAGCTCCCGGGCCGCCCCGCCCAGGCTGCCCAGCCGGGCCACGGCCAGCAGCAGCTCCAGCGCGCCCAGATCCGGAACCCGGTGGGCCAGCGACACGGCCACGGACGGCCGACCGGCTCCGGTCCCCGAGTTCACACCCGCGTTCCCCATAAACCCAGCTTATGTCCCGCGGCGACGAAGCCCTGGGTGGGGCCCGACCTGCGCAGACCCCGACGCCCTGCCCGGCACACCGACCGTGGACCGGACCGCACCGGTCAGCGGCTCGCCGCCCGCAGCGCCCGCGCCAGCACCCGCGGAGCCTCGGCCAGCGACGGCCCGTACCACGTCAGGAGCCGCCCGCTGACCAGCGCGCACGGCAGCCCGGGGAAGGCCTCCGGACCGTCGCCCGCGGTGAAGCGGTACGGCTCGTCGGGCAGGACGACGACGTCCGGCGCCGCCGCCCGCAGCTCCTCCACCGGGATGCGCGGGTAGCGCTCGGCGTGATGGGCGTACAGATGGTCGACGCCGAGGCGGGCGAGGACGTCACCGGCGAAGGTGTCCCGGCCCAGCACCATCCACGGGCGGCGCCAGACCGGCACGATCGCGGTCGTGCGGCGCCCGGCGCCCTCGTGCACCGGCGGCGCGGACCACACGGCCTCCGCCTCGTCCAGCCATCGCGGCCGGGCCGCCGCCCCGCACGCCGCCAGGACCCGTGCCAGTTCCCGGAAGCCCTGTGGCACGTCCCGCACTTCGGTCACCAGCACCTCCAGGCCGGCCGCGCGCAGGACGTCGAGGTCCGGTGCCCGGTTCTCCTCCTCGTTGGCGATCACCAGGTCGGGGGCGAGGGAGACGATCCGGTCGACGTCGGGGTTCTTGGTGCCGCCGACACGGACCACGTCCAGGTCCGCCGGCCGGACGCACCACCGGGTGGCACCGACCAGGACGCCGGGCAGCGTCGCGGCGACCGCCTCGGTCAGCGAGGGCACCAGAGAGACGACCCTCGTCACCGTGTCTCTCTCCTCACCGTGTCCGGTCCTGCACCGCCTCGATGTGCTCCGCGACCGCGACCACGATCACCCGGGTGTCGGGCACGGCCGCCCGCCAGCGGTGGCGGACCCCGCCGGTCAGATACATGGTGTCGCCGCGCGCCAGCCGGTAGGCGCGGCCCTCCGCCTCTATCTCCACCGCGCCGTCGGCGACGTACATCAGCTCGTCGTTGCGGTGCTGGAACTCGCGGCCCGCGTCGTGGTCGCCGATGAACTCCGAGGCGTGCAGCTGATGGTGGCCGCGCACCAGGGACCGCACCCGGGGTTCGGGCTCCAGCTCGGGGATCTCGGTGAGTTCGGCCCGTACGACGTCGACGCTGCACGCCGGGTCCGCCGCCGCCAGCAGTTCCACGGCGGTGGTGCGCAGGGCGTCGGCGACCTTCTCCAGGGAGCTCCTGCTGGGACGGGCCCTGTCGTTCTCGACCTGACTCAGGAAGGGCACCGACAGGCCGCTGCGCTCGGCCACGACGGCGAGGGTGAGGTCCAGCGCGCGACGCCGCCGCCGCACGGCCGCGCCCACTCGAAGGGACTGCTCTTTGTGGTCGCCCATCGCTCCGGCTCCCTCCTTCGCTCGTCGTTCCCGATCGTCGCCGCGTCAGCGGTCGGCGGGCCCGGTACGGGCCCCCGTCCGGACGCGGTACTCCTGATGACTTGTCTGCACCCTACGCATGTTCGGCAAACCGTTTCACGCCGCCGTCACATCCCCGCGAGACGGCAGGGCCGCGGACCCCATGGTTCGCGCCAGCGGTCCGGCCCCGCCCGGTGGCCGCCGTGCGGCCCCCGCGGCGGATCGGCGCCGGTGAGGTCTTCCGCGAGCCCACGGGCCCTTGATCCCAGGGTAGAGGGGTGGCTCTCCGTGGTTGTCCGGATTCCTACCGTGCGCACCTGACGCGCACGTCAGCGGGGCGGGCCCCTCCCACGGCGTCAGGACCGTGGAAGGGGCCCGCCCCTCAGGTGTACGACTCTCAGGCGCACGGCGCGACAGCGACGGCTACCCGGAGGTCATCCGCTGCTCGACGTCCGGGTGCTGCTTCAGCCAGGCGTCGACCGCCTGGTCCTCGTGTCCCTGACCGCGCTTGTTGATCTCGCTCTCCAGGCTGCCGAGCTCGCCCTCGCTCATCCTGAAGTTCTTGATCCACTCGGTGAGCCGCGGGTACTGCTCGGGGAACTTCTTGCTGGACACCGTGCGGATGGTGTTGCCCACGCCGAACAGCTTCTTGTCGTCCTTCAGCTTGGTGAGGTCGTAGCGGCTGTACGCCCAGTGCGGCGACCACAGCACGACGGCCACGGGCTGCTTCTTGGCGTACGCGCGCTTGAGCTCGGCCAGCATCGCGGGCGTGGAACCGTCGACGACCTTGTACTCCTTGTCCAGGCCGTAGCCGGGCAGGACCTTGCTCTTGAGCAGGTTCATCTCACCGGTGCCGGCCTCGATGCCGATGATCTTCCCGTCGAACAGGTCCGACTTGCCCTTGAGGTCCTCCAGGGACTTCACGTCCTTGACGTAGGACGGGACGGCGATCTCCAGGGAGGTCGGCTGGTACCAGGTGCCGAGGTCCGTCAGCTTGTCCTTGCTCTGGTCCCAGTAGTTCTTCTGGGCGTACGGCAGCCAGGCGTCGAAGTTGAGGTCGATGTCGCCGCCGGCCAGTCCGGTGTAGACGGGGCCGACGTCCATCTGCTTCAGGTTCAGCTTGTAGCCGCGGGCCTCCAGGACGTGCTTCCACAGGCGGGTGACGGCGATGTCCTCGTCCCAGGGGAACCAGGCCACGTTCAACGTGCGCTTGGCCTCGGCCGGCTTGGCGCCGGAGCCGCCGGGCAGCGGGGCCAGCTTGTCGACGACGCCCGGGTTGGCCTTGAGCCACGTACGCACGGCGTCCTGCTGGCGACCCTTGCCCGCCTTGTTGATCTCGGCCTCCAGGCTGGTGAGCTGCTTCTCGTCCAGCTTGAAGTTCTTCAGCCAGGCGCCGACGACCGGGTTGTCGGCCGTGAAGCCCTTGCGGGCCAGCGTGTGCACGCCGTCCCCCTCGCCCCAGGCGCCCTTGGGGTCCTTCAGCTTCTTCAGGGAGTAGTCGTTGTACGCCCAGTGCGGCGACCAGAGCGTGACGACGATCGGTTCCTTCTTGCTGTAGGCGCGCTTGAGCTCGGCCAGCATCGCGGGCGTGGAGCTGTCGACGACCTTGTACTCCTTGTCCAGGCCGTAGTCCTTGAGGACCTTGCTCTTCAGCAGGGCCATCTCGCCCGCGCTGGACTCGATGCCGGTGATCTTCCCGCCGAAGAGGGAGGCCTTGCCCTTGAGGTCGTCGAGCGAGTCGACGTTCTTCATGTACGACGGCACGGACAGCTCCAGTGACGTCGGGCCGTACCAGGACCCGAGGTCGTCGAGCTGCTTGCCGTACTTCTTCCAGTACTGGGCGTGGGTCGTGGGCAGCCAGGAGTCGGTCTCGAAGTCGACGCCGCCCTGGGCGAGCGAGGTGTACAGCGGGCCCGCGTCGAACTGCCGCGCTTCCACCGTGTAGCCCCGCTGTTCGAGGATCTCCTTCCACAGGAAGGTGGAGGCGACGCCCTCGTCCCAGGGGATGTAGCCGATGGTGAGCTTCTTGCCCTTGCCGACGTTCTTGCCGTCGACGGCGACCGTGGAGCCGGAGCCGCTGCCGCCGAAGAGGCCCATGCCGCCCGCGACCAGGGCGAGGACGACGACCCCGACCACGGCGATCTGCGGGCGCGGCCGGTAGGACCAGATCTTCAGGCCCTGCACGGCCCGCGCCTTGGCGGCGGCGCGCCGGCCGAGCGGGGAGACCTGGGTGCCCAGGGCGCTGGTCATGCGGTCGAGGTAGATCGCGAGGATCACGATGGCGACGCCGGACTCGGAACCCAGGCCGACGTTGAGCTGGCCGATGGCCTCGTTGACGTCGCCGCCGAGGCCGCCGGTGCCGACCATGCCGGCGATCGCGGCCATGGACAGACCGAGCATGATCACCTGGTTGACGCCGGCCATGACGGTGGGCAGTGCCAGCGGCAACTGGACCCTCAGCAGGGTGCTGCGGGGCGTGGTGCCGAACGCCTCGGCGGCCTCCACCAGCTCCGCGTCGACCTGCCGGATGCCCAGCTCCGTCATGCGCACACCGGGGGCGAGCGCGAAGATCAGGGTGGCGACGATGCCGGCGGAGCTGCCGGTGCCGAAGAACAGGATCGCCGGGATGAGGTAGACCATCGCCGGCAGCGTCTGCATGAGGTCGAGGAACGGCCTGACCACGGCGCTGACCCGGTCGGAACGCGCCGCCCAGATGCCGACCGGCACCGAGATCACCAGCGCGATGATCGTGGCGACCAGGACGAGCGCCAGTGTGATCATCGCGTCGTCCCACAGTTCGAGGGAGTCGATGAAGGCGAATCCCGCGAAGGCGAGGACGCCGGCCAGCGTGCCGCGCAGCCAGAACGCGAGCACGGCGAAGATGCCGGCGAGCAGCAGCGGTTCGGGGGCCTGCAGCACGGCGTTGATGCCGTCGTAGGCGCCGGTGAAGACGACCTTGAAGAAGTCGAAGAGCCAGGACACGTGGTCCAGCAGCCAGTCGACCGCGGAGTTGACCCAGTCGCCGAGCGGAATCCTAGGCACGGGCCACCTCCTTCTCGCCGCCCTTGCCCCGCGGGGCGTCGCAGGCCGCGGGGGTGGCGCCCTCGTCGTCGCCGAGGAAGCCGATCAGACGCTGCCGCGGAACCACCCCGACGAGGGTGCGGTGCTCGTCCAGCACGGCCACGGGGTGGGACACCCGGGCGCTGATCGCGCACAGCTCGCCGAACGGGGTGTGCGTCTGCGCCGTCTCGCAGCCGCAGTCCGCCTCGTCGCCGCGCACGTCGCGGTCCATGACCGATTCCGCGGTGAGCACCCGGGACCGGTCGACGTCCCGGGTGAAGGAGGCGACGTAGTCGTCGGCGGGACGGAGCAGGATGTCCTCGGCGGTGCCGTTCTGCACGATCCGGCCGTCCCGCATGACGGCGATACGGTCGCCCAGACGCATGGCCTCGTTGAGGTCGTGGGTGATGAAGACGATCGTCTTCTTCAGGGTCTGCTGCAGCTGGAGGAGCTGGTCCTGCATGTCGCGGCGGATCAGCGGGTCCAGGGCGCTGAAGGACTCGTCCATCAGCAGCAGGTCGGCGTCGGTGGCCAGCGCGCGGGCCAGGCCCACGCGCTGTTGCATGCCGCCGGAGAGCTCGTCGGGCCAGGAGGTCTCCCAGCCGGCCAGGCCGCACAGAGCGAGCGCCTCGTCGGCGCGGCGTGCGCGCTCGGCGCGGGGCACGCCCTGCACTTCCAGGCCGTAGGCGGCGTTCTCACGGACGCTGCGGTGCGGGAAGAGCGCGAAGTGCTGGAAGACCATGCTGATCTTCTTGGAGCGCACCTCGCGCAGGTCGCGGTCGCTGAGCGCGGTCAGGTCCTGGCCGTCGAAGCGCACGTGTCCGGCGGTCGGCTCCAGGAGCCCGTTCAGCATCCGCAGGAGCGTGGACTTGCCGGAGCCGGACAGTCCCATCACGACGAAGATCTGACCGGGGTCCACCGTGAAGGAGGCGTCGATGACGGCCGCGGTGGTGCCGTCGGCGCGTAGCTCCTCGCGGTCGGCGCCTTGCCGGAGCCTCTCCACCGCCTCGTCCGGTCGTCTGCCGAACACCTTGTACAGATGTTCCGTCTCAAGCCTGGATGACACGCGTACCTCTCGTGGTGGGGGACAGGACAGATGCGAAGGATCAGTAACAGTTGAATAACGCAACTACCTTTGCTCGGCCGCGCGCCTGCCCAGGTCACCACGGGGCAAACACAAAAGTGGCCCGCCTCACACCGAGCGCTGTGACCGTCAGTGCCGTACGGCATGATGCGAGACGTGACCGGACGACTGATGCTCCTCGACACCGCCTCCCTCTACTTCCGCGCATATTTCGGCGTCCCGGAGTCGATCAAGGCCCCGGACGGCACGCCGGTGAACGCCGTGCGCGGACTGCTCGACTTCATCGACCGCCTCGTCAAGGACCACCACCCCGACCACCTGGTGGCCTGCATGGACGCGGACTGGCGGCCCCGGTGGCGGGTGGAGCTGATCCCCTCCTACAAGGCGCACCGCGTCGCCGAGGAGCACGCCGGCGGGCCGGACGAGGAGGAGGTGCCCGACACCCTCTCCCCGCAGGTCCCGGTCATCGAAGCGGTCCTGGACGCGATCGGCATCGCACGGGTCGGCGTCGAGGGGTACGAGGCGGACGACGTGATCGGCACCTACACCGCCCGGGCGAGCGGCCCGGTCGACATCGTCACCGGCGACCGGGACCTGTACCAGTTGGTGGACGACGCGCGCGGGGTGCGGGTGCTGTACCCGGTCAAGGGCGTGGGCACGCTGCAGACCACCGACGAGGCGGTGCTGCGGGAAAAGTATGGGGTCGACGGCAGCGGGTACGCGGACCTGGCGCTGCTGCGCGGCGACCCGAGCGACGGACTGCCGGGCGTGCCCGGCATCGGGGAGAAGACGGCGGCCCGGCTGCTCGCCGAGTTCGGCGACCTGGCCGGGATCCTGGCGGCCGTCGACGACCCTGAGTCCCGGCTCACACCGTCCCAGCGCAAGCGGCTCGACGAGGCGCGGCCGTATCTCGCGGTGGCGCCGACGGTCGTGCGGGTCGCCGCCGACGTCCCGCTGCCGGACGTCGGCACCGAGCTGCCGCGCGCCCCGCGCGATGCGGCGGCGCTGGAGGAACTGGCCGGCCGCTGGGGCCTGGGAGGCTCCCTCCAGCGGCTGCTCGGCACGCTGACAGCGTGACGGCGAAAGCGTCGCCGCGGGCTCATGAAGCGGACGAAGAAAGGATGTTCACCGACGGAAGGTGATAACTTAGGTAAGCCTAAGCACGGGGAACAGGGAGGCAGCAATGGCAGAACGTCCGGCGCGCAGGCCGCGCAGGATGCACACCGCGCAGGTCGTCCGCACCGAACGGCTGACTCCGCACATGCAGCGCGTGGTGCTCGGCGGGGAGGGTCTGGCCGGCTTCTCGGCCGACACCTGCACCGACCACTACGTGAAGCTGCTGTTCCCCGCCGACGGCGTCACCTACCCCGAGCCGTTCGACATGGAGCGGATCCGCGCGGAGTTCCCGCGCGAGCAGTGGCCGGTGACCCGGACGTACACCGTGCGCGCCTGGGACGCCGCGCACCTCGAGCTGACCCTGGACTTCGTGGTCCACGGCGACGAGGGCCTGGCCGGCCCCTGGTCGCTGTTGGTCCGGCCCGGCGAGACGGTGCGTTTCATGGGCCCCGGCGGCGCCTACGCCCCGGACGCGGGCGCCGACTGGCATCTGCTCGCCGGTGACGAGAGCGCTCTGCCGGCGATCGCCCGCTCCCTGGAGGCGCTGCCCTCGGGCGCGCGGGCACACGCCTTCGTCGAGGTCGCCGGTCCCGAGGAGGAGCAGAAGATCGGCTCCGATGTCGACGTGGTCTGGTTGCACCGCGGAAACCGGCCGGTCGGCGAGGCGCTCGTGGCGGCGGTCAGGGCGCTGGAGTTCCCCGAGGGCCGGGTGCACGCGTTCGTGCACGGCGAGGCCGGTTTCGTCAAGGAACTGCGCCGGCTGCTGCGGGTGGAGCACGGGATCCCGCGTGAGGACCTGTCGATCTCCGGCTACTGGCGCCTCGGCCACAACGAGGACGGCTGGCAGGCCTCCAAGCGGGAGTGGAACGCCCGGATCGAGGCGGAGCAGGAGAGCGCGGCGCCGGCCGCGTGAGGCACACCACCTCGCGACCGCACCCACCCCGCCACCTCGTAGGCTTCGGTCGATGAGACGCAGGACCCGCACCCCACCCGCTCCCCTGCCCCAACGGCGCGGGGTGGACCCGGTGCGGGTGCGGCTGCCCGCCCAGGGGGCGTGGGCCACCGTGCGGGAGCATCTGGTGGAGCGGCTGTCGGCGGCCGGGCCCGGCGTGATCGAGGCGATGTTCGAGGCCGGGCGGATCGTCGGGGCGGACGGACGGGCGGTCGCCTACGACGCGCCGTACGAGCCCGGGATGTTCGTGTGGTTCCACCGGGATCTGCCCGCCGAGGTGCCGGTGCCGTTCCCGCTGGAGGTGGTCCACCGGGACGAGCACCTGGTCGTCGTGGACAAGCCGCACTTCCTGGCCACCACCCCGCGCGGCATGCACGTCGCCGAGACCGCGCTGGCGCGGCTGCGGCGCGAGCTGGGCATCGCGACGCTCGGCGCCGCCCACCGTCTGGACCGGCTCACCGCCGGTCTGGTGCTGTTCACGGTGCGCCCCGAGGAGCGCGGCGCGTACCAGACGCTGTTCCGTGACCGCCGGGTGCGCAAGGAGTACGAGGCCGTCGCGCCGTACGACCCGCGGCTCGCCCTGCCCCGGACGGTCCGCAGCCGGATCGTGAAGGAGCGTGGGGTGCCTGCCGCCCGGGAGGTCCCGGGCGAGCCGAACGCCGTGACGCGGGTGGAGCTGGCCGAGCATCGTGCGGACGGCCTCGCCCGGTACCGGCTGGTGCCCGGCACCGGGCAGACGCATCAGCTCCGGGTGCACATGAGCGCGCTGGGCGTGCCGATCCTCGGCGATCCGCTCTATCCGGTGGTGACCGGCCCCGTCCCGCCCGGCGACTTCCGGCGCCCGCTGCAACTGCTCGCGCGGGAGCTGGAGTTCACCGATCCGGTGACGGGGGCGGCCCGCCGTTTCCGCAGCGCCCGCACGCTCGACGCCTGGTCCGGCGCCACCGGGTGGGCGAGCCACCCGCCGGCGGACCGGACCGGGAGCGGTCAGTAGCCGCGCCACCAGCGCAGGAACCGCTGCCAGGCGCCCAGGGGGCGGCCGTGCCCGCCGGCCTCGCCGCTGCCCGCGGGCGCGGGTGGTACGGCTTCGGGCGGTGCGGGCCAGGGTGGCCGCGCGGGTGACGCCGCACCCGGGGACACGGGCGCCGGGGCGGGCGGCTCCGATTCCGCCCGTACGGTGCCGATCTCCCAGGCGGCACGCGGCTGCGGCACCGGCATCGGGGTGTGGCTCGGCTGCGACATCACGTCCTGCTGGGGCTGCGGGGTGAACCGCACCGGCAGTGCCACCAGGTGCTGCGAGGCGATCGACTCGGTCCAGCGCAGCTCCTCCTCGGCGCAGTCCAGCTGCACGTCCGTCAGCCGCATCAGCAACTTGTCGACGCCGACGTCGGCGATGGCGCGGCCGATGTCCTGACCGGGGCACTCGTGCGGGCCGCCGCTGAACGCGAGGTGGGAGCGGTTGCCCATCATGTCGGCCGTCGGGTCGGGGCGTACCCGTGGGTCGACGTTGGCGGGTGCGATGCCCAGCAGCAGTCCGTCGCCGGCCCGGATGCGCTGGCCGCCGAGTTCCGTCTCCTGCTTGGCGAAGTAGCCGAGGATGGTGCTGAACGGCGGCTCGTCCCACAGGGACTGCTCCACCGCCTGCGGCACCGTCATCTGCCCGCCGTTGAGCTGGGCGCGGAAGCCCGGGTCGGTGAGGACCCGGCGCAGGGTGTTGGCCAGGAGGTTGGCGGTGGCCTCGTACGCCGCGATGAGCACGAGCCGCAGGTGCTGGGCCACCTCGTCGTCGCTCAGTCCGGCCGGGTGCTGGACGAGGTGGCCGGTGAAGTCCTCGTCGGGCCGGGCGCGGCGGCGGGCGACGAGCCGGCGCAGGCAGTCCATGATGTACTCGTTGCTGGCGATCGCGGTCTCGGTGCCCTTGAGCATGTCGCGGGCGGCCTGCACGATCCGGTCGTTGTACTCCTCGGGCATGCCGAGGACGTCGCACATCACCACCATCGGCAGATGCTCGGCGAACTGGTCGACGAGGTCGGCCCGGCCGGCCTCGCAGAACCTGTTCACCAGGAGCTGGGTGCCGCGGCCGATGGTGCGGCGCAGGCTGCGGTGGTCGATGGTCTTGATGACCGCGGAGACGGCGCCACGCAGCCGCTTGTGCTCGTCGCCCTCGACATAGGAGCAGATCGGCTGCCAGGCGATGTGGGGCATGAGCGGGTGGTCGGGTTTGACCATGCCGTCCTTGAGCGGCGTCCAGATGCGGCTGTCCCGGGTGAAGTGCGAGGGGGTGCGCACCATGTGCAGGTTCTCGGCGTGGCCGAGGACCACCCACATGGGCACGTCGTCGTGGAGCAGCACGGGCGCCACCGGACCGTACTTCTCGCGGAGTTGCTCGTACAGCGCCCGGAGGTCGGGTGCCTCGTGCAGCCGGTGCAGCCCCCCGGGCCCGATGCCGTGCGCGGGGCAGCCGGGGGGCGGGGCGGGCATGCGGTCGTCCGGACCGGTCAGGAACTGGGATTCAGACGTCACAGCGGTCGCTTTCGGGACGAGAGAAGGTGAAGAAGGAGGGGGAGGTGGGGCCGGGCCGGTTCAGCGGAGCGAGCCGGTCATGGTGAGGGAGTGCAGGTAGCGCATCAGGGTCAGCAGCACGTCCCGGCTCGAGGCGCGGCGGCGCACGTCGCACTCGACCATCGGGATCTCCTCCGACAGGTCCAGCGCCGAACGCAGCTCGGAGAGCGGGTAACGGGGGGCGTCCGGGAAGGAGTTGACGGCCACGACGAACGGCACTCCGCGCTCCTCCAGCCGCCCCATGACGTCGAAGCTGACCTCCAGGCGCCGGGTGTCGACCAGGACGACCGCACCGAGCGCGCCCTCGAACAGGCCGTTCCACAGGAACCAGAAGCGCTGCTGGCCGGGGGTCCCGAAGAGATAGAGCACCAGCCGCTCGGTGATGCTGATGCGGCCGAAGTCCATCGCCACGGTGGTGGCCGTCTTGGACTCGGAGCCGTAGTTGTCGTCGATGCCGATGCCGGCCTGGGTCATGGTCTCCTCGGTGGTCAGCGGCCTGATCTCGCTGACCGAGCCGACCATCGTCGTCTTGCCGACACCGAAGCCCCCGACGATGACGATCTTCGCCGCGGCCTGGGCCGTGTGCGGCAGATGGTCCTCGGTGCGTGGGCCGGGGAGGGTGTCAGAGCCGTTGTAGTCCATGCATCACCGCTTCGAGGAGGGAACGGTCGGGGAGCGCCTGGCGGACGATCGGGGCGCGCGCCTGTACCAGTTCGGCCGTCAGCAGTTCCGTGATCAGGACCGTCATCGCGCTGAACGGCAGGTTGAGGTAGGCCGACAGTTCGGCCACGGACAGCGGGGCGCCGCACAGCCGCAGCACCGCCGCCTGCTCCGGGGTCGCGGACGGCGGTGGATCGGCGCGCGCCACGACCAGGGTGACCAGGTCGAGCGCGGCGCGCGCGCCGTCCTCGTCGGCGCCGGCGACCACGTACAGCCGCTCGGGGTTCTTCTGCCGGCCTCCTGTGGCGGGTTTGGCGGGCGGCGGCGGTTCGGGTGCGGGGTAGCGCCTCTGGCGTCGCGGAGGAGTCATACGGTCTGCCCGTTGCGCCGGGGCGGACTGGTCAGATGGGAGCCGATGCGGACCACGAGGTCGCGCATGTGGGCGCTCATCGTGCCGGGTTCGGTCCGGACGTCGGCGAGCACCGCGAGGTAGGCGTTGGCACCGGCGGACATCAGGTAGAAGTAGCCGCGGTCGATCTCGATGATGACCAGCTTCATCCGGCCGTCGCTGCCCGGGATCTCCACGGCCACGGCGCTCGCCAGGCTCTGCAGGCCGGCGCAGGCCGCGGCGACGCGGTCGGCGGAATCGGGCTCGCCGCCGTAGCGGGCGATCCGCAGGCCGTCGGCGGAGAGCACCACGATCATCTCGATGCCGGGCACGGAGTCGTGGAGCTGCTTGAGCATCCAGTCGAAGTTGGCGCGCTGCTGGATCACTTGAGGTCCCCCTCGTCGTCGGCCTCGGCGCGGGCCGGCTGCTCGATCAGGTGCAGGAATGCGGTCGGGTCCTGGGTGAACGCGGTGGGGTCGGGGTGCGGGTTGTCCTGCTTCAGGCCGTCCCAGAAGGCCTCCACCCACATGCCCGGCGGCGGTTCCTCCACGGCCGGCTCGGGCTCCGGTTCGGGGGACGTCCACACGGACCGGCCCTCCTCCTCGGCGCGCTGGGCCGCGTACTGTTCGGCGATGCGCTGGCTGAGCGGCGTCTTGACCTTGCTCCGGCGCTGCGGGAGCCCGTTCGCCGTCCACTCGGTGACCTCGGGGACGTCGTCGTCCATCGGCACGGTGGCGGGGATGCGCGGGCTGGTGGGGCGGCGCTTCTTGGGGGCTCGCTTGGGGCCCTCCAGCGCGTCCTCGCCGGGGTGCGGAATGGAGGTGGCGCCGATGCCGTGGGCCAGGCCGGGGGCGGGCTCGGTGGTCATCATGTTGCTGGGCACGATCAGTACGGCACGCACCCCGCCGTAGGCGGACGGCCGCAGGGAGACCTGCATCTTGTACGCCGTGCACAGCCGGCCGACGACCGCCAGCCCCAGACGGGGTTCCGCGCCGATCTCCTGGAGGTCGATCCCGGCCTTGGCCGCCTCCAGCATCTCCTCGATCCGGGCCCGGGACTCCTCGTTGAGGTTGACGCCCGCGTCCTCGATCTCGATGGCGACGCCGGACTGCACCTCGATGGCCGTGACGTGCACCTTGGTGTGCGGGGGCGAGTAGCGGGTGGCGTTGTCCAGGAGTTCGGCGGCGGCGTGGATGACCGGCTCGACGTCGGTGCCCTTGATGTTGACCTTGGCGATGGAGTGCAGCTCGATGCGCCGGTACTCCAGGATCCGGGACATGGCGCCGCGCAGCACGCTGTAGAGCGTGACGGGGTTGGGCCACTGGCGGCCCGGCCGGCCGCCGCCGAGGACGGAGACGGAGTCGGCGAGGCGGCCGATCAGCGCGGTGCCGTGGTCGATGCGCAGCAGGTCGTCGAAGACCTCCGGGGTACGGCCGTGGTCCTCCTCCATCTCCCTGAGCTCCATGGCCTGCTGGTGCACGATGGCCTGGACGCGTCGGGCGATGCTGACGAAGGAGCGCTGCGTGGAGTCACGCATGTTCTCCTCCTGGTCCACGATCTTGAGGATCATGCGGACCACCGCGCGCTGCGACTCGGGCAGGTGCCGCCACTCCGGGTCGCCGTCGATGATGTCGCGCATCACCTCGCGCACGGTGTGGTTGCCGCGCAGATAGGCCACCGAGTTGGGGATGATCTCCGTGCCGAGGTAGGTGATCTGGGCGTCGTGGGAGGCGATCCGCCGCTCGAGATACTCGGAGCGCCGGGCGAACTCCTCCCGCTGGTCCCGGATGACGCGGCCGCGGCGCACCGCTTCGGCGCCGGTGAGGAGTACCAGCAGGATGGCGACGGCGCCGCAGCAGCCGACGGCGAGGCGGGCCGAGTCCGTCACCAGTGCGACGGCGGCCGAGGAGGCCGCCGCCATCAGTACGGCGGGCAGCAACAGCACCCGCACGTAGGGAAGTTCGCGGCTGCCGGGGGGCGATTGGACACTCACCATGTAAGCCCTCTGAGACGAATCGGCTGGGGTTCGGGGCAGCTTCCAGTGGGGTATGTCATGGAACTGTCGGTATCTTCGGGATGTTTGGGAACAAGCGCACGAATACACATCAACTCGGTGCGCTGCGGGCGAGCTTAGTCCGACCGGATCATCGCCATGTCATATTCGGCAAGCGCCTGAAACCGCGAATGGGACAGGAGTACCCTCGGGTCGTTTGCACGTGGTGCATTCGTTCGAACACGAGCCGTGATGACGTACGGGCGTGCGGAAATCGCTCACCGTGGCGGGTGAGGGAACAGCAGGGGGCGTGACCCGTGCGGCTCGGCCGCACACGATCACGCCCCACGACTCTCCGGAGCCGGGCGCAGCCCGAGGACCTGGAGACCTACCCGACCGACGAGTAGGCGACGACACCCCGCAGCAGTCCGTCGACCGCCTTGCGGGCGTTCTTCGCCACCGTGGACCCCTCGACGGGAGCCGCCGCCGAGATCTGTCCCAGGACGTCGATCACCTGCTTGCACCAGCGGACGAAGTCGCCGGCCGACATGTCCGCCTCACGCAGCACCTCGTCCAGTCCCTTGCCCGAGGCCCACATGTACGCGGCCCAGGCGAAGCCGAGGTCGGGCTCGCGCTGGCCGACGCCCTCGGCCTGGTTGATCCGGAACTCCTCCTCCAGGGCGTCCAGCCGGCCCCAGATACGCACCATCTCGCCGAGCGCGGCCTTCGCCCTGCCCGAGGGCAGCTTGGGCGCCAGGGCGTCGTCGCCGACCCGCGCCTCGTAGACCAACGCCGAGACGCAGGCGGCGAGTTCGGCCGGGCCGAGGCCCTCCCACACGCGCTCGCGCAGGCATTCGCTGGCGAGCAGGTCCAGTTCGCCGTACAGCCGGGCCAGACGCTTGCCGTGCTCGGTCACTTCGTTGCCGCGCAGGTAGTCCAGCTCGGTCAGCAGCGACACGATGCGGTCGAAGGTCCGGGCGATGGTGTTCGTACGGCCCTCGATGCGGTGCTCCAGCTGCTTGGTGTCCCGCATCAGCCGGTGGTAGCGCTCGGCCCAACGGGCGTGGTCCTCGCGGTCGTTGCACCCGTGGCATGGGTGGGCGCGCAGGGCGGCGCGCAGCCGGGCGATCTCCCGGTCGTCGGCCGCCTGGGAGCGCCGCCCCCGGTGCCGCTCCGGCCGGATGTGCCCCGCCTTGGTGCGCAGCGCGGAGGCCAGGTCACGGCGGGACTGCGGGGAGCGCGGGTTGAAGGACTTCGGGATGCGCATCCGGTCCAGCGGCTCGACGGGCACGGGGAAGTCGATGGCCGCCAGCCGCTTGACCTGCCGCTCGGCGGTCAGCACCAGCGGGCGCGGCCCGTCGTGGTGCTCGAGGCCCCGGTGGCCGTTGGACCGGCCGGCGGGCAGGCCCGGATCGAGGACGAGCGCCAGCCCCGCGTACTTGCCCGTGGGCACGTGGATGATGTCGCCGGGTTTGAGCCGCTCCAGGGCGACGGCGGCCTCCGCACGACGCAGCGCGACGCCCTGGCGGGCCAGCTCGTTCTCACGGTCCTTCAGCTCCCGGCGCAGCCGCGCGTACTCGGTGAAGTCCCCGAGGTGGCACGTCATGGCTTCCTTGTAGCCTGCCAGGCCCTCCTCGTTGCGCTGCACCTGCCGGGAGATCCCGACCACCGACTTGTCGGCCTGGAACTGCGCGAACGAGGTCTCCAGCAGCTCGCGGGAGCGGTGCCGGCCGAACTGCTCGACCAGGTTGACCGCCATGTTGTACGACGGCCTGAAGCTGGAGCGCAGCGGGTAGGTGCGCGTGCCGGCCAGGCCCGCCACCTGCTCGGGGTTCATCCCGCGCTGCCACAGCACGACCGCGTGGCCCTCGACGTCGATGCCCCGTCGGCCGGCCCGGCCGGTCAGCTGGGTGTACTCGCCGGGGGTGATGTCGGCGTGCTGCTCGCCGTTCCACTTGACGAGCTTCTCCAGCACCACCGAGCGGGCCGGCATGTTGATGCCCAGAGCGAGGGTCTCGGTGGCGAAGACCGCCTTGACCAGGCCGCGCACGAACAGCTCCTCGACGACCTCCTTGAAGGTCGGCAGCATGCCCGCGTGGTGGGCGGCGATGCCGCGCTCCAGCCCCTCCAGCCACTCGTAGTACCCGAGGACGTGCAGGTCCTCCGGCGCGATGTGGGCGGTGCGCTCCTCGACCAGGGCGCGGACCTCCTCGCGCGCCTCCTCGTCGTTGAGCCTGAGGCCCGCGTACAGGCACTGCTGGACGGCGGCCTCGCAGGCGGCACGGCTGAAGATGAAGGTGATCGCGGGCAACAGGCCCTCGGAGTCCAGCCGTTCGATGACCTCCGGGCGGCTGGGCGTCCAGATCCGGGAGCGCTGCCGGCGCTCGCGCTCACGGTCCGCCTCGCGCATGTTCCGGCCGCGCCGGCGGTCGGGGTAGGTGGGGCGGCTGGCCTCCAGTCGCGCCATGCGCGTGAGGTCGGGGTTGACGGCCTTGCGGTGGCCCTCGCCCTCCTCGAACAGGTCGTACATCCGGCGTCCGGCCAGCACGTGCTGGAACAGCGGCACCGGTCGGTGCTCGGAGACGATCACCTCGGTGTCGCCGCGGACGGTGTCCAGCCAGTCACCGAACTCCTCGGCGTTGGACACGGTCGCCGACAGCGACACCAGCGTCACCGAGGCGGGCAGGTGGATGATCACTTCCTCCCAGACGGCGCCGCGGAAGCGGTCGGAGAGGTAGTGCACCTCGTCCATGACCACATGGCCGAGGCCGCGCAGGGTCTGGGAGCCGGCGTAGAGCATGTTCCGCAGCACCTCGGTGGTCATCACGACCACGGGGGCGTCCGCGTTGATGCTGTTGTCGCCGGTGAGCAGGCCGACCTTGCCGCTGCCGTAACGACGGCACAGGTCGGAGTACTTCTGGTTCGACAGGGCCTTGATGGGTGTCGTGTAGAAACACTTCCTGCCCTGCTGGAGGGCGAGGTGGACGGCGAACTCGCCGACGATCGTCTTGCCCGAGCCGGTGGGCGCGGCGACCAGCACGCCCTTGCCCGCCTCCAGGGCCCGGCAGGCCTCGATCTGGAAGGGGTCGAGGCCGAAGTCGTACATCTCGCGGAAGCCCGCGAGCGCGGTGGCCTGCTCGGCAGCTCGCCTGCGCGCTGCCGCGTACCGCTCGGCCGGTGAGAGGTCCTGAGTCATCGTGCTTTCGAGCGTACCGGGCCGCGCTGACAACAGGACGATCATTATCCGGATCACCCCGGGAACACGGGGGGCCGGCCGCTCGCGGTGCGGAGCGGCCGGCTCGGTGCCGTCGGTGGCGGACTCAGGTCACGTCGTCGTAGCCGTTGACCCGGTCCGGGCCGGACTGCTCGGGCAGGCCGCGGGCGGCGCTGACCGGTTCGACGTCCCCGACGTCCTCGGGGGTCAGGTCGAGCTCGGAGGCCTCGTCGTCGGACGGGCCGGACTCCTCACGGCGCCGCCTGCGGCGGTCGTTGAGCAGCGAGAAGGCGACCGCGCCGAAGTACAGCACCCAGATCGGACCGGCGAGGGCCAGCATCGAGAGCGGGTCGGTGCTGGGGGTGGCCACGGCCGCGAAGACCGTGATGCCGAGGATCATGGCCCGCCACCAGCCGAGCATGCGCCTGCCGGTGAGCACCCCGGTGAGGTTCAGCATGATCAGCAGCAGCGGCAGCTCGAAGGAGAGGCCGAAGACGATCACCATGCGCGTGACGAGCTGGAGCAGGTCGTCGAGCGGCAGGAAGTTCCTGATGGACCCGTTCGGCGTGAAGTCCAGCAGCACCTTCGCCGTGGTGGGCAGCACCCGGTAGGCGAAGAAGGCGCCGCCGAAGAACAGCGGGGCGCCGGTGAGGACGAAGGCGTAGGCGTACTTCTTCTCGTGCCGGTGCAGGCCGGGCGCGACGAACGCCCACAGCTGGTAGAGCCAGAACGGCGACGCGGCCACGACGCCGGCCATCAGGGAGACCTGGAGGGCCAGCGTGAACGGTGCGAGGAGGCCGTTGATCGTGATCTCGGCGCACTGCTGTTTGCCGCTGGACCTCGCCAGCTCCTCGAAGGTCTGCGGGCAACCGATCGAGTCGAGGATGGGCCTCGTCAGGAAGTTGATGATGTCGTTGTAGAAGAAGGCGGCGACGATCGTGACGACGACGACGGCCAGCATCGCCTTCGCGAGCCGGTTGCGGAGCTCGCGGAGGTGGTCCGCGAGAGGCATGCGCCCCTCGGGGTCCTTCTCCTTCTTGCGGGCAGGCTTGAGCAAACCCACGTCCTCATCTCGTGCGGCAGGCCGGAAGGGTCCGGCCGTGCGTCAGCGCTGGGTGGTGTCCGTCGGCTCGTTGACCGGGCGCGAGCTGGACACGTCACCGGGGGCGGCCTGGATCGTGCGCTGCGCGGGAGGCTGCTCGTCGCCGGGCGCCGGCGCGGAGGAGCCGGTGCGGCCCTCGTCCTTCATCGCCTTGGCCTCGCTCTTGAGGATGCGGGCGGACTTGCCGAGCGAGCGCGCCATGTCCGGAAGCTTCTTCGCGCCGAACAACAGGATGATGACGACGAGGATGAGAATGATCTCGGGGGCTCCGAGCCTTCCGAACATAAGTCTTTACCTTCTCACCGAGGCGGCTGGTGGGATGCTGTCCGACCGGTCGGACACGTGACCGAGCGATCGTTCTGCCAGCGATCGTAACGCTCGGGGGTGAACGTGAGGCAATCCCCGTGCGTACTCCCGTCCGCGGCCCGGGCCTCGTTCTCCGGTCCGCCTTCAGCAGCGTACCTGGCGGAAGTGGCAGCGTGACAGGGCGAAGGACGTCCGCGCCGCACGCCCACGGAACTCTTACCGGGCCTCGTCCACCGGCCGTCGTCCGCGCGGCTCACAGCGACTCCGCCGACCGGGCGGCGCTCAGGCTCGCCCGCTCCAGCTCCTCCGCGGCCCGGTTGATACGGCTCGCGGACTCCGAGACCTGCTGCCCGAGCCGCCGCGCCTCGACGAAGACCCGCACGGCGAGCACCGCGAGGACGGCGAGGCCCAGGAAACCCACGGCTACCGCGAACATCGGCCAGAACATGCCCACGAGACTAGACCGTCGAGTGCAGGCGCAGCGTCCTGACGCCGCCGCCGGTGAGCAGCTCCACAATGCGCTCGCCGGCCGGTTTGCGGACCGCCGCACCGCAGTCGGGGCAGGTGAAGGAGTAGAAGGTGGTGCGCCTGCTGGCGCCGATCGCCAGGCGCAGCGCGCTCGCGGCGAGTTCGAATCGGCCCCGGCAGTCGGGGCAGCCCGCCCGGAACACGACGGGGGCCACACTTCTCATGCCGGCGAACGCCGCCGCCACCGACACGCCGCGCACCCCGGACACCGCCGACTCGCTCACAGTCCCTGCTCCTGCCTGTCGTCACGCCCGCGCGGCCCGGCGGCTGCCGCGGGCACGCCCCGCACGGCCGGCGCGGCACGCCCCGATGGGTCCACGGCCCGCGAGGCACCGGGAATGCCCGGGGACCCGGCAGCGGCCGCGGCACCCGCGGACCCGGTGGCGCTCGCGGACCCGGTGGCGTCCTCACCGCCCCCGCCGGCCGGGGCGTCGACGGCGTGGTCCGGGTCCGGCTCGTTCGACGCGCCGCCCGCGCCGGGCAGGTCCGCCGCCTCGTCGTAGGCGGCCAGCGCGTCGGAGGCCGCCCGGCGGGCGCTGGCGGCCAGGTCGCCGGGTGCGACGATCCGGCCGTCCCGGCCCAGGCGCAGCGCCAGGCGTCTGAGCGAGGCCGGGTCGGGGGTGCGCAGAGTGATACGGAGCCCGCCGTCGGGAAGTTCATCGGCGCTGTCGTGCGGGTAGTACTCGGCGACCCAGCGGCCGCCCGGGCCGACCTCGACGACGACCTCGGGGTCCTCGGCGGCGGGCTGCACCAGCGCCTCGGACAGGTCGCGCAGCTCCACCTCGGGAGGCGCGGACGGCTCGTCGAGGATCCTGATCTCGGCGACCCGGTCGAGCCGGAAGGTGCGGCGCGCCTCGGAGCGGCGGCACCAGGCCTCCACGTACGTGTGCCCGACGCTGACCAGGCGGATGGGGTCGATCTCGCGCTCGGTGACCTCGTCGCGCGCGGGCGAGTAGTAGCGGATCCACAGCCGGCGGCGCTCGGAGATCGCCCGGTCCACGTCGGCGAAGACCCCGCCCTCGGACTCGAAGGTCACCGACAGCCGCGCGCTGGCGCCCGCCGCCTCGCCGGCCGCCGCCTCCACCTTGGCCGTCGCCCGCAGCAGCGCCTGCCGGTCGCTCTCGCGCAGTCCGGGCAGGGTGGCCACCGCGCGGGCGGCGACCAGCAGGGCGGTCGCCTCGTCGGCGGCCAGCCGCAGCGGTTCGGCCGCCTCCGCGCCGAGCGCGGCCGGGTTGTGCCACCAGATGCGCTCGCCGTCGGTGTCGATGTCGAGCAGGTCGCCGCCGCGGAAGCTGGTGCCGCACATGGGCAGCACGTCGAGGTCCGAGACCAGCTCGTCCTCGGTGATGCCGAAGGCGCGCGCCACGTCCTCGATCCGGGCGCCGGGGCGCTCCCGGAGATACGTCACCAGGGAGAGCATCCGCCGGGTCTGGTCGATGGCGTTCACGGGCCTGACCGGTTTGCCTGCCACAGTGTTGCTCGCTCCCCCTCAGCCCTTGGCCACGGCACGCAGCCGGTCCACCACGTCCGCCCGCAGCTCCGCGGGTTCGACGACCACCACGTCCGGTCCGAACTCCACCAGCCAGGCGTCCAGCCCGTGCCCGTACGGGATGTCCAACTCGTCCCACCCGTCGCCGAGTTCCCGTATCGCCGAGGCCTTCGCCCGAAGGGGGTACCCGGCGCCCGAGCGCAGCCGGATACGGGCGGAACGGTCGGTGATCTCGCCCGCCCAGCTCGCGACGGTCTCACGGACGGTGACGACGTCGGGGACAGGTGCGGTGAAGCCGGTGCCGCGGGAGCGGACCTTTCCGGTGATCCGGGAGAGCCGGAAGACGCGCTCGGCGCCGCGGTCGCGGTCGAATCCGGCCAGGTACCAGTGGCCGCGCCAGCACTCCAGCGCCCACGGCTCCACGTGCCGGGTCTGAGGACGAGCGGCACTGGCCTTGCGGTAGTCGAAGACGACCGGGCGGCGGTCGCGGCAGGCCAGCATCAGCGGTTCGAAGGCGGCCTCGTGGACCGGAATGCGCGGCTCCAGGGCGCCGTGCGCCTCGTACGGGTCGACGTCCTCGGGCAGCCCGGCGGCGCGCAGCTTCTGGAGGGCGCCGCTGGCCGCCCCGGCGAGACGGGCCTGCTGCCAGACCTTGGCGGCCAGCCCCAGCGCGGCGGCCTCCTCGGCGTCCAGGGTGATGGGCGGCAGCCGGTTGCTGTCCCGGCGGGCCAGGTAGCCGGTCTCGCCGTCCAGGCCCTCGACGGTCTCGATGACCAGCCCCAGCTCCCGCAGGTCGTCCTTGTCCCGCTCGAACATGCGGTTGAAGGAGTCGTCGGACCCCGCTTCGAGATAGGCCTCGATGGACTCGTGCAGCTCACGCTTGCTGAGCGGCCGTCGCGCCCCGAGCAGGCACAGCGCCAGGTTCATCAGCCGCTCGGCCTTGGCAATGGCCATCGGTGCCCTTCGCCTTCCTGATGGTGCTTACGACCGATGACCGTACCGCTCCGCGACGCGGTGGCAAAAGCCGAGGGCCCACGCCCGAACAGGCATGGGCCCCAGGTGATCGCAACCCGCTGGATCCCGGTGGGATCCGAAGCGGGACGGTCAGACCCCGAGCAGGTCCACGACGAAGATCAGCGTCTCGCCGGGCTTGATCGCCGGGGAAGGGCTCTGGTTGCCGTAGGCGAGGTGGGCCGGGATGGTCAGCTGGCGGCGGCCGCCGACCTTCATGCCCTGCACGCCCTGGTCCCAGCCCTGGATGACTCGGCCGGCGCCCAGCGGGAAGCGGAAGGGGGTACCCCGGTTCCAGCTGGCGTCGAACTCCTCACCGGTGCTGAAGGCGACACCCACGTAGTGGACGGTGACGGTCTGACCCGCCTTCGCCACCTCGCCGTCGCCCTCCCAGATGTCCTTGATCTCCAGCTCCGCCGGGGGCTCGCCGCCCGGGAAGTCGATCTCGGGCTTGTCGATGCTCACGTCTCTAGCTCCTGCTTTGTCTGCGATAAGGCAACAGGCACAGTCTTACATCCCCCGCGCCTCACATCGCGGCGAGGATGTCCACGGTGAACACCATCGTGGAGTCCTTCTGGATGCCACTGTTCGGCGGCGGGTTGTCGCCGTAGCCCAGCGCCGGGGGAATCACGATCAGGATCCGGCTGCCCACCTTCTTGCCGGTCATGCCCTGCGCCCACCCCTTGACGACCTGCTGGAGGGAGAACGAGGCCAGGGTCTTCTTCTGGTAGGTCGAGTCGAACTCCTTGCCGCCGTCCCAGACCACGCCCTTGTACTGGACGAGCACCGTCTGGTCCGCCTTGACCACCGGCCCGTCGCCCTCGATGACGTACTCGGACACGAGGTTCTTCGGCGCGGCGGCCTTCGGCACGGTGATGGACGGCGCCTTGCCGTCGGTGTTGGTGCCCACCTTCGGCAGGTCCGCGTTCTTCTGCGGCACCACCTTGCCCTTGGCGGAGCTCGTCGCGTTGAAGGTGTTCTGCACATCGACGACGAACACCAGCGTGTCCGTGCCCTTGATGCCCGCCTGCGCGTTGCCCTGCGGCCCGTAGCCCCAGGTCGGGGGCACCGAGAACAGGAGCCGGCTGCCGACCTTCCTCCCGCTCAGCGCATAGCGCCAGCCGTCGATGATCGACCCCTGGGAGAGCTGGATGATCAGCGGCGCCTTGCGGTCGTAGGAGTTGTCGAAGACCTTGCCCGTGTCCCAGATCTGCCCCAGGTAGTGCGCCTGGACGTAGTCGTTCTCCGCGACCGTGCGGCCGCCGCCCGCGATCACGGTCTTCAGGGCGAGGTCCTTCGACGGCTCACCGGTGCCCTTGGCCACGGTCGGCTTCTGCCCGAACTTCGTACCCGCGGTGATCGCCGGCAGCGGCCCGGAGACGATCTTCGGCGGCGGCGCGGCCGACGTGGCCGGGGCGGTCGGCGACGGAGAGGCGGTCTCAGTGGCCTTGCCCGAGCCGGCGTTGTCGTTGCCGCAGGCGGCCAGGGTGACCAGCCCCGCGGGGACGGAAAGAAGGAGAGAGCGTCGGCGCACGGTGGGGGCCTCGTAATCGATCGGTCTGTTGATGGCGTGCGCGCAACTCTACGACGCCGCAAGGGCGCCGTACGTGAAACGTACGGCGCCCGTGTGGCGTACCGGTAATGCGTGCGGGCCGTGCCTGCCGGTCCGTACGCGGCTCACATTCCGGCGATCAGCTTCTCCACCCGGTCGTCCACCGAACGGAACGGGTCCTTGCACAACACCGTCCGCTGCGCCTGGTCGTTGAGCTTGAGGTGGACCCAGTCGACGGTGAAGTCCCGCCGCTGCTCCTGCGCCCGCCGGATGAAGTCGCCGCGCAGCCGCGCCCGAGTGGTCTGGGGCGGAACCGACTTGCCCTCGAAGATCTTCAAGTCGTTGCAGATCCGGGTCGCTTGGCCCTTCTTCTCCAGCAGGTAGTACAGGCCACGACGGCGGTGGATGTCGTGGTAGGCGAGGTCTATCTGGGCGACCCGCGGATGCGACATGGTCATGTTGTGCTTGGCGCGGTACCGCTCGATGAGCTTGTACTTCATCACCCAGTCGATCTCGGTGCCGATACGGTCGAGATCCTCCGCCTCGATCGCGTCCAGCGTCCGGCCCCACAGCTCCAGCACCTGCTCCACCGTGCCGGTGCGGATGCCGCGCCGCTCGCAGAAGTCCAGCGCCTTCTCGTAGTACTCCCGCTGCACCTCCAGCGCCGAGGCCTCCCGGCCGCTGGCCAGGCGGACCTTGCGGCGGCCCGTGATGTCGTGGCTGACCTCGCGGATCGCCCGGATCGGGTTCTCCAGGGTGAGGTCGCGCATCACCGTGCCCGCCTCGATCATGCGCAGCACCAGGTCGGTGGCGCCGACCTTGAGCAGCATGGTCGTCTCGGACATGTTCGAGTCGCCCACGATGACGTGCAGCCGCCGGTAGCGCTCCGCGTCCGCGTGCGGCTCGTCGCGGGTGTTGATGATCGGCCGGGAACGCGTCGTCGCCGAGGAGACGCCCTCCCAGATGTGCTCCGCCCGCTGGCTCACGCAGTACACGGCCCCGCGCGGCGTCTGGAGCACCTTGCCCGCACCGCAGAGCAGCTGCCTCGTGACCAGGAACGGAATGAGGATGTCCGCGAGCCGCGAGAACTCCCCGTGCCGCGCCACCAGGTAGTTCTCATGGCAGCCGTAGGAGTTGCCCGCCGAGTCGGTGTTGTTTTTGAAGAGGTAGACGTCGCCTGCGATTCCCTCCTCGTGCAGGCGTCGTTCCGCGTCTACCAGGAGTCCTTCCAGAATGCGCTCGCCGGCCTTGTCGTGGGTGACCAGTTCGATCACATTGTCACATTCGGGTGTCGCGTATTCCGGATGTGAGCCCACGTCGAGATAAAGCCGGGCGCCGTTCCGCAGAAAGACATTGCTGCTGCGGCCCCATGACACGACACGGCGGAAGAGGTACCGCGCCACCTCGTCAGGCGACAGACGGCGCTGTCCCCTGAACGTGCACGTGACGCCGTACTCGTTCTCCAGCCCGAAAATGCGGCGGTCCATGAGTGAACATTACGCCCGATCCCCCGGACTGAAACGGGGTTCGACAGCACGATTTGGATCATTTTCCGATGAAGCCGCAACGACCGCCCTCCCGGCGGGAGCTGCGAGGACCCGCCCGGTGGCCAGAAGAACCAGCAACGACACGGCCCCTGCCGCGCCCGGCACCGCGAATCCCCACAGCGCGCCGCCCGCCTGGACCACCGGCCCCGCCACCCCCGTCCCCACGGACGCCCCCACTGTGAAAGTCGTCACAAGCCAGGAGAACGCCTCGGTGACCGTCCCGCTCGGCGCGTGCCGGTCCACGATGATGAACGCGCAGGCGATGCACGGCGCCAGGAACACCCCGGACAGCGCCGTCAGCGCCACCATGGCCACCGCGCCCGGCATCAGCATCAGTGGCAGATAACACACCGCCAGAAGCGCCACCAGCACGCGCAGTCGCCGCTCGGGCACACCGCTCCACGGCCGCGCCCCGTAGACCGTGCCGCCCACCAGCGCGCCCAGGCCCAGCGCCGCCATCAGCCAGCCGTACACCGCGTCCCCGCCGTGCCCGTCCGCGTACGGCACCGCCGCCACCGTGATGGACCCCAGCGCGATCCCGACGAACAGGAAGGCCCCCAGCAGCGCCAGCAGCCCCGGCGAGCGCAGCGCCCCGAGCCAGTGCGCCGCACGCGGTGCCGAACGCCACTGCCTGGACGGCGGCGAGACCACCACCGACAGCGCGCCCAGCACCCCCACCACGTTCAGCACCACCAGCGCCGCCCGCGCCGACCACAGCGACACGCACAGCGTCACCAGCAACGGCCCCGCGGTGAACATGACTTCCTGGGCCACCGCGTCCATCGCGTACGCCGTGTGCACCTGGCCCTCCTTGCGCAGGACGCTCGGCCACAGCGCGCGCAGACCGCCCTCCAGCGGCGGGGTGAACAGCCCGGCCGCCGCCACGGCCGTCCAGGCCGGCACCGGCGGCTCGGTGCCGATCAGCGCGAAGACGGTCGCCGCCAGGGCCGAGGCGACCGCGGCCGGCAGTTGCACCCGGGGCTGTCCGTGCAGGTCCACCAGGCGGCCCAGCACCGGCTGGCCGACCGCGTTGGCCACGCCGTACACCGCCGCCAGCGCCCCCGCCAGGCTGTACGTGCCGCCCTCCGCGCGCACGAACAGCACGATCGCGATCGCCGCGGTCGCGTTCGGCAGCCGCCCCACCAGCGTGCCCACCAGCAGCCGGGCGGCGTGCCGCGACCCGAGGATCTCCAGGTACCCCGCGAATCCCGCGGCCATCGCACGCCCTCCAGGTCAAGTTTTACGTATAACGTGGCTCGCCATACGTACCATGTGCGCAGTTCACCGGTCCAGACGGCCGGACGGACCGGACGAAGACCATCGAGCGACCGGACGCAGAGGAGCAGCCCCGCGGTGGCACCAGCAAGCACGCGCCCCACCAGCCGTGACGTCGCCCAGGCCGCCGGAGTCTCCCAGGCCGCCGTCTCGCTCGTCCTCGGCGACAAATGGCGCGGCCGGGTCTCGCAGGCCACCGCCGAACGGGTACGGCAGGCCGCCCGCGACCTCGGCTACCGGCCCAACCTCGCCGCCCGCAACCTGCGCCTCGGCCACACCCGCACCGTCCTTCTCGTCGTCCCCGCGCTGACCACCGAGTTCTTCGCCGGCGTCTACACCGGTGCCGCCCGCGTCGCCGCCGAACACGGGTTCGGCGTCGTCCTCTACCCCTCCCCCGAAGGCATCGGTCCCGCCCGCAACCCGTTCGCCTCCGCCCGCGCCGCCCTGGACGGCGTCATCGCCTCCTCCATGGCCGCCGACGCCCTCACCGACATCCGCGGCGACCAGCTCCCCCTGGTCATGCTGGACAGCGACCCCGAGGGCAGCCTCGGCGCCGCCACGGTCAACCTCGACATCGCCGACGGCGTACGCCAGGTCGCCGACCACCTGCTCGCCCTCGGCCACCGCCGCTTCCTGCACCTCGCGGCGGACGTGCCCTCCTGGACCTTCGAGGTACGGGCACGGGAGCTCGCGGCGCGCGTCGGCGCCGTACCGGGCACCTTCGTGAGCACCGCCCGCGCCCCCATCTCCATCGAGGACGCCCGAGCCGCCACCGAGGCCGCCCTGGGCGGCCCCGGGCCCCGGCCCACCGCCCTGGTCTGCGACGACGACAAGCTGGCCGCAGGCGCCTACAAGGCCCTGCGCCGCCTTGGCCTGCGCATACCCGACGACGTCTCGGTCACCGGCCTGGACGACCTCGCCCTCGCCACCGCCATGGAGCCCGAGCTGACCACCGTCCGGCTGGACGCGGAACTGTTCGGCGAACGCGGCATGCACGCCCTGCTGGCCGTCCTGGACGGCCGCGCACCGGCCGGCGGGGACATCCCCGTCGAACTGGTGGTACGGGGCTCCACGGCCCCGCCCAGCACCTCCTGAGGCGCGAGTCCGGAGACGCCGGTGCCCCGGAGCCGACGTCCGTGACATCGGCTCCGGGGCACCGGTGGGCGAAGACCACCCGGAAGGACTACTCCTTCTCGAGGCCCGGGGAATCGGCCGCGTCGTCGCCGTCCTGCGAGGTGTCCGCCTCGCCGCCCGCCAGCAGCCGCGCCAGCTGCCGCCCCACGATCCGCTTGAACTTGCGCTTCTGCGGGCGCGTACGGTCCAGCACCGCCACCTCCAGGCGCTCCGCGGGGATCTCCCGCTCACTGCCGTTGGTGTCGCGGGACAGCGCCTGCACCGCCAGCTTCAGCGCCTCCGCCAGCGTCATCCCGTCCCGGTGGCGCTGGTCGAGGTAGCTGCTGATCTGCTCGGCGTTGCCGCCGACCGCGACCGAGCCGTGCTCGTCCACGATCGACCCGTCGTGCGGCAGCCGGTAGATCTGGTCACCCTCCGGGGTCTCCCCCACCTCGGCGACCACCAGCTCCACCTCGTACGGCTTCTCCGCCGCACTCGAGAAGATCGTGCCCAGCGTCTGGGCGTAGACGTTGGCCAGACCGCGGGCCGTGACGTCGTCCCGGTCGTAGGTGTAACCCCGCAGATCGGCGTAGCGGACGCCACCGATGCGCAGATTCTCGTACTCGTTGTACTTGCCGGCCGCGGCGAACCCGATCCGGTCGTAGATCTCGCTGAACTTGTGCAGCGCGCGGGACGGATTCTCACCGACGAACACGATCCCGTCGGCGTACTGCAGCACGACCAGGCTGCGACCGCGGGCGATGCCCTTGCGGGCGTACTCCGCCCGGTCGGCCATCGCCTGCTGAGGTGACACATAGAACGGCGTCGACACCGGTTATCCGTCCCTTTCTGTAGAAGTCACTCGATCACCCTGAACAAGAACGGCCACCGGCTACAGCAGCGCCGCCCGCGGGCCGTCGGGCTGCTCCAGACGCCGCTGGAGCACCGAACGGGCGATCTCGGAGGACTCGTCCTCGCTGAGCCGGCGGAAACCGTCCTCGGTGATCACGGTGACGATCGGATAGATCCGGCGGGCGACATCGGGACCACCGGTCGCCGAGTCGTCGTCTGCCGCGTCGTACAGGGCCTGCACCACCAGCGTCGTGGCGTCGGCCTCGGACAGGTCCTCACGGAAGAGCTTCTTCATCGAACCGCGCGCGAAGATCGAACCGGACCCGGTCGCCGCGAACCCGTGCTCCTCGCTGCGGCCGCCCGTGACGTCGTAGGAGAAGATCCGGCCCTTCTCGCGGTCCAGGTCGTAGCCCGCGAAGAGCGGGACGACGGCCAGGCCCTGCATGGCCATGCCCAGATTGGAGCGGATCATGGTCGACAGCCGGTTCGCCTTGCCCTCCAGCGACAGCTGCACCCCCTCGACCTTCTCGAAGTGCTCCAGCTCCAGCTGGAACAGCTTCACCATCTCCACGGCGATACCGGCGGTGCCGGCGATGCCGACGGCCGAGTACTCGTCCGCCGGGAACACCTTCTCGATGTCCCGCTGCGCGATCACGTTCCCCATGGTCGCCCGGCGGTCACCGGCCAGCACGACGCCCCCCGGGAACGTCACGGCGACGATGGTCGTGCCGTGCGGAGCCTCGATCGCGCCCTGGGTGGGCGGCAGCTGCCGCTTGCCCGGCAGCAGCTCCGGCTGGTGCTCGGAGAGAAAGTCCATGAACGAGGAGGACCCAGGCGTCAGGAAGGCAGCCGGTAGACGCCCGGTGCTACGAGTGTTGGCTTCCACGCGTTTCCTTCCAGGTAGTCGGCAGCTCGGTACGCGGCTCCGGGATCGTGCCGCAACAGGCCGAGGCCGGAATTGCAGTTGAAGCACAGTACGCCACGGACCCTACCCGCCTTGTGGCGGTGATCCACATGAACGGCGGAAGCCTGCGGACGGCGCGCACGGAGTCCTCGCCGCCGCCACGCACGGTGGCACCGCCCGCAAGCGAAGG
Source organism: Streptomyces sp. NPDC003393 (assembly GCF_053589015.1). Lineage (NCBI taxonomy): Bacteria > Bacillati > Actinomycetota > Actinomycetes > Kitasatosporales > Streptomycetaceae > Streptomyces > Streptomyces sp. NPDC003393. The sequence continues at coordinate 23,429 of NZ_JBSFRB010000015.1, read as the reverse complement.
CTGCGTGCGGTGTGGCCTCACCGCACCGCACGCAGCGCTTCACACTTTCTCCGCCTGCCGGCCGATGCCCCCTGCGACCTTCGATTCGAAGGTTACTCGCCGCCCTTTTGCACGAAGGACCTCACGAAATCCTCGGCATTGGACTCGAGTACATCATCGATTTCGTCGAGGACGTCGTCCACGTCGTCGCTCAGCTTCTCGTGGCGTTCCTTGATGTCCTCGGCGGCCTGTGCGTCCTGGACCTGCTCCTCGACCTCCTCGGTCGAGTGCGTGGCCTTCTGCTGCCCGCCACCGGTGTCCTTCGTTGCCATAACCCTCACCCCGCTCAGTTCGCCCGACATGGTCGGCATTACGGCCGATCGGTGATGATCAGACCCTACAAGCCGGGTCCGACATCGGCCCCGTGGTTTCTCCAAGGTACGGGGGCCGTCTCGATGATTCCCGGCCGGAGGGATTTCCACCCCGTCCGGCCGGTCCGGTCCGGGTACCCGCTCAGCCGCCGGACAGGACCCTGACCAGGTCCTCCGCGGTGCGGCAGCGGTCCAGGAGCTCCTTGACGTGATTACGCGTTCCGCGAAGCGGTTCCAGGGTCGGGACGCGCTGGAGCGAGTCCCGGCCGGGCAGGTCGAAGATGACCGAGTCCCAGGAGGCCGCGGCGACGTCGTCCGCGTACTGCTCCAGGCAGCGGCCGCGGAAGTAGGCGCGGGTGTCCTCCGGTGGCTTCCTGCGGGCCCGGTCGACCTCGGACTCGTCCAGCAGGCGCTTCATGCGTCCGCGGGCCACCAGACGGTTGTACAGGCCCTTCTCGGGACGCACGTCCGCGTACTGGAGGTCCACCAGGTGCAGGCGGGCGGCGTCCCAGTCCAGGCCGTCGCGGCGCCGGTAGCCCTCCATGAGCTCCCGCTTGGCGACCCAGTCCAGCTCGCCGGCCAGGCTCATGGGGTCGTTCTCCAGCCGGTTGAGGGTGTCCTCCCAGCGGGCCAGGACGTCCTTGGTCTGGTCGTCGGCGTCGGCGCCGAAGCGCTCCTCGACGTACTTGCGCGACAGCTCGTAGTACTCCATCTGGAGCTGGACCGCGGTGAGTGTGCGGCCGCTGCGGAGCGTGATCAGGCGCTTGAGGGACGGGTCGTGCGAGACCTGGTGGAGGGTGCGAACGGGCTGGTCGACGGCCAGGTCGACGGCGATGAAGCCGTCCTCGATCATGGACAGGACCAGGGCGGTCATGCCCAGCTTGAGGTAGGTCGAGATCTCGGAGAGGTTCGCGTCGCCGATGATCACGTGCAGCCGGCGGTACTTCTCCGCGTCGGCGTGCGGCTCGTCGCGGGTGTTGATGATGGGGCGCTTCAGGGTCGTCTCCAGGCCGACCTCGACCTCGAAGTAGTCGGCGCGCTGGCTGAGCTGGAAGCCGTGCTCGTGGCCGTCCTGGCCGATGCCGACGCGGCCGGCGCCGGTGATGACCTGGCGGGAGACGAAGAAGGGCGTGAGGTGGCGCACGATGTCGGAGAAGGCGGTCTCCCGCTTCATCAGGTAGTTCTCGTGCGTGCCGTAGGAGGCGCCCTTGTTGTCGGTGTTGTTCTTGTAGAGGTGGATCGGCTGGGCTCCGGGCAGCTGGGCGGCGCGTTCGGCGGCCTCGGCCATGATCCGTTCGCCGGCCTTGTCCCACAGGACGGCGTCGCGCGGGTTGGTGACCTCGGGGGCGCTGTACTCGGGGTGGGCGTGGTCGACGTAGAGCCGTGCGCCGTTGGTGAGGATGACGTTGGCCAGGCCGATGTCCTCGTCGGTGAGCTGGCTGGCGTCGGCGGCCTCGCGGGCGAGGTCGAAGCCGCGGGCGTCCCGCAGCGGGTTCTCCTCCTCGAAGTCCCAGCGGGCCCGGCGGGCCCGGTGCATCGCCGCCGCGTAGGCGTTGACGATCTGGGACGAGGTGAGCATGGCATTGGCGTTGGGGTGACCGGGGACGGAGATCCCGTACTCCGTCTCGATGCCCATTACTCGCCGTACGGTCATGCGGCCCTCCTTGCCCGGCGGCGCCCTCGGTCGTGGGCGGCGCTCAAGTACCGCTCGTGCCCGGGTGCCTGTGCGGTGCCCGTCCCCGCACTGCGCGACCCGGCGGTACGAAAGAGCCTAGAACGCCTTTGCGCTGGTGGGGAGATCATTTGCGTCATTGCCTGCTCCGTGCGTGGCCCCGAAAAACAGGTCGGCTGCGGGTACCCGCCGAGGGCACCCGCAGCCGCCCTGTTTTTTACAGGTACTGTCCGGTGTTCGCCACCGTGTCGATGGAGCGTCCGGTGTCCGCGCCCTGCTTTCCGGTGATGAGGGTGCGGATGTAGACGATCCGCTCGCCCTTCTTTCCGGAGATCCGGGCCCAGTCGTCCGGGTTGGTGGTGTTGGGCAGGTCCTCGTTCTCCTTGAACTCGTCCACGCAGGCCTGGAGCAGGTGGGAGACGCGGAGACCCTTCTGGTTCTTCTCGAGGAAGTCCTTGATCGCCATCTTCTTGGCGCGGCCGACGATGTTCTCGATCATGGCGCCGGAGTTGAAGTCCTTGAAGTAGAGGACTTCCTTGTCGCCGTTGGCGTAGGTGACCTCCAGGAAGCGGTTCTCCTCGGATTCGGCGTACATCTGCTCGACCGCGGTCTGGATCATGGCCTGGACCGTGGCGTCCTTGTCGCTGCCGTGTTCCGAGAGGTCGTCCGCGTGCAGCGGAAGGCGCTCGGTGAGGTACTTCCCGAAGATGTCCTGGGCCGCCTCGGCGTCCGGACGCTCGATCTTGATCTTCACGTCGAGCCGGCCGGGGCGCAGGATGGCCGGGTCGATCATGTCCTCGCGGTTGGAGGCGCCGATCACGACCACGTTCTGCAGGCCTTCCACTCCGTCGATCTCGGCGAGCAGCTGGGGGACGATGGTGTTCTCCACGTCCGAGCTGACGCCGGAGCCACGGGTGCGGAAGAGGGACTCCATCTCGTCGAAGAAGACGATGACGGGGGTGCCCTCGCTGGCCTTCTCGCGGGCTCGCTGGAAGACGAGGCGGATCTGCCGCTCGGTCTCGCCGACGTACTTGTTCAGGAGCTCGGGGCCCTTGATGTTGAGGAAGAAGCTCTTGCCGGCGGCCTGGCCGGTGACCTCGGCGACCTTCTTGGCCAGCGAGTTGGCGACGGCCTTGGCGATGAGCGTCTTGCCGCATCCGGGGGGACCGTAGAGCAGCACGCCCTTGGGCGGACGCAGTTCGTGCTCCTTGAACAGGTCCGGGTAGAGATACGGCAGCTCGACGGCGTCGCGGATCATCTCGATCTGGTTGCCGAGGCCGCCGATCTGGTCGTATCCGATGTCGGGCACCTCTTCGAGGACGAGTTCCTCGACCTCGCTCTTGGGCACGACCTCGTAGACGTAGCCGGACCTGGGCTCGAGCAGGAGGGCGTCGCCGGCGCGGATGGTGACGTCCAGCAGCGGCTCGGCCAGCCGCACCACCCGTTCCTCGTCGGTGTGCCCGATGACCAGGGCGCGCTCGCCGTCCTCGAGGATCTCCTTGAGGGTGACGATGTCGCCGACGCGCTCGAATTCCATGGCCTCGACCACGTTGAGCGCTTCGTTGAGCATCACTTCCTGGCCGCGCCGGAGCTCGTCGAGCTCGACGCTGGGGCTGACGTTCACCCGCAGCTTGCGGCCGCCGGTGAAGATGTCGGCGGTGCCGTCCTCGTTGGCCTGCAGGAAGACACCGAAGCCGGCGGGCGGCTGGGCGAGCCGGTCGACCTCTTCCTTGAGGGCCACGATCTGGTCGCGGGCCTCACGGAGGGTGTTCGCGAGGCGTTCGTTCTGCGCGGACACGCCGGCCAGGTTGGTCTGCAGCTCGACGATCCGCTCTTCGAGAATCCTCGTGTGTCGCGGAGAGTCGGCGAGCTTGCGTCGCAGGACGGCGATCTCCTGCTCAAGGTAGGCGATCTGCCCGGCCGGGTCTTCGGACCCTCGTCCCGGGCGGATGCCGCGGTTCATGTCGTCGTCGTGGGCTGCCACGGTCCTCACCTCCTCCAAGGGGAGCTGGACGCTTCCAGACCCTACCTGGGTGGGTGTCGATTGAAACCCCTAGATCACAAAGACGGTCGGGGTGTGTCCGATCTTCACCCTTGCGCTCTCCCTCACGCCAGGGGAATACCCACCGAACATGATTGGAAAGCGAACAGAGATAGGGTCGAGATGTTCAACACCCGTCAGAGCTGGCCTGATTCCCGCCGGCTCGACGAAATACGGCAGGAGAGACGAACGTGCAGCAGCGGACCGCGGACGGCGGCGAGGCACTGGAGGTCTGGATCGACCAGGACCTGTGCACCGGTGACGGCATCTGCGCACAGTATGCGCCGGAGGTTTTCGAGCTGGACATCGACGGCCTGGCCTATGTGAAGGGCGCGGACGACGAGCTCCTGCAGGAGGAGGGGGCGGCAACGCCCGTGCCGCTGCCGCTTCTCACGGACGTCGTCGACTCGGCCCGGGAATGCCCGGGCGAGTGCATCCATGTGCGGCGGATTTCGGACGGCGCCGAGATGTACGGACCTGACGCCGGGTGACCGCGCGTACGCCTGCCGTCACTGCTGTCCGATTTCTCACACGCCGGCAGGCGCGGGTCAGACGCCGCGCGCCCGGGGAGCCGCGGAGCGGACGAACGCGCCGTTCTGCCACCGCCACTTCACGCTGTCCTTCACGTCGGGGCAGCAATTGGGCACGTCGGGCGAGGAGTAGCCGAGGAGGGTGGCGGTCACGTCGCCGGCCCGTACGGTGAAGTCGGTGACGGTGTACCGGTCCTTGGGGTCGACCAGGGTGGCCACCACGCGCGGGGCCTTGGCCCCTGCGGCCTGGGTGAGGACGTAGACGGCGTCGGGCGGGGTGCCAGCGGAGGCGTCGCAGTGCACGACGGCCACGGTCTCCGGCCGGCCGTCGTGGTCGAGGTCCCCGGAGGCCTGCTTCACCACGACGGCCTTCACGGGTCCGCACTGGAGCGGGAAGGTCACGCCGGTGGTGGCGGGTGCGGCGACCGCGGGGGCGCTCTTGGCCCGGGTGCCGCCGTCGGCGTTCTGGGCGGCGGTCGCGGAGCCGGGCTGGAGGGCCGGGGAAAGGGCTATGACACCGGCGACGGCCGTGGCCGTGGCCATCCAGTGGATGGGTCGGGTGTGCGTGTGTGCCAGTTCCGGAACGGCGGGGTGCTGCACTAGGAGTGTCTCCTGTGAGGGCTGTGCCGGTGGGGGTGGCCAGCATCGTGCCACACGTCACACTGCGGGGGAACGGTGGGGTCGGTACTTGTGACCGGCCCGGGCCGGCGCCGCGCGGTGGCGGCAGGTTCCCGGTGCGGCTTTCAACGCGAGGGCGCCGTGGCGGAGTTCCCGGTCGGGCAGGGGGAACTCCGCCACGGCGCCCGTTGGTTGGCCGCGGCAAAGGTCGTCTCAGCGGCCGGTGCCTCCGTCGGCGTTGGGGCCCTCGTAGTCCTCGCCGTAGGCGCCCTTGGCGGGGCGGCGGCGGCGCATGGGCGGCTCGACGCCGTCCGCGAGCCGGCGGGCGGTGAGCAGGAAGCCGGTGTGCCCGATCATCCGGTGGTCGGGGCGGACGGCGAGGCCCTCGATGTGCCAGTTGCGGATCATCGTCTCCCAGGCGGTCGGCTCGTTGAAGCAGCCGATCTCGCGGATGGACTCCACGGTCCGCGCGAGCTGGGTGGTGGTGGCGACGTAGCAGCACAGGATGCCGCCGGGGACCAGCGCCTTGGAGACGGCCTCCAGGCACTCCCAGGGGGCGAGCATGTCGAGGATGACGCGGTCGACGTCGGTGTCGGACAGGTTGTCCTGGAGGTCGCCGACGGTGAGCTGCCAGGCGGGGTGCGGGCCGCCGAAGTAGCGCTCCACGTTGGCCTGGGCGATCTCGGCGAAGTCGGCGCGGCGCTCGTAGCTGTGCAGCATGCCCTGGTCACCGATGGCGCGCAGCAGGAAGCTGCTGAGCGAGCCCGAGCCGACGCCGGCCTCCACGACGCGGGCGCCGGGGAAGATGTCGGCGAAGGCAAGGATCTGCCCCGCGTCCTTGGGGTAGACGACGGCTGCCCCACGGGGCATGGACAGGACGTAGTCGGGGAGCAGGGGACGCAGCGCGAGGTAGGCGACGTTGCCGGTGGTGCGGACAACGCTGCCCTCGGGTGCGCCGATCAGTTCGTCGTGCGGGAAGGAACCCTTGTGGGTGTGGAAGTTCTTCCCGGCCTCGAGCGTGAACGTGTAGTGGCGGCCCTTGGGGTCGGTCAGCTGTACCTGGTCCCCGACCTTGAAGGGCCCGCGGCGGCGGGCGGCACCGGTCGGTTCGGACATGTGACCAGCCTACCGGTCCCCGGGGGGCCCGCCGACCACGCGATCAGCACGGTCTAGGCGGACGCGGAGGGTCTCGCCATGGCCTTCACGAAGGCCCGCTCGACGTCGGCGGCGGACAGCACGCCGTAGATCTCCCCGGTCTCCTCCACCACGAGGTACTCGGTGGCCGGGGTGGCGCGCAGCACGTCCAGGAGTTCCTCCCCGGCCAGCTCGGCCGAGACGCGCATGCCCTCGGTGAGGTCCTGGGCGAGCTCGCTGGCGTAGACCCAGGGGCGGCGGTGCTCGGGCACGCCGACGATGGCGGACTCACGGACCAGGGAGAGCGGCTCGCCGTGGCCGTCGACGACGACGAGGGCGCGGGCGCCGGCGGTGTTGGCGCGGCGCAGGGCCTCGGCGAGGGAGGTGTTGGTCTCGACGGGGACCGCGCGGCGGGTGAGGGCGCGGGCGCGCAGTTCGGGGAGGTGTTCGCGCAGGCGGGCCATGCGCAGGCTGTTGCCGGCGCCGGTCCAGATGATCGCGGCGATGATGGCGGCGAGCAGGGCGTCGGTGACGGTGTCCATGCCGACGCTGTCCTCGGCGCTGGAGCCCAGGGCGCCGGACTGGGTGAGCAGAGGCAGTCCGATGAGGACGGCGACGGCGAGGAGCCGGCCGATCCAGGCGGCGGCGACGGTGCCGCTCATCGGCCGGCCGGTGATCTTCCAGACGACGGCGCGGAGCATGCGGCCGCCGTCGAGGGGCAGGCCGGGCAGCAGGTTGAACGCGGCGACGATGAGGTTGGAGACCATCAGGGCGGCCAGCAGCACGCCGAGGACCGTGCCGCGTTCGACCGGCTGGAGGGCGAGGTAGAAGACGCCGGCGAGGACCAGGGAGAGCAGCGGGCCGACGAAGGCGAGGACGAACTCGCGGCCGGGGGTCTCGGCCTCCTTCTCGATCTCCGAGACGCCGCCGAAGAACTGCAGGTGGATGCGGCGGACGGGGAGCTTGAAGCGGATCGCGGCGAGGGTGTGGGCGAGCTCGTGGACGAGGACGGAGCCGTAGAAGGCGACCGCGAAGAACAGGGAGACGAGGTAGCGGGCGGCGCCGAGTTCGGGCAGCACGCGGTCGAGCTGGCCACCGAAGACCCAGGTGATCAGCGCGGCGACGAGGAACCAGCTGGGCCCCACGTACACGGGTACGCCGAACGGCCGCCCCATGAGCAGCCCGCCTCCGGGCTCCCGGGGCCGCCGGGGCGGCGGGGCCTGGCCGGCACCGCCGTGGGCGCGGGCGCGGTCGGGGTGGGTGCCGTGCCCGGCGGGGCCGTGCGCGGCTGCGGGGTCCGGACCGGCCCCGGGGCCGGCGGCGCTGTCACGGACGGGCTCGTCGGTGTGGTCCTGGACGGGCTCGTGGGCGCTGCCCGGGACGGTCTCGTCGGCGGCGTCGGCCGGGCCGGACGAGTGATCGCCCCGGTCGCCGGGGGCCGAGACGTTCTCACCGGGAGGTCCGTTCTCGTCCGGGGCACGCCGGTCTCCCGCTCCGGGGCCGGGTTCGTGACCGGGTGACTCCGGGCGGGCGGTGCCGTCGTGCGGGGCCGAGGGGCCCGTGCGGGGTTCGGTCGGCTCGTCGTTGCCGGACCGCGGCTGCCCGCTCCCGCCGCTCACGTCCACGGTGTCCCCTCGTTCGAAGTCTTCCGTGCCTGCCGGCCGGAACGTCTCGGGTCGATGGTATGCGTCCGCGGCGAACGGTTTCGCCCGGCACCCCTGTCTTCTGCCCACTGTCGTGGCCGTAGTCACCCCGGTCCGGGGCCCGCGCGGTGGGGTCACTGTCAGTGGCGGGCCGTAAGGTCTGTGGGCATGGAGACGAGCACGGCGGACGGCACGGAACCCCACGGCGCCGGGACCGCACCGGCGGACGAAGGCACCCCGGCGCCGCGACCCGCCCCGGACCGGGCGCCGGCCGTGGACGCCCCGCCGTCCGGAGCGGCATCGACCGCCGACGGACGGGCCACGGGGTCCGCGCCGTCGGCGCGGACCGGGACGACGGAGGCGGAAGCGGACGCCGTCACCGGGGCAGACACCGTCACCGCGGGCGGCGCCGTCGCCGCGCCCTCGGCGGGCTCGGACGCCGGTACGGTCGCGCACGCCGCCGGTACGGTCGCGCACGCCGAGGGTGCGGACACCGCCGTGGTCTCGTGTGCCGCCGGCCCGGACGGCGCCGTCTCCGCGCGGGCGGAGCGGGTGGCGGCGGTGCCGGTCTCGTTGTCGCCGTCCCGGGCGGGGGACTTCATGCAGTGTCCGTTGCTGTACCGGTTCCGGGTGATCGACCGGCTGCCGGAGAAGCCGAGCGAGGCGGCCACGCGGGGCACACTGGTGCACGCGGTCCTCGAGCGGATGTTCGACGCGCCGGCCGCGGAGCGGACCGCGCCCCGGGCCAAGTCGCTGATCCCCGGCCAGTGGGACCGGCTGCGGGCCTCCCGCCCGGAACTGGTGGAGCTGTTCGCCGGCGACGTGGACGGCGAGCGGCTGGCCCGCTGGCTGGCGGAGGCGGAGCAGTTGGTGGAGCGCTGGTTCACGCTGGAGGACCCGACCCGGCTGGAGCCGGCCGAGCGCGAGTTGTTCGTCGAGACGGAGCTGGACTCGGGGCTCAGGCTGCGCGGGATCATCGACCGGGTGGACGTGGCTCCCACCGGCGAGGTACGGATCGTCGACTACAAGACGGGCAAGGCGCCGCGGGCGGAGTACGCCGAGGGCGCGCTGTTCCAGATGAAGTTCTACGCCCTGGTCGTCTGGCGGCTGAAGAAGATCGTTCCGCGGCGGTTGCAGCTGGTGTACCTGGGCAGCGGTGATGTGCTGACCTACGACCCGGTCCCGGCCGACCTGCAGCGGGTGGAGCGCAAGCTGCTGGCGCTGTGGGAGGCGATCCGGCAGGCCACCGAGACCGGTGACTGGCGCCCGCGCCGCACCAAGCTGTGCGGCTGGTGCGACCATCAGGCCCACTGCCCGGAGTTCGGGGGCACTCCCCCGCCCTACCCGCTGCCACTGCCCCAGGGACGGACCGCCGAGCGGGCGCAGGGCAGAATGGGGCCGGAGTAGGGCCCCAGCGAAGGAGACTCACGTGGCCATCCGCGTCCTACTGGTCGACGACCAGCCGCTGCTGCGCACCGGGTTCCGGATGATCCTGGAGGCGGAGCAGGACATCGCGGTCGTGGGCGAGGCCGGAGACGGCCTCCAGGCCCTGGACCAGGTGCGGGCCCTGCAGCCCGATGTGGTGCTCATGGACATCCGCATGCCGCGGATGGACGGGGTCGAGGCGACCCGGCAGATCACCGGGCCCGGGCGGGACGGCCCGGCCAAGGTGCTGGTGCTGACCACCTTCGACCTCGACGAGTACGTGGTGGAGGCGCTGCGCGCGGGCGCGAGCGGCTTCCTGCTGAAGGACGCCCCGGCGGGCGAGCTGGTGCAGGCGATCCGCGTGGTCGCAGCCGGCGAGGCGATGCTGGCGCCGAGCATCACACGCCGGCTGCTGGACAAGTACGCCACGCATCTGCCGTCCGGGGACGAGCCGGTGCCGGACACCCTGCACACTCTCACCGATCGCGAGGTCGAGGTGCTGAAGCTGGTGGCGCGGGGGCTGTCGAACGCGGAGATCGCCGCGGACCTGTTCGTCAGCGAGACGACGGTCAAGACACATGTCGGGCACGTGCTGACCAAGCTGGGGCTGCGCGACCGCGTGCAGGCGGCGGTGTACGCGTACGAGAGCGGTCTGGTGCGGCCCGGGGCACAGTAGGGCGCCGGCTGGAACACTCCCCCGCGGGCGGCACCGCCCGCGGGAAGTGCCGCCCGTGTCCGGCTCGTCCTGCGATCACCCCGCCACGATGCGAGGCGCCCCTCCCCGGAGTTCCGGGAAGGGGCGCCTCGTCGTACCGCCGGGGGCGGCGGGGCTCAGTCGCGCACGCCGCGGCCGAGCATCCACAGCTGGAGCGTGGAGGAGGAGTTGAGCGCGTACGCGGCGCCCGTGATGTCGTCGCGGGCGGCGACGTACTGCTTGCCCTGCCACAGCGGGATCACCGGAACGTCGGTGGCGACGATGTTCTGGATGCTCGTCAGGCTCGAGGAGCTGCGGTCGGCCTCACGCCGGGACTGCGGGATCAGGGTGTTGCGGATCTCGCTGTTGGCGTACGGCGAGCCGAGGAAGTTGTCCTTGTCGAGGAAGGGCGCGAGGAAGTTGTCGGCGTCCGGGAAGTCCGGGAACCAGCCCATGCCGTAGACCTCGTACCGGCCCTTCTGCTCGGCCGGGCGGAACTGCTTCCACGGCGTTCCCTCGATGCTGACATCGAACAGGCCGCTGGCGTTGAGCTGCTGCTGAAGGATCTGGAATTCCTTCTTGGTGGCGGAGCCGTAGTGGTCCGTCGTGTAGTGCAGCGTCAGCTTCACCGGGGTGGTGATGTCCGCCTTGTTCAGCAGGAACTCGGCCTTGGAGACGCTCGGGTCGCCGTACTTGTTGAAGAACGAGTTGGAGTGGCCGGTGATGGTGGCCGGGACGAGCGAGAACAGCGGTTCGGCCTGCGTGCCGTAGACCTTGGCGACCAGTTCGTTGCGGTTGATGACCCGGGCCATCGCCTGGCGCACAGCCTTGCTCTTCACCGACGGGGCGTCGGTGTTGAAGGCCAGGTAGCGGATCTCCAGGCCGGGCATCTCGACGAGGTCGACGTCGCTCTCACCGGCGTTGGCCAGCTTCTGGATCTGCTCCGGCGACATGGTGCGGGTCATGACGTCGATGTCGCCCTTTTCCAGGGCGGCGCCCATGGCGTCCGCGTCGGCGAAGGAGCGGATCTCCACCTTGTCGTTGTTGAGCTCCAACGTCCCCTGGTAGTGGGGGTTCTTGGTGAAGACGGCGTCGATCATCTCGCCGTCCTTGACGTCGGCCTTCATGGTGTACGGGCCGGAGCCGTCCACGGCGAAGCCCTCGCGCAGCTTGTCCTTCTCGTAGTCCTTGGGGTTGACGATGCCCGCGACCGGCGTCGTCAGTTTGTACGGGAAGGTGGCGTCCGCGGTGTTGAGGTGGAAGATGACCTCACGGTCGCCCTGCGTCTCGACGGTGTCGATGGTGGACAGCAGGCCGTACACACCACTGTCGCCCTTGATGGCGCGGGCGCGGTCGATGGAGTACTTCACATCGGCCGCGGTGACCGGGCTGCCGTCGGCGAACTTCAGGCCCTCGCGCAGGGTGCAGGCGAAGCGCTCGTTGCCGGTGTCGGTGAATCCGCACTTCTCGGCGGCCTCGGGGACGGGGGTGCCGTCGCCCTTGGGCATGATCATCAGGGTCTGCACCGTCTGGCGCAGGACGTTCCAGAGGCCGGCGTCATAGGCCCACGCCGGGTCGAGAGGCGCGGGGGCTTCCTCGGAGGCGGTGAACCGGTCCGTGGTGCCGACGACGATGGCGTCGCCGCTCTGGCTGCCACTGTCGGACCCACCGCAGGCGGCGAGTACCGGGGCGAGCAGGCCGGCCACGGCCGGCAGCACCAAAGTCTTGCGGTTCATGCTCGAGTTTCTCCAGGGCAGTCATGTCCGTGTACCCGGCACGCATGGGTGGTGCGGCCGTTCACGGGGGTGGGGGCGATGTTCTCGCGACGAGATTAGTCCGCGCCCGCAGGACGGTTCGCAGCCACCGGAGTTGAGCCGCCATCACGCAGCGGAATCGGGTGTGGACGCACCGAAAACGTGCCACTGGAATGATTCGTGCAGCCTCTCATCAATCGGGACACAAAGGCGCCCGGGCGGCGACGCGCACGAGGACGGCGGCACACGCCGATGTCCCTGTCGAGCCCACATCGAGTGGCGAACGTCACATATCTGACGTGAGGCGCGGGTATCAGAATTCGGCCACCGGTCCGACGGGACCCGTTCCGGACGCGAGTTCCTGACCCGGGAAGGTCATCAGCCCCTGCAGGAACGGCAGGTCGACCTCTTCGAGCGAGGTCACCACCGTGCGCCGGGGTGCCGGGGGGATGGGGGCCACGGAGGGCACGGCGACCACCCGACAGCCGGCGGCCTCGGCCGCGGCGACCCCGGTGGCGGTGTCCTCGACGACCGCGCACCTGGCCGGATCCGCTCCCAGGCGGGTCGCGGCCAGCAGATAGGGGTCCGGGTACGGCTTGGTGCGCAACACCTCGTCGCCGGCCACCGAGAAGGAGAAGTGCTCGGGGCCGAGCGAGGTCATGACACGGTCGATGATGCGCCGGTGGGAGGCGGAGACCAGGGCGGTGGGGATCTCGTGCGCCGACAGCTCGGTCAGCAGCCGCGCCGCGCCCGGCATCAGCGGCAGGGCGCGGTCGATGCGGTCCTCGAAGCCCTGGTTGAGCAGCACCGTGAGCTCGGCAAGGGTGACGGCGGCGCCGGTGGCCTCGATGAGGAAGCCCGCGCTGCGGGTCATGGGGCCGCCGACGACGACCTGTCTCCACGCGTCATCGAGCCTGTGGCCGAGGGCCGCGAACACCTCGACCTCGACGTCCCACCAGAAACCCTCCGTGTCCACCAGGGTTCCGTCCATGTCGAGGAGCACGGCCTGCAAAGCGGAGCCTTCGGCCGTGCGGGTGCCTGGCGCGGGGACCGTACTGGTCATCCGGCGTACCTCCTTGAGGGACGATCAGGCCGGTTCCCGCGCGGGGAACCGGCCTGCAGTGGATCGACCAGTCTACGACGCGGCAAGGACAGACGCCTCGTCGAGACCTTCGCCCGGCCGGGACATCGCCTGTTCGGCGGCCTCAGCGTGCGTTGAAGTACTTCGCCTCCGGGTGGTGGATCACGATGGCGTCCGTGGACTGCTCGGGGTGCAGCTGGAACTCCTCGGAGAGGTGCACGCCGATCCGCTCGGGCTCCAGGAGCGCGGCGATCTTGGCGCGGTCCTCCAGGTCGGGGCAGGCGCCGTAGCCGAGGGAGAAACGGGCACCCCGGTACTTCAGGTCGAACATGTCTTCGATGTCGCTCGGGTCCTCCCCGGCGAAGCCCAGCTCGGCGCGGACGCGGGCGTGCCAGTACTCGGCGAGCGCCTCGGCCAGCTGCACGGACAGTCCGTGCAGCTCCAGGTACTCACGGTAGGAGTCGGACGCGAACAGCCGGGCCGTCTCCTCCCCGATCTTCGAGCCGACGGTGACGACCTGGAAGCCGACGACGTCCCGCTCCCCGGACTCCTCCGGGCGGAAGAAGTCCGCCAGGCACAGCCGGCGGCCGCGGCGCTGGCGGGGGAAGGTGAACCGGGTGCGCTCGTTGCCCTGCTCGTCCAGGACGATCAGGTCGTCGTCCTTGGACACGCACGGAAAGTAGCCGTGGACGACGGCCGCCTCCAGCAGGTTCTCCGTCTGGAGCTTCTCGAGCAGCCCGCGCAGCCGGGGCCGGCCCTCGGTCTCCACCAGTTCCTCGTACGTCGGCCCGTCGCCGGTACGGGCCTGGCGCAGCCCCCACTGGCCCTTGAACAGGGCGCCCTCGTCCAGCCAGGACGCGTAGTCCCGCAGCGGGATGCCCTTGACCACCCGGGTGCCCCAGAACGGGGGCTCCGGGACCGGGTTGTCGGTGGCGACGTCCGAGCGGACGTGACCCTCCTGCGGGCGCTGCTCCTCCTCCACCACCGCCGCGGTGGCGCGGACCCGCCGCTGCCGCAGTTCGGGCAGCTTGGCGCCGGGCACGCCGCGCTTGACGCCGATCAGGGCGTCCATCAGGCGCAGGCCCTCGAAGGCGTCGCGGGCGTAGCGGACCTCGCCCTGGTACAGCTCGTGCAGGTCCTGCTCCACGTACGCCCGGGTCAGCGCGGCGCCGCCGAGGATGACCGGGTAGCGGGTGGCGAGACCCCGGGTGTTGAGCTCCTCCAGGTTCTCCTTCATGATCACCGTGGACTTGACCAGCAGCCCGGACATGCCGATCACGTCCGCCTTGTGCTCGTCGGCGGCCTCCAGAATCGCCGAGACCGGCTGCTTGATGCCCAGGTTGACCACGTTGTAGCCGTTGTTGGACAGGATGATGTCGACCAGGTTCTTGCCGATGTCGTGCACGTCCCCGCGCACGGTGGCCAGCACGATCGTGCCCTTGCCGGCCTCGTCGGTCTTGTCCATGTGCGGTTCGAGGTGGGCGACGGCGGCCTTCATCACCTCGGCGGACTGGAGCACGAACGGCAGCTGCATCTGCCCGGAGCCGAACAGCTCGCCGACGACCTTCATGCCGTCCAGCAGGGTGTCGTTGACGATGTCCAGCGCCTTGCGGCTCTGCAGCGCCTCGTCCAGGTCGGCCTCCAGGCCGTTGCGTTCGCCGTCGATGATCCGCCGCTTCAGCCGCTCCTCCAGCGGCAGCGCGGCCAGTTCCTCGGCCTTGCCCGCCTTCAGCGACTTGGCGGTGGCGCCCTCGAACAGCTGCATGAGCTTCTGCAGCGGGTCGTAGCCCTCACGGCGCCGGTCGTAGATCAGGTCCAGGGCGGTGGTGACCTGCTCCTCGTCGAAGCGGGCGATCGGCAGGATCTTGCTGGCGTGCACGATCGCGGAGTCCAGGCCGGCCTTGACGCACTCGTCCAGGAAGACCGAGTTCAGCAGGATCCGGGCGGCCGGGTTCAGGCCGAAGGAGATGTTCGACAGGCCGAGGGTCGTCTGCACCTCGGGGTGCCGCCTCTTCAGCTCGCGGATGCCCTCGATGGTGGCCAGGCCGTCCTTGCGGGACTCCTCCTGACCGGTGCAGATGGTGAAGGTCAGGCAGTCCACGAGGATGTCCTCCTCGCGGATGCCCCAGTTGCCGGTCAGGTCGTCGATCAGCCGCTCGGCGATCTCGACCTTCTTCTCGGCGGTACGGGCCTGGCCCTCCTCGTCGATGGTCAGCGCGATGAGCGCCGCACCGTGCTCCCGGGCGAGCCGGGTGACCCGCGCGAAGCGCGACTGCGGGCCGTCACCGTCCTCGTAGTTGACCGAGTTGATGACCGCGCGGCCGCCCAGCTTCTCCAGCCCCGCCTCGATCACGTCGACCTCGGTGGAGTCCAGCACGATCGGCAGCGTGGAGGCGGTGGCGAACCGTCCGGCCAGCTCGGCCATGTCGGCGACGCCGTCCCGGCCGACGTAGTCCACGCACAGGTCGAGCATGTGCGCGCCCTCGCGGATCTGCTCCCGGGCCAGCTCGACGCAGTCGTCCCAGCGGCCCTCCAGCATGGCCTCGCGGAACTTCTTCGAGCCGTTGGCGTTGGTCCGCTCCCCGATCGCCAGATACGACGTGTCCTGGCGGAAGGGGACGGTCTGGTAGAGGGAGGCGGCGCCCGGCTCCGGTCGCGGGCTGCGCTCCACCGGGGTCAGCTCCCGCACCCGCTCCACCAGCTGCCGCAGATGCTCCGGTGTCGTACCGCAGCAGCCGCCCACCAGGGACAGACCGTAGTCGCGGACGAAGTTCTCCTGCGCGTCCGCCAGGCCCTCCGGGTCCAGCGGGAAGTGCGCGCCGTCCTTGGTCAGCACCGGCAGACCCGCGTTCGGCATGCACAGCAGCGGGATGCGGGAGTGCCGGGTGAGGTAGCGCAGGTGTTCGCTCATCTCCGCCGGGCCGGTGGAGCAGTTCAGGCCGATCATGTCGATGCCGAGCGACTCCAGCGCGGTCAGCGCCGCGCCGATCTCCGAGCCCAGCAGCATCGTGCCGGTCGTCTCGAACGCCATCGACACCAGCAGCGGCACCTCGGTCCCGGTGGCTTCCATGGCCCGCCGGGCGCCCAGCACCGATGCCTTCGTCTGCAGCAGGTCCTGCGTGGTCTCCACGATCAGCGCGTCCGCGCCGCCCGCCAGCAGTCCCTCCGCGTTGGCCTGGTAGCCGTCGCGGATGGTGGTGTAGCCGACGTGGCCGAGGGTGGGCAGTTTGGTGCCGGGGCCGATCGAGCCGAGCACCCAGCGGGTGCGGCCGTCGCGGGCGGCGTACTCGTCGGCGACCTCGCGGGCGATGCGGGCGCCCGCCTCGGACAGCTCGTGGACCCGGTGGGAGATCTCGTACTCCGCCGCCGCCGTGTGGTTGGCGCCGAAGGTGTTGGTCTCCACGCAGTCGACGTCTGCCGCGAAGTAGGCGTCGTGGACCGAACGGACGATGTCGGGCCTGGTCAGGTTCAGAATCTCGTTGCAGCCCTCCAGGTCCTGGAAGTCCTCGAGTGTGGGCTCCTGGGCCTGGAGCATGGTGCCCATCGCTCCGTCGGCCACCACCACTCGGGTGGCGAGGGCCTCTCGGAGGGCGGACACACGGGTCCGGCTGTCGGCGGAAGGGGTCGGCGGCAACGAGGCCATGAAGGGGCTCCCTTAGGTGCGACGGCTGTCGGCTTTGCGCCTTTCCCGGTGGTTGGCGAGGACTCACACCGGAGCCTCCCGGGGCAGGCGCACGCGGCAAGCCTAGCCGGGTCCGGCACCCGATGGTCGGGGCGTCCACCACGCGGACGAGGATGACCGCCGGGCCACCCGTGGGCGGCCCGACTCGTAACAGGTGTCGGCCGACCGTTGGCGGACAGTCGACAAGGACCGGTAGTGTTCGACATTGCCGAACGGCGGGGACCGATGTCGACCGCCGACGGTCGAGGGAGACGGAGGCAGGACGGCGATGGCACGGAACATCCAGTCGCTCGAACGGGCGGCCGCGATGCTGCGCTTGCTCGCGGGCGGCGAACGACGGCTCGGCCTGTCGGACATCGCCTCTTCTCTGGGCCTCGCCAAGGGCACCGCCCACGGCATACTGCGCACCCTCCAGCAGGAGGGGTTCGTGGAGCAGGACGACGCCTCCGGCCGCTACCAGCTCGGCGCGGAACTGCTGCGCCTGGGCACCACCTACCTCGACGTCCACGAGTTGCGGGCACGTGCCCTGGTGTGGACGGACGACCTGGCGCGCTCCAGCGGCGAGAGCGTCTATCTGGGGGTGCTGCACCAGCACGGCGTGCTGATCGTGCACCACGTCTTCCGCCCGGACGACAGCCGGCAGGTGCTGGAGATCGGGGCGATGCAGCCCCTGCACTCCACCGCCCTGGGCAAGGTCCTGTCGGCGTCCGACCCGGTCGCGCACAGCGAGGCGGCGGAGGCCGACCGCAAGGCGTTCACGGACCGGACGGTGTGCGACATGGAGGACTTCGAGCGCATCCTCGACCTCACGCGCGCGCGGGGGTACGCCGCCGACGTGGAGGAGACCTGGGAGGGCGTCGCGTCCATCGCCGCGCCCATCCACGACCGGCGCAGGATGCCGGTCGGGGCCGTGGGGATCACCGGTGCCGTGGAGCGGGTGTGCCCGGACGGCGAGCTGCGTCCCGAACTGATCGCGGCCGTGCGTGACTGTGCCCGCGCGGTCTCGCGGGACCTGGGCGCCGGGCGGTTCTGAGCGGCGCGCGAAGACCACCACAGGCCGGTACGCCGTACGGCGTGCCGGCCTCTCGCGTGCCCGCGGTGCGCCGCGGGGTGCGCGCACGGTGAACGGTCCGCGAACCCCCGACCAGTAACGATCGTGCTTTCGATTACAGAACTCTTGACGCCCGTGTCAGGGCACGTGAGACTCGCGTCCATCGGTCGGCATTGTCGAACACCTTGCGGCAATACGCGCTAGAGTGTGACAACGCCATGGGCCGGCATCGCTCTCACCCCCGAGGGCGCCAGACCCCCGGAGGGACCCGGGGTTCGGCTTACCCCTGGACGAAGGACAAAGGAGTCGCGGGTGTCCAGCTCCGACATCTTCATCGGCGAGACCATCGGTACCGCCATACTCATCCTGCTCGGCGGCGGCGTATGTGCCGCCGTCACCCTGAAGGCCTCCAAGGCCCGTAACGCCGGCTGGCTCGCCATCGCCTTCGGGTGGGGTTTCGCCGTGATGACGGCCGTGTACATCTCGGGCCCGCTGTCCGGGGCCCACCTGAACCCGGCCGTGACGGTGGCCCTCGCCATCAAGGACGGCGCGTGGTCGGACGTGCCGACCTACTTCGCCGGTCAGCTGCTCGGCGCCATGATCGGCGCGGCCCTGGTGTGGGTCGCCTACTACGGCCAGTTCCACGCCCACCTGACCGACAAGGAGATCGTCGGCGGCCCGGGTGCGCAGGCCACCGCCGCCAAGGCGGTCGAGGCCCAGGAGAAGGGCGCCGGCCCCGTGCTCGGCATCTTCTCGACCGGCCCGGAGGTCAGGAACGCGATGCAGAACCTCGCCACCGAGATCGTCGGCACCCTCGTGCTGATCCTGGCGGTCCTCACCCAGGGCCTCAACGCCGACGGCAACGGCCTCGGCGTCCTCGGCGGCCTGATCACCGCGCTCGTGGTCGTCTCGATCGGTCTGTCGCTCGGCGGCCCCACGGGTTACGCCATCAACCCGGCCCGCGACCTCGGCCCCCGCATCGTGCACGCGCTGCTGCCCCTGCCCAACAAGGGGGGCTCCGACTGGAGCTACGCCTGGATCCCGGTGGTCGGCCCGCTGATCGGCGGGGCGATCGGCGCCGGCATCTACAACGTCGCGTTCGCCTGACGACCGCCGCGCTCGCGGTCCCCGGACGGCGAGCGCCACGGCCGACCCCATGCGTCCGCACCCCGCCGCACCCCCGCACCACTGATCACCGACCACGGACCTGGACCTTCCGGACCTTCTGCACCTTCAGGAGCTCACAGTGACCGACGCCCACACCGCCGGGCCGTTCATCGCCGCCATCGACCAGGGCACCACTTCCTCGCGCTGCATCGTCTTCGACCGGGACGGCCGGATCGTCTCCGTCGACCAGAAGGAGCACGAGCAGATCTTCCCCAAGCCGGGCTGGGTCGAACACGACGCCGCCGAGATCTGGACCAACGTCCAGGAGGTCGTCGCCGGCGCCGTCGAGAAGGCCGGCATCACCCGCGACGACATCAAGGCCATCGGCATCACCAACCAGCGCGAGACCACCGTGCTGTGGGACAGGAACACCGGCGAGCCCGTCCACAACGCCATCGTCTGGCAGGACACCCGCACCGACGCCCTGTGCCGGGAGCTCGGCCGCAACGTCGGCCAGGACCGCTTCCGCCGCGAGACCGGCCTTCCCCTCGCCTCCTACTTCGCCGGTCCCAAGGCCCGCTGGCTGCTCGACAACGTCGAGGGCCTCAAGGAGCGCGCCGAGGCGGGCGACATCCTCTTCGGCACCATGGACAGCTGGGTCATCTGGAACCTGACCGGCGGCGTCGACGGCGGCAAGCACGTCACCGACGTCACCAACGCGTCCCGCACCCTGCTGATGAACCTGCACACCATGGAGTGGGATGCCAAGATCGCCGAGTCCATCGGTGTCCCACTGCAGATCCTGCCCGAGATCCGCTCCTCCGCCGAGGTCTACGGCGAGATCACCGGCGGCAAGCTGGGCGACCTGCTCGGCGGCATCCCGGTGGCCTCCGCGCTCGGCGACCAGCAGGCGGCCCTGTTCGGCCAGACCTGCTTCTCCGAGGGCGAGACCAAGTCGACGTACGGCACCGGCACCTTCATGGTGATGAACACCGGTGACAAGATCATCAACTCCTACGCGGGCCTACTGACCACCGTCGGCTACAAGATCGGCGACCAGAAGACGGTCTACGCCCTGGAGGGCTCGATCGCCGTCACCGGCTCCCTGGTGCAGTGGATGCGCGACCAGATGGGCCTGATCTCCACCGCCGCCGAGATCGAGACGCTCGCGCTCTCGGTCGAGGACAACGGCGGCGCCTACTTCGTACCGGCCTTCTCCGGCCTGTTCGCCCCGCACTGGCGCTCCGACGCCCGCGGAGTGATCGCCGGCCTGACCCGGTACGTCACCAAGGCGCACCTCGCGCGCGCTGTCCTGGAGGCCACCGCCTGGCAGACCCGGGAGATCGCCGACGCCATGACCAAGGACTCCGGCGTCGAGCTGTCCACCCTCAAGGTCGACGGCGGCATGACCGCGAACAACCTGCTGATGCAGACGCTCTCGGACGTCCTGGACGCCCCCGTGGTGCGCCCGATGGTCGCCGAGACCACCTGCCTCGGCGCCGCCTACGCCGCCGGTCTCGCCGTCGGCTTCTGGAACAGCACCGACGACCTGCGTCAGAACTGGCGCCGGGCCGCCGAGTGGACCCCCCGCATGGACGCGGAGACCCGCGACCGTGAGTACAAGAACTGGCTCAAGGCCGTCGAGCGGACCATGGGCTGGCTCGAGGACGAGGAGTAAGAAACCGCAATGACCAGTCAGTCCACCCTGCAGTCCGTGCCTGCCCTGGGGACGCACCCGGCCTCCGGCTCGCCCGCGAGCCGCGCCGAGACCCGGGAGCAGCTCTCCAAGGCGACGTACGACCTCCTCGTGATCGGCGGCGGCATCCTGGGCATCTCCACCGCCTGGCACGCCGCGCAGTCCGGGCTCAGGGTGGCTCTGGTCGACGCCGGTGACTTCGCCGGCGCCACCTCCTCCGCCTCCTCCAAGCTGCTCCACGGCGGTCTGCGCTATCTGCAGACCGGCGCGGTGAAGCTGGTGGCGGAGAACCACTTCGAGCGCCGTGCGGTCTCCCGCCAGGTGGCCCCCCACCTGGCGAACCCGCTCACCTTCTACCTCCCCGTGTACAAGGGCGGGCCGCACGGCGCGGCGAAGCTCGGGGCGGGCGTGTTCGCCTACTCCGCGCTCTCCGCGTTCGGCGACGGCGTGGGCCACCTGCTCTCCCCGGCCAAGGCCGCGCAGGACGTGCCCGAGCTGCGCACGGAGAACCTCAGGGCCGTCGCCGTCTACGGCGACGACCAGATGAACGACGCGCGCATGGCGCTGATGACGGTCCGGGCGGCCGTCGAGGCCGGCGCGGTCGTTCTCAACCACGCCGAGGTCACCGGCCTGCGCTTCACCCGGGGCCGGGTCACCGGCGCCGAGCTGAAGGACCGGCTGTCCGGCGACGAGTTCGGCGTCGACGCCCGGCTGGTGCTGAACGCGACCGGCCCGTGGGTCGACCACCTGCGCCGGATGGAGGACCCGCACGCGGCGCCGTCCATCCGCCTGTCCAAGGGCGCCCACCTGGTGCTCAGGCGCACCTCGCCGTGGAAGGCGGCGCTGGCCACCCCGATCGACAAGTACCGCATCACCTTCGCCCTCCCCTGGGAGGACATGCTGCTGCTCGGCACCACCGACGAGGAGTACGAGGGTGACCCGGCGGACGTCAGGGTCGAGGACAAGGACATCGCGCAGATACTCGACGAGGCCGCGTTCTCCGTCCGCGACCAGCAGCTCCGGCGGGAGCTGATCACCTACGCCTTCGCGGGCCTCAGGGTGCTGCCGGGCGGCCCCGGCGACACCGCCAAGGCCAAGCGCGAGACCGTGGTCACCGAGGGCAAGGGCGGCATGCTGTCCGTGGCGGGCGGCAAGTGGACGACCTTCCGCCACATCGGCCGTACGGTGATGAAGAAGCTGGAGTCGCTGCCGGGCCGTCCGCTGGGCGAGGACTTCGAGCCGATCTCGGCGCTGCCGAGGAAGCTGCCGCTGCCCGGCATCGCCAACCCGCGCGCGGTGGCGCACCGGCTGCTGGTGGACCGTCCGGCGCCCGGCCCGCGGATGGCCGCGGACACCGCCCGGCACCTGGCCACGCACTACGGCTCGCTGGCGTTCGACATCGCCCGGCTGGCCAACGAGGACCCGGAGCTGGGCGAGCGGGTCCACCCGGACGCCCCGGAGATCTGGGCGCAGGTCGTGTGGGCCCGGGACCACGAGTGGGCCGAGACGCCGGACGACGTGCTGCGCCGCCGTACGACGCTGACGATCCGCGGCCTGGCCACGGACGAGGTGCGGGCCAAGGTCCGGGAAGTGCTCGACCGGAAGTGACCCTGGTGGCCGTGGGGCGGGGCCGGGCCCTGGTGGCCCGAGGACCGCGCGCCGGCCCCCGCCGTGCCGGGGGCCGGCCCTGGCCGTCGCGGGTCCGGAGGTCCGGATCACGGGTGTTCGACCGTCTCGGACGGGGCAGTGATGCGTTCACTCCCCCGTGCAAGGGGGCTGCGGGCGCCCCCACGGCACGCCGTAAGGTTGGTGGGTCAGGCGAGGGCACGTCGGAAGGAGGCACTGGGTGATCGAGCTCGAGGGGGTTCCCGAGCTGATCGACCCGGTCATGGTGGCCGCGTTCGAGGGCTGGAACGATGCCGGCGACGCCGCCTCCACCGCGGTCGCGCATCTCGAGAGGGAGTGGAAGGGCGAGGTGTTCGCGGCGCTGGACGCCGAGGACTACTACGACTTCCAGGTGAACCGCCCCACGGTGTTCATGGACGGCGGCGTGCGAAAGATCACGTGGCCGACGACGCGGCTGTCGGTGGTCAGGATCGGCGGCGAGAAGCCGCGTGACCTGGTGCTGGTCCGCGGGATCGAACCGTCCATGCGCTGGCGATCGTTCTGCAACGAGCTGCTCGGTTTCGCGCACGAACTGGGCGTGGAGCTGGTGGTCATCCTGGGTGCGCTGCTCGGCGACACCCCGCACACACGTCCGGTCCCGATCAGCGGGACCACATCCGACGCGGACCTGGCCCGCCGGATGGACCTGGAGGAGACCAAGTACGAAGGGCCCACGGGCATCGTCGGCGTCCTCCAGGAGGCGTGCACGCACGCGGGTGTGCCGGCGGTCTCGCTGTGGGCGGCCGTCCCGCACTACGTGTCGCAGCCGCCCAACCCGAAGGCCACGCTGGCCCTGCTCAACCGCCTGGAGGACCTGCTGGACCTGCGGATCCCGCTGGGCGAGCTGCCCGAGGACGCGCGCGCCTGGCAGGTGGGCGTGGACCAGCTGGCCGCCGAGGACAGCGAGGTCGCCGAGTACGTCCAGACGCTGGAGGAGGCCCGGGACACCGCCGAGCTGCCGGAGGCGTCGGGTGAGGCGATCGCCCGCGAGTTCGAGCGGTACCTGCGGCGCCGGGACGGCGGTGGTCCGTCGTCCGGCGGGCACGCCACGGCGGACGGCGGCGAGGGCGGCCCCTACCTGCGGGACAGCCCCGGCGGACGGACCCGGCCGCCGAAACCTCCGAGGCCGGAGAGCGGGACGGGCCCGGAGACCGATCCCCGGACGGGTCCGGACGGCGACGACGAGGATTCCTCGGACGACTGAGCCGGACCCGACGGGCATCACCGGACCAGTACAGACATCAGGGGCGGGGGGCGGGGGGGGGGGGCGCCCCCGATGGGGTGGA